>JAYSPI010000186.1:0-8126 GCA_043722215.1 Prosthecobacter sp.
GCCAACTACCCGGCCGCCACCTGCCCAAGCGATGTGCGCATCCGCTTGGGCAGCGGTGCCATCGCTCATCGCGTTCGGCAGTCTTTCGGGATTCTAGCAGATCAACGGACAATTGAACGATTCCCATGTGGGTGGACTCTGTTGATTTAGCGGTGGCCCGAAGCGCCGTGATTTCTGCGGGCACCCTGTGGGGGCGAGGAATCCAGGGTTGCGCATGTTTCGCTGGCCATTACCTTGCACGCCAGCATTGCGCGCCATGTTCTTGTCACTTGCCATCTCTGTTGTCCACCGCGTGCGGCGCGGGTGCTTTCACCCACTGGGGTGGTGCGCGCTGGCGTTGTGGTTCGGGCCAGCGGCTTGGGCGGAGTTGACGCCACAGGCGTTGCGCGCGGCGGCAGATTATTCAGCGGCGCGTCGTGGTTGCTCGTTGTTGGTGGTGCAGCACGGCAAGACGCTGATCGAGGACTATCCCAATGGCGGCGGGCCGCAGGTGACGCGGCAAATTTACAGCGGAACCAAGTCGTTTTTTACCATGGCGGCGTTGGTGGCGGCCCAAGAGGGGTTGCTTCACCTCGATGAACCCGTATCTAACACCATTGGCGAGTGGCGTGGCGATCCGCGTCGGCGTGCCATCACGCTGCGCGATATGATGAATTTCAGCGACGGCTTGGATCCGGTGTTCCACCTGCATTCTGACCAGGTGACGGATCGCAATGCTCTGGCCGTGCGCGCGCCGGTGGTGGCACCCGTGGGTGCGGCATTCACCTACGGGCCGAGCCACGGTCAGGTGCTGTGTGAAGTGCTGCGGCGCAAGCTTGCGCCGCGCCGGGAGTCGCCGTTTGGTTATGTCCAGCACAAGTTGCTGAATCCGTTAGGGATGGGCGGGGTCGAGTATCGGAGCGATTTGCAGGGCAATCCATTAGTGGCCAGCGGTTTCCGGTTGACGGCACGGCAATGGATGAGATTTGGGCAAATGGTGTTGGGGCGGGGCACGTATGATCGTCGTGAGATCGTGCGGGAGAAGGATTTTTGGCAGTGTTTTTCGGGCACCCGGATCAACCCGATGTTTGGGCTGGGCTTCTGGTTGAACCAAGGTGCCAAGCACAGCGGCACCCGTGAGACGGACATCGAGGATCTATTGGAAAAGAAGTGGCAGGACCAAGACTGGCATCAGCGTTGCATTTGCCGCAGTGCGCCGAGCGATTTGGTGGCGGCGGTGGGGTCTGGCTATCAGCGCTTGTTTGTGATACCGTCTCTGGAACTGGTGATTGTGCGGCAAGGCGACCATGCGCGGTTTTCGGATGCGGAATTCCTGCGTCGGATCCTGCAGCGGTAAGTGACGCTTACAGGGTGGGCGGGGGCGTGGCGCTCGGCTCTGGAACAATCACGGCGCGCGCCGGCGGCGGTGGCGGGGTGGTGGCAGACTGGCGGGTGGCAACCATCAGGGTGGACTCACCGGCATGGTGGCGGTAACCGATGCCGAAATTCAATGGCTCCGGATGGGTCGTGTGGTAATACTCGGCCAGCTTCGGTTGCAGACAGTTCTTGAACAACGGAATCGGCCCGGGGTAACTTCCAAAGACTCGCAACTGCCACGCGTCGGGCGTGAAATATGCAATCGGGATGCCCGAGTCGTCTTGCACCACGGTGGTTGCGTTTTCTAATAAGAACGCGCGGATGTTAGAGAAGTAGCTTTCGTGCATTAAGTAGGAGGCTGACTTCACGCAGCTGTTGGCGGGTGCCAGGGTTTTGAGGAAGTTGAGGAATCCACTGCGTTTCAACCCAGAGTCCGAGAGGTCGGTGCTGAAATAATACAATGTGCGCGGGGTGTCCGAGCCATCTGCTAGGAAGTGGATGCAGACGCCAGGGGCGGGCGAGGATGGACTGCGCGCGCCGTCGGGTTGGGTGGTGAGGGAGCCTTGGTCGTTGACGCTCACATAACTCACATCGGTGATCGTTTTCCCGGAACGGGCGAGGAAGATATAGAGAATCGGCAGGGTGCCACTCATCGAGTGGTTCTGGAAGTCGTTCTTCATATCTTTGGTGATGAAGAAGCTGAAGTTCAGGACCGAATTGAGCGACCCCTGCAGGGTGTGCAACTCGCCGCCTAACGCCTGCGGGGTGATTTTGGAAACATCCGGCAAGGGGCCAATCGGTTCGATGCCGCACAGCACATAGGTCGATGCCTGCGGGAAAAAGGTGTCGGCATAGAGGAAATCCGGACCGCTGAACATGTAGAAGGCGGTCGTTGTTGCTGAAAAGGCGTCGGGTATCCGCGATTTCGCCCAGCTGCGCACTTTGAGAAGTTGGCTTTTTTCGAGGTTGGCCCATGCCGAATCGAAGAAATTTGCGTGTTGTTGCCAAGCCGGTGACTGGGTCATGGCGACCAGTGCAGCGTCCGTAGCGGGCATTAAGCCGGCCAGCAGGCGCGCGGTGTCATTGGGCGGAGTGGCGGGGGATTGGGCGGCCAAGTGGCTGGCCAGCAGGATCGCGGTGGTGGTGGCTGCAATGAATGGATGATGCCTGCTCATGGTGGGGTGGGGTGCGATGGTGTCGGGTTCTTTACGGAAAGCAAGTAGAGGATCAGTCCGACGGCGGCAGTGCCTAGGCCGACGAGGGATTCGATGGGTTTGGAGCATAGGATGTGCCAGAGCATCCAGGCGGTGACCGCCAGAAACAACGCGGGCGTGACTGGGTAGCCCCAGGTTCGGTAGGGTCGTGGGAGGTTCGGGCAGCGGCGGCGCAGCACAAAAACGCCCAATACCGTGAGAAACGAGCACAGCTGCAGCACGAAGGTGGCGCAGGTGAGCACTTGCTCGAAGTGGGCCGTGACTAGGAACAAGTTGACCAGAGCGAATTGCACGAGAGTGGCGCGTACCGGGGTGCCGTGGCGGTTTCTGCCGGCGAACCACCGCAGTCCGCGCAGGTCTTCGCCCATGACGACCATGACCCGCGGGCCGATCCACATCATTGCGCTGATGGTGGACACCAGGCCTAAGCAGATTAAGCCGGCCATGATGCGAGTTCCTGCCGGGCCGAATAAATACGGGCCGGCGGTCAGGGCAACTTCCACCTTCCCTGCCATTTCGGCACCCGGGGTGGAGCGCATTAATACCGCATTGACTGCCACATATAAGCCGGTCACCACGAGGGTGCCGAGCCCAACCGAGAGGGGGATCGTGCGCGACGGGTTGCGCATTTCGCCCGCAATGTAGGTTGAGGCATTCCAGCCAGAATACGCGAACATCACATAGACCAGACTGACTGCAAATGGCCCGCTGGCGATTAAGCCGCCATCGCCGGGTTGCGGCAGAAACGTGACCGGTTGCGTGTGACCCGCGCAGCAACCGGCCGCGATGACCCCGACGATCAAGGCCACTTTCAGCACGGTCATGGCATTTTGAAACCGGCTGCCCAGTTGGCCATCGGCTAACAGCAATGGCGTCGCTAGCCACACCACGGCCAGCGAGGCGAGCAGCGGCGACACCCCTGGCAGCACGCCGGTGAGGTAATTGCCAAATGCCATCGCGGCGAGGGCAACGGGCGCAGCGAAGCCTGCGGTGGCGGAGATCCAGCCGGCGACGAAGCCCAGCGCTGGATGATAGATGGTGCCCAGGAAATGATACTCGCCACCCGAGCGCGGCATGGCGGTGGCCAATTCGGCGTAACAAAGCGCGCCGCACAGGGCGCAGCCGCCGCCGATGAGCCATAGCATGAGGATGGCAAAGCCGCTGGGGAGGTCGCCGATTTGAAAGCCAAGACTGGTGAAAATGCCGGTGCCGACCATGTTGGCGATCACGATGGAGGTGGCGGTGATTCCGGAGATTTGCCGGATCGGGGATGCGTGCTGGTCGGTCATTCGCGGGCGCGTACCCTAGGCCGGGATTGGTAAAAGAAAAGCGCGGGATTGCCGCCAGCCCCATGGCGGCGGGTTATTTTTGCCAGATAGCGGTGATGGCCGTGGGTTTCAGCTCGTGCCACGTCCCCATGGCCAGGCCGGTGCCGGTCAATCCACCAATGGCGGTGCGGATCAAGCGCAGGGTCGGGTAGCCGACTAAGGCGGTCATACGCCTGACTTGGCGGTTTTTGCCTTCGGTGAGTTGAAGTTCCAACCAGCTGGTGGGGATGGCTTGGCGGAAGCGTACCGGCGGATTGCGGGGTGCCACACTGGGTGGCGGGTCGAGCGGTCGTACGCGGCACGGCAGCGTCTGGTATCCTTGGATTTCCAGTCCGCCGCGTTGCAGACGGGCGAGAGCATCGGGCGTGGGGATGCCCTCGACCTGGGCGAGGTACGTCCGTGGGTGGGCGGCGGTGGGGTTGAGCAGGCGGTGGTTGAAGCCGGCCTCGTCGGTGAGGACGAGGAGGCCTTCTGAGTCCAGGTCGAGGCGGCCGACGGGATAGACGGCGGGTGGGAAGTTGAACTCAGCGAGAGTGCGTTGGCCGGGTAGGTCCGGGGTGAACTGGCAGAGCACGCCGTAGGGCTTGTGAAACGCGATGACCATGAGGCGGCAATAGTGACCCGTGGCCGCTCCTGCAATTTTTTTATGATGCGCGCGTGCGAGGAAGTGAGTGAGGACTTCGCACGTGCAGGAAAAGAAATACCCCGCTTACGCTGACGCGCAAGCGGGGCATTCACACATTATGCTGAACAGGTGTTGTCAACTGGGACTCAGAAACCACAGCGGAAAACGCATCGTCGAAGACAATGACAAGGTTTGCCATGTTGCGGCGAGTTTTAAACCTACGTGATCGCGTGGGGGTCACCAATCCGGGGTGAGGTGAGGCTGGTGGTCCGACTCGGCGGCGAGCGGGCATTCCATATAAAGTGCGCCAAGTGGGGGGATCGTGTTGGAGCCGTACGTTTGGCCAAACGTGTAATCCTCGCCGCTCGGGCAGATCGGGGTGGTTTCAATGAAGCGCCCGAACCCGATTAGCTGGGCTTTCAAGTTGGGAGCATTGGTGCCAGGAGCGAAGCCATAGAGATTGGCATAACTGCGGACGGCGAGTTGAACGTTATGGATTTGAATGATGCATAGCGCGCGGTCGGAGCCGCGTTTCCACGAGCGAGCGCCTATAAAAAGCACTGTGATCAAGATCATCAATACTAGAATAACCATCGTCATTTCTAGCAGCGTCATGGCCGCCACGCCTGTACCAGTAGGTGCAGGCAAGCCCGCACGGGCGCGGGAGGGTGGGTGTGATAGATGCATGTTGGCGCGGCCCCCAACAGAAACAAGGATATCAACTCAAAGCAATCTGCATTTTTTGACGGGAATGGCGGCTCAGGGTAGCGGCGTCAGGCACTCGGCCTGGTGGATGAGCATGAGTGCTTTCAAGGACTCTGCGACGGCCGGACTCGCGAGGTGCAGGCGCTCCAGTGCGGCCTGGTTGAGGAAGTCGCGGCTGCGGGTGGTGGCGGCGCAGAGGTCGATTTCGAGAAGGATGCGCGGGCCGGCGGGGGGGGGATGATAGGGTACATGGGGAACGAGGGTTTGCCATCCAGGTGGGTGCGGGTGGTGACGGTGGTCCAACTGCCGCTGCCGTGGATGCCTGTGATGGTGGTGGGTGGGGAACTGCGGCGTGCGTAGGCGATTTCGTAGTCAAGGTTGCGCAGTAGAGCGGGGTTGCTGTCGCGGGTGGTCAAGCGCAGAGCGGTCATGAGGTCGCCGGCGCGTGTCGCCTGCAGCCACTCCTCGATCAATTGGCGTGCGGGTTCTTCGCTCGGTGCGGGGGTGTCCGGGATGGTGGCGAGATGCGAGCTGTCGCCTGGAATCACCTGCTACCAGTGGTCTGGCCAGTGGCGGGATTGCTCGTCAGTCCATTCGCGCAGCGCATGCACTGCGGGTGGGGGCGGGTGGTGTGTCCAATACCAACCGTTGTTAGATCTAGTAAAATACAGGGTTTTGAGCACCAGCCGGTCCGGATCTCGGGCGGAAAACAATTGGCAGGTGGCGGCGGCGACATCCCGCACGGCGTGGCTGGCGAGAGGCACGGGGCAGTGGGCGGTGGACGGTGGACGGTGGACGGTGGACGGTGGACGGTGGACGGTGGACGGTGGACGGTGGACGGTGGACGGTGGGCAGTGGGCAGTGGGCAGTGGGCAGTGGGCAGTGGACGGTGGACGGTGGACGGTGGACGGTGGACGGCTCGCGCAGTGACCACCGCAGTTGGGTTGCGCGGGCGCAGGATGCGCGGGTGGCAGCGGGGTCAGCGTCGGGCTGGATCAAGGAGGTCAAGGCACCCGGGTCGTCGTGTTGTCGGCTGGCCAACACGGCGTGCAGAGCGGCTGCCGCGGTCGGCATGGGTGTGGGCGGGTGCAGCGCGGCGAGAGTGGTGGGTAAGGCGTTGAGGAGGTCCGCGTCGAGGTTCTCATCGGTGGTGTCGTCGGGCGGGCCCTGGGCCTGGAGGAACTGGCTGGGTAGATTGATTCGCCAATAGCCGTCCGAGGATTTGGCGAGTTCCAACTGGATGAGATCGACGTGTGGCAGCGTGCGCTTGGCGGATTCGCGAGTGGGATCGAGGTAGGCGAGGGTGACTTGGGCGGCATTGCCGTCGTCCTCATGGTGAACGACGGCCCGCAACACATCCGGGGAAATCAATGGGAGCCACGCCGGTGTGGGGTAGCCACGGCGATGCCTGCTGTGGCCGCTTGCAGCCGGAGCGACCAGTCATCGGGTCATGCTGCCGACAGTCCGCCGAGGAGGCCGAGGGCTGCGGGCAGGTTGCGTTGCTCGCAGGCCGTGAGGAACCGCTGGGCGGCTTGGCCGGCGGCGAAGCCCCTCACGGTGGCTGGCGGTAGGCTGGTGGCGATTTGGAGCCGAAGGCGGTCGGCCGCTTGGTGGTGGAGGCACGGCAGGTCGCGTGCTTGTTCGTTGAGCATCCAATCTTCGAGGGTGGCGAGGCGATGGCGGAGGCTGGGGGTATAGCCGATGGCCGCGTTTTCAAACGAGGCGGGCACGGGAGCCGCGAGCCAGTGTGTGCCACGTTTCACCATGGCGACTGGAAATGCTTGCCATTCACTCGGGTCGAAACCGCCGATTTTGCGCACCAGCACGGCGGCTAGATCATCATCGACTTGCTGAGCGCCGACCTCGAGGCGGCCGGTGGCGAGGTCGCGTGCCATTCGGTCGAGGCGGTGGGCAATTTGCTGGCGTTTTTGGGTGCTCGTTTGGGCGACCAGCGCGGAATCGCCGCCGGGCTCGAGATTCACCGATTTGGCGCGGGTTTTTTCTAGGAACTCCACCGCAGACGCGCCAGGGTCGGACGGGTTGGCCAGCGCCGCCGTCGTCATCGCCAGAACCACTCGAAGTGCTTTCACTGCCTTCATCCCTGGGGGTGCCAGGCTAACAAAAGCACAAAGCCTGTCCGCGAGATGCGGCTTGGCGATTAGGATTTGCGGTAGCTTTCGGGGGTTTGGCCGGTGCCGCGTTTGAAGAAGCGGCAGAAGTAGGTGGCGGATGAAAATCCGCAGCGCTCGGCGATGGCGGTCATTGACAGGGATGAGTTGCGCAGCAGGTGTTGGCTGCGTAGCAAGTGGACACGGGTGATTTCTTCAGCAACCGTGCGGCCCAAATGTTCCTGAAACAACGGGTCCAAGGTGGAGCGCGAGACTCCTGTGGCTTGGCAAATTTGCGCGACGGAGGCCTTATTGTTTTTCTGGTTGCGGATGATTCGCGCAGCCTGCACCACGAGTGGGTGCTCCGCTCCCACCGTGTCGGTCGATTGCCGCTGGACCACCTGGCGTGGCGGCACTAGCACGCGCGGTGCAACGGGCTTGCCCGCCAGTTGATCGGCGATGAATTGGGCTGCGAGATACCCGATTTGCTCCACATCCGGTTCGATGCTCGAGAGGGTTGGGCGACAGAGTCGGCAAATCATTTCGTCATTATCGACGCCCAGGACGGCCACCTCAGCGGGCATCTTGATGTTTGCTTCTCGGCAGGCGTTGATGACCTGCTGGCCGCGGATGTCATTGCAGGCGAGGATGGCCACCGGTTTGGGCAAGGCGCGCAGCCAGCGGGTGAACTCCTCATCGCGGGTGGTGTCTGCCTTTTCGAACCGATAGAGATCCTCGCCCACCCGCGGGTGGGCGGCGGGGGAATAGACTTGCACCTCGGTGAGATCGG
>JAYSPI010000187.1:0-8028 GCA_043722215.1 Prosthecobacter sp.
CGATCAGATCGACCGCCTCGCCTTTGAGAAAGAGAACGAGGAAGTCGAGAAGAAGGGTGGCAAGCCTGCCGAGGCCGTCCCCGTCCTGCTCGGTATCACCAAAGCCTCGCTCGAAACCGACTCCTTCATCTCCGCCGCCTCGTTCCAGGACACCACCCGCGTCCTCACCGAAGCTGCCACCCTGGGCAAGGTCGATTACCTCACCGGCTTCAAGGAAAACGTCATCATGGGTCACCTCATCCCAGCGGGGACAGGCTTCCCATGCCACCGCGATGCGGAGTTCGAGTTCACCGTCGAGGAACCCGAGCCTATCATCCCAGTCCGCGAATCCGTGGACGACGAGGAAGAGGCTGCTACCGCCTAAATCGTAAGCGCCTAACCACAAAATCCCGGCATCCTCGTGGATGCCGGGGTTTTTTGTTTGGACCTTGCCCTGCTTAGAAGAACATTCGCTGACGGCAGGATTGCTGGCGGCGAAAATGTTGCTAGGGTGCCCGCGTATGGACGAGCGAGTACGGCCAATCAAACGCACGCGGCAGTGGATTGTCAGGATTCTGGCGATCTTTCTCGTGATGGCTGGTGTGGCCCTCGCCCTGTGCATCATGGGCATACCAGCCAAAATCAGGGGCTGCCTTCGCGAGGTTTTGGTGCCGCCACCAGTCGTGATCTCGCCCGATGAAACGGATATCCGCCGCCAGATCGAGTCGCGTCTGCGCGCCGAAATGAACCAGGAACTCGAGCGGCAGCTCGCCGCTATGAAAATCACCGCCGCCAAACAAGCGGCCGAGGCAAGCCGTCGCGATTGGCTCGGGCCGCTAGAGATGGGCACGGTGACGGACGTGCGGAAGCTGCGTTCAGGGATTCCTTTCAAGACCGAGGTCACAGTGGAAAAAGGCGGCATCGCATCGCGCGAACGCCTCGACGAATCGAGCTACACCGCGTGCTATCAACTCAAACTCCGCCTGCCTACCCCGGCCAAGACCATGGCTGATCTTGAATCCTCGAATCCTGCGCTGCCCTCGATCCTGCCAGGATTGCCTGCCATGATCGCCAAATCTGAGGTGTCGGGTTGGTATTACAAGTTGTTTGCGGACAAGATGGCGCGGGTCCGGCGGGATGCCAACACGCTCAACGAGTTGCTTACCAAGCACAATGTTTACGATTGCGAGACGATCCTGCAATTTCGCACCTCGGTCGGCCATCCGGTGTTCTTCATGCAGGCAGATATGGACGTCGTCGCCGACGGTTCGGACGGCGACCGCCTGCCGGTCATGCCCGAGGAAATCATCAGTTCTAGCAACTATCAGCCTTATACCAGCTACGGCTGGCCCAAGCAATCGGCCACTCCCAACCCGCTCGTCGCCGGTTGGGAGAAGCGCGTAACGAGCGGTGAAAAGGAATTAGCCGACCGCACGACACCCGCCGACCGGAAATCCTGGCTCAAGGATCGCCTCTCATTTCTCAAACGGGGCATCGAGGATCTCAAGTGCCGCAGCTTCCTCATCGCGGAGTACGACCCGTTCATCGTCATCCCAGTGAACATCCTTACCTCCAAAGACCCGTTCGCACCCAAAATCGGCGATTACGCAGTCATCATCCATGGAGCGAACCTCTACCCGGCGATTGTCGGTGACGGCGGGCCAACCTTCAAAGTCGGGGAGGCATCGCTGCGCGTCGCCCGTGAGGTGAACCCGAAAGCGACTCCCTCGAACCGCCCGGTATCAGACCTCAAAGTCTGCTATTTGGTGTTTTGCGGCAGCCGTGACCCCCAACACTCGCCGCCGGATTATGAAAAATGGCGACTGCGGTGCCACGATTTGCTCGCTGAAATCGGCGGCGAGGGGACGGGCGTTCAACTCCACTCGTGGACAGATACCTTGCCCAAACCCACTCCCCCGGTAGAAGTGCCTGCACCCGAACCACCGGTTAAAGTGCCGCTGCCTACCACCCCTGACGCCTCATGATCCGATCGCGGTTTGAGGCGTGAGGCGTGAGCCTCGCTCGCTCGCTCGCTGTGACTTCCGCCGGGCTGGCCTGTGACTCGATCAGGGCTCCTGGGCGAGCATGCGCCGTGTCCGCTCGCGTTGCAAGGCACCCAGCACGCGCAGCAGCAGCCACCCGCAAATCAGGGTGACCGCCAATTCCATGATCGGCGCGGCGCCGCGCTGACGGTCGCCAGCGACGAGTTTGAGGAGATCGGGGAGGTTGCCGAGGCCACGAGCACAACCCAGCAATCCGAGGATGGCGGCACCGATCAGGCCGTGCCAGTAGGATTTCAGAGCGAACAACCCGCAGATGATGATGCCGCCACCCAGGGTGAGCGCACCTTGTAAAAACGCGAGGGATTCGTTGCCCGCAAGGAGATGCGTGGCGGCGGCGCCGAGCGCCAACACTGCAACACCGCTGAGAAATACCTGAAATCGCATGGCCCGACCGTGCCGCGTCCGGGCGCTTGGCGCAAGGGCAGATGACCGGTCGCGAGGGGGGGGAGGAGCGAATCACGGAAAATACCGCTCTTGCCTCTTCTCCTGCCACTGCCTACACCCGCGCATGCGGCTATTTGACACGCTGACCCGGACTGAACGCGACCTGCACCCCATTGATGGCTCGACCTATCGGTTTTACTGTTGTGGGCCGACGGTTTATGGCCCGGCGCACATTGGAAATTTCCGCACGTTTGTTCTGCAAGACGTGTTTCGGCGGACGCTGGAAACCGGCGGCACGCGCACCCTCCACGTCCGTAATATCACCGATGTGGATGATAAAACGATCCGCGACTCACAAAAGGCCGGCCAAACACTCATGGATTTTACCGCCGGCTGGACTGCTAAATTCCACGCCGATTGCGCCAAGCTCGGGTTGCTGCCACCGCACATCGAGCCCGGCGCTGTCGATCATATCCCCCAACAAATCTCAATCATCCAGCAGTTAGTGAGCGGCGGCCACGCCTATGCTTCCGACGATGGCTCGGTCTATTTTCAAATTGCGTCATTCCCGGGCTACGGCAAACTGTCGCGCCTCGACGAGCGTGAGTTGGATCTAGGGAAAACCCAGAACGCACGGGCCAATGCCGACGAATACGCTAAAGACAGCGTCTCGGATTTCGTGCTGTGGAAGGCGCGCCGCCCCGAGGACGGTGCTAACTTCTGGCCATCTCCCTGGGGCGAGGGCCGCCCCGGTTGGCACCTCGAGTGCTCGGCGATGATCCACACCTACCTCGGCGATTCGTTCGACCTCCACTCGGGCGGCGTGGACTTGATTTTCCCACACCATGAAAACGAACTCGCCCAGAGCGCATGCGCCTGCGGCGGACATTTTGCCGCGCATTGGTTTCACATCACCCACTTGTTAGTCGATGGCGGGAAGATGTCCAAATCGCTGGGTAATCTCTACACTCTAGCAGATTTGGAGGCGCGCGGCGTCACCCCGATGGAAGTCCGCTACGTTCTGCTAGGCGGACACTACCGGAAATCAATGAACTTCACGCTTGAATCGCTGGCGGCAGCTCGCGAGGCCTTGGCGAAGCTCGCCAAGGGTGCCCGCACGCTGGCCGCTCATATGGGCGCCGATACCCCCCTCGATGCGGTTCGCTTTGGTCCATTCCAAGCGGCTTGGGACAGCTTGAATGCCGATCTTAACACGCCCGCCGCCCTCGGCGGGCTATTCACTGGACTGCGTGAGGCGTCGTCGCTCACGGGCCCGCAGGCGGCCGCCGCGCTCGCCGGCTTCAACCGGGTGCTGCGCGCGCTCGGGTTGATTTTGCCGCTGGAGGCCTCGGCGGTGGTAGCGGACATTCCAGCGGCGATTCGTGCGCTGGCCGATGCGCGCTGGCAGGCGCGGTTAGCCAAGAACTGGGGGGAATCCGACACGTTGCGTGGCGAGCTCACTGCGCACGGCTGGCTCGTGAAGGACGGCAAAGAGGGTTATCTTTTAACGGCGGTTCAGCCGGATTGACAAGCTGGGGGACTCCTCGCAGTCTTCGCGGCGAAATGATCGATTTGCAACATTCCCCGCTGGAAAGCGCCCATCAAGCATTGGGCGCACGCCTTGTCCCATTCGCCGGTTGGAACATGCCGGTCCAATACACATCGATCATTGCCGAGCACACCGCCGTGCGCAGCGCAGCCGGGATTTTCGACATCTCCCACATGGGACAGTTCCTCGTCGGCGGCCCAACCGCCGAGGCGTGGCTCAACCGGATGCTCACGAATAACATTTCAAAACTCGCGATCGGCCAGGGCCAATACACGCTCATGCTCAATGAAGCCGGCGGCGTAATCGATGACCTCATCGCCTACCGCACCGGTGCCACCGACTACTTCCTCGTCGTCAACGCATCGATGATTGAGGAAGATTTTTTCTGGTTAGCCAGCCACCAAGACGAGCATGTCACTCTGCGCAATGAAAGCCCGTTGTGGGCGGGCATGGCGATCCAAGGGCCGCATGCGGCATCCATCTTTGCGACGGTTTGCCCGGGTGACGTGCTGCCACCGCGCAATGGCATCGCCACCACCGCCACTGGTGCCATCGTCTGCCGCACCGGCTATACCGGCGAGGACGGCTTCGAGTTCTTCTGCCCCGCCGCCCATAGCATTGGCTGCTGGGAGCAATTTCTCGCCGCAGGAGCCGCGCCATGCGGGCTCGGCGCGCGCGACTCGCTGCGTCTCGAAATGGGCTATCCGCTCAATGGCAACGACCTATCGCCGGAGCGCACTCCCATCGAGGCGGGGCTCGGGTTTTTCTGCGATTTAACGAAGTCGGAGTTTATCGGCCGTGACACGCTGGTCCGCCAGAAATCAGATGGTCCGGCGCTCAAGCTCACCGCAATTCAATACACTGACAAGGGTGCGCCGCCCCGCTCTCATTACCCGGTCACAGACTCTGAGGGGCGAGTCCTTGGCGAACTGGCCAGCGGCGTGCTTTCTCCTTCGCTCATGACTGGCATCGGTATGGCCTATCTGCCAGCCGAATACTCGAAACCCGGCACCCAGCTCGCCATTGAGGTGCGCGGGCGGCGCTTCCCCGCTCAAGTCGTTAAAAAACCGTTCTATCAACCGAGCCGCATCGCTTAATCCATCACCATTCATCTCACCAATCACCCTATGAATACACCGACCGATCTCCGCTACTGCCTATCACACGAATGGGTCCGCCTTGATGGCGATATCGCCACCGTAGGCATCTCCGACCATGCCCAGGAAGAACTCACCGACGTCGTCTTTGTCGAACTCCCAGCTGTCGGCCGCACCGTCGATGCTGGTGATCCAACCGCTGTGGTGGAGTCGGTTAAAGCGGCGAGCGATATCTATGCACCAGTGGGCGGTGAAGTGGTGGAGGTGAATCCAGCGGTTGAATCCGACCCGGCGCTCGTCAACACCGATCCCTACGGCATGGGGTGGATCTTCAAACTACGCGTCAACAACATCGCCGACGTCGCCGCGCTGATGGATGCCACCGCCTATCAGGGACAGATCTCCTGAGCCGAATGGTGTTGCCTTCGCTAGAACGCGGCAGCCGTTAGAATACGGTGGTTTGATGGGGGAGGGGCGTCATGCCCCTTTTCTAGCGATTCGTCATGGAGTAGTCGAGGCCGCCAGAATCTCATTGGCGCGCAGTAGTGCGTCGTCGAAGTGGGCGACGAAGTTCGGACGGCCGATGATTTTGATAAATCCCGCCTTGCGGAGCATCTCAAGCGGTTGGCGGTGGAGGCCGCTCAAAATCACCGTCCCACCGTGCCGTTGGAGCCGCTCGACCACGCTCTCTAAGGCATTGAGCGCTGTCGCGTCCATCGCCGAAACAAGGTGCAGGCGTAAGATGAGCACCCGCGGAAGCTCGGCGACCCGCTCGATGGCATCCTCCATTTTTTCAGCGGCACCAAACAGAAACGGTCCGAAAATTCGGTAAACCAGCACGCCCTCGGGGATGGTTTTTCCAGTCATGAGCTGTTCGGGTGATTCCAGTACGTCGGATTCAAAGACCCGCGAAACCTCGGTGGTTTCCGAGACGCGCTTGATGAACAAAATCACTGCCAGCACCATGCCAACCTCGACCGCCACCACCAGGTCGAAGACCACCGTCAGGGCGAAGGTCGTTACTAACACCGCCGCATCGCTGCGTGGCATCAGCCGCAGGCGCTTGACTTCATGCCACTCGCCCATCCGTAGAGCCACGAATACCAGCACTGCTGACATCGCCGCCATCGGCACATAGACCGCCCAGCGCGCGAAGAGCAGGATGATGCCTAACAACGTGGCGGCATGCACGATACCGGCCACCGGTGAGCGTCCGCCATTGTTCACATTGGCGGATGTGCGGGCGATCGCGCCGGTGGCTGGGAGGCCGCCGAAAAACGGGCAAACGATGTTGGCGATGCCCTGTGCGATCAACTCGGTGTTGCTGTCGTGGCGCTCACTGGTCAACCCGTCGGCCACCACCGCGGATAACAACGATTCAATTGCACCAAGTACGGCAATCGCCGTTGCCGGTCCGATTAGATCGCGTACCATCGACCACTCAAATACCGGCCAGGTGAGCCCGGGCAACCCCGCCGGGATGGCACCACTACCGAACTTGGAGCCGATGGTGGCAATTCCTAGGCTGTCCTGCCAACCGCAGACCGCCACCAGCGCAGTGGCACCGAGCATCGCCACGATGGAGCCGGGTACTCGCTTTAACCCGAGTCGCGGCCATAATACGATGACCGTTAGACAACCCATCGCCAGCACCAGCGTGGGAAGATTGATATCCGCTAGATGCGTGCCCAGCCAGTGGAGGCGCTCGAAGAATTCGCGCGGTGCGGGTTGCTGGGTATGGATGCCGAGAAAATCACCCGTTTGGGTGGCCATGATGGCCACCGCGATGCCGGTGGTGAAGCCGCTGGTCACCGGCCAGGGGATGAACTTGATGAGTGAGCCCATTTGGGTGAGGCCCATGATGACGAGAATCCCCCCGGCCATCACTGTGGCTAACAGTAATCCGCTGTAGCCGTGACGCTCAATAATGAGCAAGATGATTGGAATGAAGGCGGCGGTTGGTCCGCCGATTTGGACCCGACTCCCGCCCAGTACCGAGATCAGGAAGCCGGCGATGATCGCGGTGAAAATACCGAGCGCTGGCGCGGGAAACGGCGTTGCCATTCCGGCAGGCACGCTGGCAATTCCCAGTGCCAACGCTAAGGGCAGCGCGATCATTCCGACGGTTAGGCCAGCGAGTAGGTCATTACTCAACTCGCGGCGGCCGTAATTCCCATTGAAGATATCTAGCAGTTTTGGTCTGAACTGCATGCCCACTGCCTTTTGAATCCGTTGCTTCCCATCCTTCATAAACCCCCTCCTTGATTGTGATCTGCCCACCGCGGGCAGCGCAAAAATTGCTCCTACGAGCGCTAACGATCAAGTGCAATCGCTAGTGCGGCATGTGAGTCAGGTGCCTGTGGCGGGGTGCTGTGATCCAGCAATCTGCCTTGAGGTCAGGGTTGCGAGGCGCGGTTCGCTGCCGCCTGGCTCACCGCGACGTGGTGGCAGGGGGCGCTGCCGTAGCTGGCGCGGTATCCACAATCGTGGTGACTGCCGGCTGGAGTGCGCCCGGGGTGGTATGGACGATGAAGATCCGCCGGTAGGCGTCGAGATACTGCAATTGGCGTTCGGTGATAGGCACCCAAGCGTCCTTATTCTTATAATAGAAATTGGTTTGGGCCATGTTGTAATCATTGACCTTTTTGACGGGAGGGATCGAGGTGAGAACCCCCGGGTGGACAGGGATTTTATGTTCGCCGGCTTCGATGGCGGCCTCGCCGGGGATCAATGTGAGCACTCGCGATTCGCCCTTGGGGAATGCTTTGGCCGAGTCGTCGATGAACATCATCCGGTAGGCGGGCTTGGTGCCCTCAGCGCTGGGTAAGATCACGACGATTCCGCGCTTGCTGTTAGGCGGGATCTTGCAGGTGCCCGCTATGCTCGCTTCTGGCTTTTTGGGGTCCACATCGCGCTTGTCGTAGAGGACCAGTGAACCATTCACTAGACTCGTGAC
>JAYSPI010000188.1:0-5395 GCA_043722215.1 Prosthecobacter sp.
AAAGAGGCGACGAGGCGGCTTACTGGATGGCATGCAAGCACCCGAATTGCTCGCTCCGGCGGGATCGTTAGAAATGATGCGCGCGGCCTTCCGGTTCGGAGCGGACGCGGTGTATGCGGGTTTACCGCGTTACAGCCTGCGGGTGCGCAACAATTCGTTTCGCAATGTTGAGGCGTTGCGGGTAGGCATCGATGAGGCACATCGGCAGGCGAAGCGGTTTTTTGTAGTGAGTAATCTGCTACCGCACAACGCCAAGGTGCGCAGCTTTGTCAACGACATGGCTCCGGTGGTCGCGCTTCAGCCGGACGCCTTGATCATGGCGGACCCGGGGCTCATTGCGATGGCGCGCGAGGCCTGGCCGGAGATGCCAGTGCATCTATCAGTCCAAGCGAATACGCTCAACTCTGCTGCGGTGCGCTTCTGGAAAAAGCTTGGTCTGACGCGCATTATCCTGTCGCGCGAGTTGACCCTCGATGAAATCGCCGAGATCCGCCAGGAATGTCCAGACATCGAGCTCGAGGTATTTGTACACGGTGCGCTGTGCATTGCCTATTCCGGGCGATGCTTGCTGTCCGGGTATTTTACCGGTCGTGATTCAAACCAGGGTGCCTGCACCAACTCATGCCGTTGGAAATATCAACTACACGGCAGTCAATCGGCATCGGCAGGTGATCCGGATGAGAGCGGGTTTTTGTTAGAAGAAAGCCAGCGCCCGGGCGAGTTGATGCCAATCGAGGAGGACGAGCACGGGACATATATCCTCAACTCCAAGGATTTGCGAGCGGCCGAGCACGTGCCGCGATTGATGGAGATTGGCATTGATTCGTTCAAGATCGAAGGACGCACCAAGAGTCCGTATTATGTCGCGCGCAGTTGCCAGGCGTACCGGCGAGTGATTGACGATACGCACGCGGGGCGGTCGTTTGATGCGACGATATTAGCGGATCTCGAGGGGCTAGCCAACCGTGGCTACACGGGTGGGTTTTTCCAGCGGCAGGCGGCTTCAAGTTATCAGAACTACAGCGACAGTCATTCGGTTCCGGGCCGCGGACGTTACGTTGGTATGGCATTGGGGTGGGATCCGGCGCGGCGGTTGATGGAGGTGTTGGTGAAAAACCGTTTTGAGGTAGGCGATATGATCGAGGTGATATTACCTAACGGGAATTCGCGGCAACGCGTCACGAGCATGGAGAACGTAGAGGGCGCAGGCATCACGGTGGCACCCGGTGACCCGCATCACGTCTGGATCGACCTGCCAGAATCCGCAGTCGGCGCATTCATCGCGCGCCTAGAGTAAACGTCGGGATTCGCCGCGAAGTGCCTGAATGGCCACCGTGCCTGCATATTCTGGTGGCAAGGGAATGAATTGCATGTCCCACCGGTGCGCGGGTCTTGTGCGGGAGGGCATGTGGAGTCGTTCGGGGTTTTGGTTTGGGGCGAGGGAGACCTCAATGGCCGACAGGGGATCGGACAACCCATCGCCTGTGGCTTTGAGGTAGGCTTCCTTACGTGTCCAGCCATTGAAGAATGCCTGGCGTTGGAGTGGGCGGGCCAGGGCGCGCAGTGCCTTGAGCTCAGATCCTGAAAAGATTCGATTGGCCATGGCAGACCAATCGAGGGCATGGGAGATCCACTCGATGTCCACGCCGAGATCGCGCCCGCGCGCCACGGCAATGGCGACCAGCGAGCGCACGGGCGAATGCGAATGCGATAGGTTGAATCGCAGATCCCCGCCAGCATGCGCTGGCAGCAGGTAGGGTTTGCCGCGTGGCGCATAGCCAATTGACACGGTGATGGGTTCGACATTCAGGCAGACGCCTAGCAGTTGCCGCAGGATGGCGCGTCCCCAGATGAAGTGGTGACGAGCGGCCGGCCAGCTGATGCGGTTGGCGCGGTCGATTTCGTCTGGGCGGAGGGTTCCAGCGAGTGCGGGCAGCATGCCTCCATCAGCCGGGAGTTGAGCGATCCAAACCTGGACATCGGTGCTGCCAAGGGTCGCTGCGGACCGCTGCGCTTGGGTGGATTGATCCCAGTGATGAAACGAGAGATGCATGCGGGCCGGGTGGGTGATGGTGTCACGTACGGTTGGTGTCCTGTGCTCGCTTGAGGAGTTGGGTCAGAGTGCGGGCCACCAGAGGCACGTTGGTGGGTGCGAGGATGTCCGAATGCGGGCACGCTAAGCGGTGAAAGACGGCACCGCCACGCACCAGATGACGCCATGCTAACATCCCACAACGGTCGGATTCATCACTGACAAACACATCGACTTTGCCCGAGTAGTGGTGGAGCCGATAGCATGAGGTCACGGCATGATAGTAATCATTAAACCCAGTGACCACTGGGGGTGAACTGCCGATAGGTGAAGCCGTAATTGCCACAGCGGGTCGTTGGAGAGTGCGAACTAGCAATTTCCGGAGCGATCGCCACCGCCGGCTGACGTATGCGCGCCGATCCTCGGGCGGGGTACTCCACCACTGGCGTAGATGAAACACGCAGCGCTCGCCGAGATGATGTGCCAGCGTCTTGCTGCAGGCGGACCAGGGAATCCCACCGAGCGGTGGTTCGCTATCCAACAGGGCGAGCATTGCCACCTGCTGGCCATGACGCTTGAGGTGTTGAGCGACTTCAAATGCGATCAGCCCGCCTAGCGAGTAGCCTGCTAGGAAATACGGCCCATCCGGTTGGAACGAGCGGATTTCCTGCACATAGTGAGCGGCCATGCTCTCAACGTCGGTATGTCGCCTCCCATGGCCATCCACCCCAACCGCTTGGATTCCGTAGGCGGGTTGGGTTGGGCCTAACGATTTGGCCAGTTCTACAAAGGCAAAGACGTCGCCGCCCCAGCCATGGACGAAGAAAATTGGGGGTTTTGAGCCATGCGGTTGGAGTGGCACTAGCGACTGAGATGCGAGTCGCTGGGGCGACTGAGTGAGCTGCTGTGCGAGGGCGGCGATCGTGGGTGCCTGAAACAATGCGACCATGGGTAGCTTACCACCGATCTGCTCGTCTATTTCCACTACCAACTGCGCCGCGAGCATCGAGTGGCCGCCGAGTTCAAAGAAATTATCATGGCAGCCGATGCCAGTGCGCTGGAAGAGTCGCTGCCAGATATCGACGAGTTGACATTCCAGTGCGCTGTGGGCGGGCACGTAGTGGGTGCCGGTTGCGAGTTCCTGTGCCACCTGTGGGGTCAGTGCCGATCGATCGACTTTGCCATTGGGCGTTACTGGGATGGCGGGCAGCCGAAAATACCGTGACGGAATCATCGGCTCAGGTAGGCGCACCGCAAGCCAATGGCGCAGTGAACGGGCCGAGAGATTCACCTGCTCGCGGGCCACCACAAATGCCTGGAGGATCGTATATCCATCGCTTTGGCTCAGGGAGGTGACTGCGCATGCGGCGATGTCGGGGTGCTGGCCTAGGGCGATCTCGATTTCGCCGAGTTCGATTCGATGGCCGCGGATTTTGACCTGGTCGTCGGACCGGCCAAGGAACTCGATATTTCCATCAGGCAAGCAGCGGGCGAGGTCGCCGGTCTTATACAGGCGGGCCGTGGGATCTTGGCTGAACGGATCGGCGATGAATCGCTCCGCGGTCAACTCGGGCGCGTCCAAATAGCCGCGCGCCAACGCAACTCCGCCGATGTGCAGTTCGCCAATTTCACCGGCAGCCACGGGCACACCATGGCGGTCGAGCAGGAGAATTTGGCAATGCGGCAGTGGCTGGCCGATGGGCGGCAGGTCCGGCCAGTCCGCGGGTGGACCGACGAGCTGATAGCAGGTGACGACATGCGCCTCGGTTGGACCGTATTGGTTCCATATCTGACAGTGGGGCATCCGCTGGAAACAATGGCGGATGTCTTTGCCGATGCGCAGTTGCTCGCCCGCCACCCAGAATTCCTGCAGCTTGCTGGGCAACGAAGTCAAGGTGGCGGATGCCTCAGCGAGCCGCTCCAACACGAAATACGGCAAGAACACCCGCTCAATTTGCCAGTGGGCGATGGTTGCCCAGAGGGCCGATGGGTCCTTGCGGGTTGCCTCGGTCACGATGACCAGGGTGCCACCGGTCAGCCAGGTGGCAAAGATTTCTTGAAACGACACATCAAAGCCAAGGCTGGCAAATTGCAGTGTTCGGTTGCCGGTTCTCATGGATGAGTTGGCACATTGCCACTGGAGTAAATTGATAAGCGCCCGATGGGGCATCTCTACGCCCTTGGGCTGCCCGGTGGAGCCCGAGGTGTAGAGGACGTACGCCAGGTGATGAGGTTCATGGCTTGCCTGGGGTGAGGCGTCCTCGATGCCGGGAGCTTCCGGCAGAATCGCATCCAGCGTCACCCACTGCCGTGGTGGGTGCTTGGTAGGTGCCAGTGCTTGTAACTGAGGCACTAGCGAGCTGTGCGTCAGCACCACCGGGCACGCCGAGTGGTGGATCAGGAATGCCAATCGTTGTGGTGGTAGGAATGGATCTAACGGGACATAGGCTGCCCCGGCTTTGAGGATGGCGAGCAATCCAACCAGCATTTCCAGGGATCGCTCCACACACAGGCCGATCCGCGCCTCGGGGCCATCCGTCAGGGTGGATAAATACCGGGCAAGTTGGTTGGCACGAGTGTCCAGTTGCTGGTAGGTGAGCGATTGATCCTCGAAGATCAGCGCGACGGCATCAGGTGAGCGCGCCACTTGCTTCTCAAACAGGTCATGGACGCACGGGATGCGATGGGCATCCCGTGCGGTCGGCTGCGGCTCGACAGGGGCTGGATGATGGGGGGCATCAAGCATGGGTTGCAACTGGCGGAGGGGGGGCTGATTTTACGTAACCTTAGAACGAGGTTCTGATGGGCGCCGCGACTGCGGACAAGGACGTCGCAGGAGGGTGGCACTATGGTGGCCACCTAGGCGAATTTTCAAGGAGAAAATCCGTAGTTAGCGAAAGTCGATCCGGGCGGCGAAGGCTCCATCCGTTTGATCTCGGAACGGCAACGCCTCGCGAGTCGAGTGCAGTTGGAGGTGCGAGTTGTCTGCTAGGAAGGCTTCGACTTGGCCGAGGTTTTCCTCTGGTTCCAACGAGCAAGTTGAATAAACCATCCGGCCACCGGGCTTGAGGCAGGTCAGGGCGTGATCGAGGATTCTTCGCTGGGTGATGGCGATTTTGGCGATGTCAGGTGCTTGCAGGCGCCAGCGGACATCGACGCGGCGGCGGATCACCCCGGTGTTCGAGCAGGGGACGTCGAGCAGGATCGCGTCGAATTCGCCCGGCGGCAGCGACGGCTCTTCGATGTTGGACAGGTGCGTCTGGACAATCGTCACGCCCAGCCGTGCGCAGTTTTCGCGGATGCGGTCCAGTTTGTCCTCGCGCACGTCGACGGCGACGATTGACCCATCGTTTTGCATCAGCT
>JAYSPI010000189.1:0-2703 GCA_043722215.1 Prosthecobacter sp.
CGGTCGCGGGCGGTGCCATCACGCGCGGTCAAGCGGCAGCGACCATTGAGCGACCGGCTGAAACGAGCGACGATGGTGGCAACAAGGGCCGTGAATCCGAAGCGCCTCAAGATGATACTTGGTGCCATATCCTTGATGCCTCGCAAAGCCAAATTGTGGAAACTCATGGTCGATTTCCTGCATCATTCGATCACGCGTCACCTTGGCGATGATGCTGGCCGCCGCGATGGAAAGCGATAAGCCATCACCCTTGACGATGGCATCATAGGGAAATGGAAACCCACGCACCGGCAGACCATCGATCAAACAATGCTCAGGTGGCGGCGTCAGCGCCTCCGCCGCCCGACGCATCGCCAGGTGAGTCGCGACCAAGATGTTGAGACGGTCAATTTCCGCACGCTCCGCCGTGGCCACCGCCCACACCACCGCTGAATCGTCGGTCAAGCGGTCATACAACCGCTCGCGCTTGGCGGCGCTCAGCTTCTTCGAATCGTCGAGACCGGGACATAAAAACCCGTGCGGCAACATCACGGCCGCCGCCGCCACCGGCCCGGCAAGCGGCCCACGCCCGGCCTCATCGATACCCGCAACCCACCGCAATCCGCGCGCGTGCAGGGTGGTTTCAAACGACAGGTCAGGCATGCGATGCGGTGGTCAGCGGGTGGATGGCCATCAGCGTGGCGCACCTTCCATCAGATAGTCATCGATCGCTTGGGCGCACCGTTTGCCGTCGCCCATGGCCAGAATCACCGTGGCGGCACCGCGTACGATGTCGCCCCCGGCAAAGATCCCCGCAATACTTGTCATCCCCTGCTCGTCCACTTCGATGTTGCCCCAGCGGTTCAACTTGAGGTCCGGGCAGGTCGCCGTCAGCAAGGGATTCGCACGGGTGCCGATGGCCACGACCACCACCTCACATTCTAACACAAACTCCGACCCTGGAATCGGCTGCGGACTCCGCCGCCCAGAATCATCGGGTTCACCCAGCTCCATACGCTGGCATCTCAGCCCGGAAACCCACTTATCGGCAGTGCCCACCACCTCCAGCGGAGCCACCAAGTTTTCAAAGTCCACCCCTTCGGCATCGGCGTGGTGGATTTCCTCGACGCGCGCGGGCATCTCGGCGCGGCTGCGGCGGTACACCAGCATCGCCCGCTGCGCACCCAAGCGCTTGGCGGTGCGCACGGCGTCCATGGCCACGTTTCCGCCACCCACCACCGCCACCCGCTGGGCACGCAGCACCGGAGTATCGGAGTCGGGTGCATACGCTTCCATCAGGTTGACGCGCGTCAGGTATTCATTGGCCGAATAGACCCCCTTGAAATTTTCGCCGGGCACATTCATAAAGACCGGCAATCCGGCACCATTGGCGAGGAACACCGCATCAAATTGTGCCCGCAACTCCGGCAACGTATAGGTTCGCCCGACGACGACGTTGTTTTCGATTTTCACCCCCGCGAGCACCAAGCGCTCGACTTCCTCATCGACGATTTGCTTGGGCAAGCGAAACTCCGGAATCCCATAGACCAAGACGCCACCCGGCTTGTGCAATGCCTCGTAAACCGTCACCTCATGCCCGAACTTCACCAACTCCCCCGCCGCCGTTAGCCCAGCCGGACCCCCACCCACAATCGCCACCTTGCGACCCGTTGCCGCTCGCGGCGCGATCGTCACCATCCCGCTGTGGGCGCGCGCCCAATCTGCCACAAACCTTTCCAAGTAGCCGATGGCCACAGGTTTTCCCTTCACTCCGCGGACGCACTGGACTTCGCACTGAACCTCCTGCGGGCAGACCCGGCCGGTGATGGCGGGCAGCGCATTGTCGCCGAACAAACTGCGCGCAGCCGCAGCCAAATCCCCCTGCACGATGCACTCGAGAAATTGCGGAATATTCACCATCACTGGACAACCGCTCACGCACTTCGGCTGCTTGCACTGGATGCACCGCTGTGCTTCTAACAACGCGATTTTCTCGGTGAACCCGAGGTTCACTTCGAGAAAATTTCCGCTGCGTTGAGCGGCGTCCTGTTCCGGCATCGACTGCCGATCAATCTTCATGCGCTCCTTGAGCGGAATCTTGGCTTCGTTCACGATGGCTTCTCTCCGGTGCTGGGTTGATTCGTTGGGGCCGCTGAATGACGGCATCCGCCGCCGGTGCAGGCATCCGCCGCCTGCCGCTCAAACTCACGATACGTGCCCAAGCGGTCCGCTAGCAGATCAAAATCCACGAGGTGGCCGTCGAACTCCGGACCTTCCACGCAGGCAAACTTGGTTTCACCGCCCACATCGACGCGACAACCGCCGCACATGCCGGTGCCATCGACCATCACCGGGTTGAGCGAAACGATAGTGCGCACGCCAAATGGCCGGGTGAGATTGGCGATCGCCCGCATCATCGGCACCGGGCCGACCGCATAGACAATGTCCACGCCACCTGCTTCGAGCACCTCGCGGGTGGCATCGGTCACAAACCCCTGGCGACCGTAGCTGCCGTCGTCGGTGCATACCACGACCTGGCCGAGGCGACGCAATTCCTTCTCAAAGATGACCCATTGGCGAGCGCGTCCGCCAATGATGCTGATGACCTCCACGCCGCGCTGGTGGAGCCCTTGGGCGATCGGGTGGACGACGGCAGTACCTACCCCGCCGCCCACGCACACGGCGCGACCGGCGCGGATCATTTCGGTCGGGTGACCGAGCGGT
>JAYSPI010000190.1:0-1992 GCA_043722215.1 Prosthecobacter sp.
TTCTCGTTCGTTTCATTGGTTTCGGTGTCTTTCTAGACTCCCGAAACCTCCCGCGCCATAGCTAAGAGACTGGCTCCGTTTCGCGGGACCACTTCAGTAGGTGCTATCGCCCTCGCCGCTAGCCGACTGGCCAAGCGCCTTGATGAACGGGAACGCCTTGTCGCGCACGGTGGTAAACATCTCCTCGGGGGAGGATTCCTTGAAGCGGGACCAGCGAAGGCCGTTCTGTTTTGGCGTGAAGATGGGTGCCTCAATGGGTTTCTTGAGGCGGTTGGCCTTATTCTCCTTGAGGGTGTGAAGCTCGTCCAGCCGCTTGATAAAGAGCAGGTAGGTGAGCTGCTCGATGATGGTGAGCGGATTGGAGATGCCGCCCGACCAGAGCGTGTCCCAGATGCGGTCAACCTTGGATTTGATTTCGCCAGTGATCATTGAATGGCAATGGGTCTAGCAGGCGAAATCCGCGAGTCGAGACGGGATTTAGGCGCCTTCACCGCCCGCATTATGGCACTCGCGGCGCTTGAGTAAGCAGGGTGTTGACTTCGGACATCACCGCGAAGGCGTCGGCGACGTAGAGGATATCGGCCTTGCCGCGGGCCCAGCCGCAGTTCGCGTCCAGGCTGATGGCACGGCGTTCGCCGATGAAGCGCCACCCGACGGTGTGAGGTTCCTCGCCATGGCAGCACGTTGAGAGTCCCTTGGCGTGGCGCGGGGTCGATCCGGTTTGACCAATCTGGTTGAGATGACTGAGGAACGGCAACACGCTGTGACCCTCCCCCCCCAGATCGACGAGTGATTTGGTACTGCCCAAGGAAGAACGAGAGAGCCGTAAAAAATCGCGGATGATCGCGTCGGCTTCAGTCACTTTCACCTGGCCGTCGGCTTGCTTCTTGGTCCAGCCGGCCCCGGTCACAAACAAGAGATGCGCGTCGGGGCGGATCGTTTGCTCGTCGCTGGCAGGAGCGGCAAAATCCATGACTTGGGTGCGCGGGGCATCCAAAGATACGGAGAGGGGTTCGATGGCGGCGGGGGGGCTGCCTGCCTGCGATGATTCCACCGTGAGTGGCGCTATCCCACCTTCCAATGCCATCACCCACGGCCGGGTGCTGCGCGTGAAGATCGCTTCCATCCGCTGGCGGTAAAACCACCGTGACACCTCCGGCTTGCCATCCACCACCGCCAACCCCGTGACATGAGTGTCGGCACAGCCACCTAGCCGATGCGCCACCCCAGGCAGCACCCGATTCCAACGTGACGTGGCCGGCGCGGTCACCACCGTCGCCCCCACCGCACGGCAGAGCGCATCGGCCGCCGCCGCATCGGTGGCATAACGGGCCTGGCCAAACTCGGCACCCTCCACCGTGAGAACGCGGGTCGCCCCGCAGTGCTGGATCGATTCGGCCGCGGGACCCGGGTGACTCCCGATCACCCCGACGGCGAGCGGCGCGCCCAACGCGGCAGCAAACCCAAGTGAGGCCGTGAGTGCTTCGAGCGCTGAGGGCGCTAGGGTGCCGTCGGCATCGGCATGAACTAAAAAGAGGTGACTCATATGGTAAAAATGGATGTGGCTAATAATCTAAAAATCGCAATGTCAGGTGGTGCTGGGGCGCTCTGCGAGTCATTCCCCTTGAATCCAGGCGACGAGTTCCACCGCGATTTGGTCGGCTGGCATGTCTTTAACGATCCGGGTGGTGCGGGATTGGCTCGGCAGGGCAACCGTCGTGAACGTGATGTCGCCCGTGCCCACCGCTGTGGGCTTGGCCTTTTGAAGCGCTGGCATGATGCCGCGCATATTGGCCATGCCCACTTGCGGGTTGTTGCGCGGTTCTGGCAGATTGCCCGTCGCCCAGCCAAGAACGGCGGGCGGCGCCGCGCAAACCGAAATCTGATGCTGGCCGCCCTCGACTCGCTCCATCACCTGCAGGCTGCCATCCACTCCGATGGTGAGGTCGTCCACGCCCTGAAATTGTTCAGTGATCCCGAGGCGCTCGCCAA
>JAYSPI010000191.1:0-23990 GCA_043722215.1 Prosthecobacter sp.
TTCTCGTTCGTTTCATTGGTTTCGGTGTCTTTCTAGACTCCCGAAACCTCCCGCGCCATAGCTAAGAGACTGGCTCCGTTTCGCGGGACCACTTCAGCACCACCGGTCCAGCAGAAACTCACCAATTCACCGCCGCCGAGGTGAGTGAGTGCTCGTTGGATGCGATGCTCAATGGCGGTGACTGCCTGGCGTGCCAATAACGATCTATCAAATTGGGAGTCGCGAGCGGTACCCGCCTCAGAAGTGAGCGAGGATTTTGGAGACGGCCACCTCAGGGGTCAGGCCGTGGAGGGCGCGCAGGACATCAGGTTTGCCGTGTTCGATGAAGGCATCGGGCCAGCCGATGCGTTCGACGGGTGTGGCAATGTTTGCGGAGTGGAGGAATTCGCTGACGCCGGCGCCGAAGCCATTGAGCAGGGCATGATCCTCGAAGGTGCAGAGCACGCGGCATTGGCGGGCGTAGGTTTCGAGCACTGCGGTGTCCATCGGTTTGATAAAACGTGGGTTAATGAGGGCGACGGACAGGCCCTTGGCTTCCAGCAAGGATTTCGTAAGTTCCGCCATTTCAAACATATTGCCCAGGCCGATGAGGGCAACGTCACAACCGTCGGAAACGACTTCGGCGCGGCCGATTTCTAGCAGTTTCGGTGGGGTGGTGAGAGTCACCCCGGTGAGGGCGCCGCGTGGGTAGCGGATGGCGGACGGGCCGGCGTCGTAGGCGGCCATAGTGTGGAGCATGTTCACCAATTCGTTCTCATCTCGAGGTTGCATGTGAACCAGGCCGGGGATGATGCGCAAGAAGCCGATGTCAAACAACCCGTGGTGGGTGGGACCATCGTCGCCGGAGAGGCCGCCGCGATCCATGCACAGGCGGACCGGCAACCCTTGGAGCGCCATGTCATGGATGATCATGTCATAGGCGCGCTGCATGAACGTTGAATAGATCGCGAGGAACGGGCGAAACCCAGCGGTCGCTAGACCACAGGCAAAGAGTGCCGCGTGCTCCTCTGCGATGCCGACGTCAAAATAACGATCCGGCACTTCGTTTTTGAAAATATCGAGCTTGGTGCCGCCGGGCATGGCGGCGGTGATGGCGACGATTTTCGGGTCGGTCTTAGCCAGGTCGGTGAGGGTTCGTCCGAAGATATCCGAGCAGGTTGGGGTGGCGGAGGTATCGGTCGAGCCGTCGTTGATTTGATAGGTTCCGAGGCCGTGGAACTTACCCGGATCATCTAGGGCGGGTTGATAGCCGCGGCCTTTTTCGGTGATGATGTGGAGGATGACCGGTTCATTGAGCGTTTTGAGGTGCTCAAACGTGCGCACTAACAACGGCAGATTGTGGCCATCGATCGGCCCAAAATACCTCAGCCCAAATTTTTCGAAGAGAACATTGGGGAAGATTAGGTTTTTGGCACTTTCCTCAACTTTATGGGCGAGCGTGCGGGCCGCCTTACCTGCCACCTTTTCGACAAAATCGGCGGCTTTAGCGCGCACGGCGGCATACGTCGCATGGGTTTGGAGAGCATTGAAATAGCCGGCGATGGCGCCGACGTTTTTATCGATCGACCATTCGTTGTCGTTGAGGACGACGATGAACCGGCGGGTGGTTGACGCGATATTATTGAGAGCTTCCAGGGTTGGTCCGCAAGTGAAGGCGGCGTCACCGGCCACGGCGATGACGTGGTTGCCTTGGCCGGCGAGGTCGCGGGCGGCCGCCATGCCCAGAGCCGCGGAGAGGGCGGTGCCGGCATGACCGGCGCCGTAGGCGTCGTGGGGGGATTCGGAGCGCAGGAGGAACCCATTGAGTCCTTTGAAGGTGCGGAGGGTGTGGATTCGAGTGGCCCGGCCGGTGAGCATCTTGTGGACGTATCCCTGGTGCGCGACGTCAAAGAGCAATTTGTCAACCGGAGTGGCAAACACCCGGTGCAGGGCAATGGTGAGTTCGACCACGCCGAGGTTCGGCCCCAAATGCCCCCCCGTCACCGCGAGCGACGTGATGAGCGAATGGCGAACTTCTGCCGCCAGCCGAACCAAATCCTCGTCGGCGAGGGCTTTGACATCATCGGGCGAGTGGATGGACTGGAGAAGCGGACCGAGGGCCGGTGGCTCAGAAGAGGCGGATGTCATCGTCGTCGTGGTCGGAAGCGTCGGATCGGCCGGACGGCAAGGTGAGACCTGCGGTGCCAGTGGCGGAGGATTCGGGGGGCGATTCGATTTGATTGCGCAGGGTGATCAACTCGATGCGGTCGCGCGCGGAATGGAGGATGGCTTCGCAGCGATCGAGCAGGGCAGTGCCATTTTCATAGTAGGTCACGAGTTCTTCCAGCGGCAGTTGTTCGTGCTCCATTGCTTCGACGATGGCTTCAAGGCCGGCCAAGGCATCCTCGAAGGTGGGGGCGGCGGCGGTTTCAGTGGTGGTGGGCTTGCGGCGTGACATCGGCTTATTCGTTGGTGGCGCGGTTGGTGGCGCGGATTGCCCGTTCGCTGTAATAGACCATGTCCATACCCACCAGCGGTTGCCGGAAGGGGAAGCGCTTCGCAATTTCCTGAATCTTGGGACTCTTGTCGTAAATCGTAAAGCCGGGCGGGTATGTTGCGAGCAGCACTCGCCCGTCGAGCACCAGCGCGGTGAAGTCGCGGTAGTGATCGGCCACGGTGGAAATTGGGCCGGACCCGTGCGACGATGGGGAAATCAAGATCCCGACGACCGGGGTCTGGAGGTCACTGGCCACGGATTCCAGCTTAACGAAACCCTCGCGGGTCGGCGGTAGCCAGATACTTATGCGGTCGGCATACCAAGCGACCGCCCAGGGTTGATCAGAAAACACGATTTGCTGATCGGAGACCCAGCCTTTGAGGCCGGAGATGTTGCTGTTGAGGGCGGGCGCGTAGTAGGGCGGCCAATTCGGGATGCCGCCGCGATCGCGTAAGTGCATTCCGAGACGCACGCGTGACGGCAGCGCGAGGACCAGCGGCAGAGCGCAGAGCGTGAGGATCACGATATGGTGGACGTTGCGGAGCGACGGAGTTGCGGCGACGAAGTCAAGGCGGCTCCAGAGAATCGAGATGAAGGCCAAGCCGTAGGCGGTCATGATTGGCGCAAACAACAGGTGCAACTGGTTGGGATCGAGCGGTTCGGTGGTGATTCCAAAGAACGCCAGGCCGAAGGCGGTGGTCACCCACATCAACAGGATCGCCCAGCGGAAGGTTGCGATGGCACTGCGTTTGAACGGGTGAAGCAGAGAGATAAAAAACAAGGGAGCGATGATGATACCGCCCAAAAATGGAATGATGTGAGTGGCTTGCAGCAATGTGGTGCGCAAAATCTTGGCGATCAACCCGTCAATCACCAAGGGCTCGGCCGCTAGATCGATATTGCGCATCACCATGTCCTCCGATCCGTTGCCCAGGCCGTTATAAAGCGTGAGGAAGGCCGTCCCAAAGGGCGAATCCGTGATTCCTTGGTTACGCAACATCGGACCGATGGCGGCCACCAGCAGGATGGCGAGCACCGAGATGCCGACGATGCCACGCGGTCGAAACGTGATCCCTGCAAAAATGATGTAGCCCAGCGCGATCCAGACGGTCATCCAGTGGGTCAGGGCCAACAACGTAAAGAAGACCCCGGCGATGACCGCGGGCGTCATGGCGACCCGTCCTTCGGTGGCAGCTTCAACCGCGCGATAGACGAAATAGAGGCCGCAGGAAAACAATAACAACATCAACATTTGCGGCAATCCACTCAGCGAAAAATTCCAGAAGGTGTCGCAAAAGAGCATCAAGAGGGCACACATGCCGGCGATTTTGGCGTCAAAGATCCGCGCAATGAGCAAGTAATTCACCCCGATGGCCATCAGGAAAAACAAAGTAGAGACCGTAACGAGAACTCGATCTAGTGGATAGATCAATTCATTTTCGCCCATTTGCCAGGCATTGGCGTCATCTGCGCCGATGAGTTTGAGGACGGCGGCATTGATGAGTGGGTTGAGCGGCGAGTGGTAGGTGTCCTGGAATCCGCGCAGTGACACCGAGTGTTTCTCAGCTTTTTCGGCCTGATAGTACGCGACCGGGCGAATCATCTTGGTTGCGAAGCCGTTGCCGCGCGCAATTTCGCGGGCAATTTGCGCCTGGTCCATCGCCTGCGGCGCGCTTAACCCGCGGAACAAGGTGAACAAATTGCCCAGTGTAAGCAGGATGAGAATCACGAAGAACAAGCTACGGCGGATCAAAATTCCGGCGTCGAGGGGCGATGAGGTGGTGGTCATGGAGACGGGTTGTTGGAGAAAAGGAAAATTAGATACCGAGATCCAGGAGTTTGCGTTGCAAGGTTCTGCGGCTCACACCGAGGAGTTCGGCGGCCCGAGTGCGATTGCCGTTGGTGGTGGCGAGGGCGGCACGAATGGTGCTGGTTTCGAGTGCATGCAAGTTGAATTCGGCAGTGGCAGCAAGGGAGTTTTTGAGGGGCACGCCTGACGACGGCACGACCACCGGCCGAGCGAGCAAAAATTGCGGCAGATGGGAGACATCGATGACAGGCGAGTTGCTCATCACCACGCCGTGTTCGATGACGGTGCGCAGCTCGCGCACGTTGCCTGGCCAGCCGTAAGCGAGAAGCTGGTGGAGGGCTGCATCGGTGAGCGGCTTGACCGGACGGTCGTTCTCCTTCGCGAATTCCTGAAGGAAGGCATTGGCGAGCAAGACGACATCCTCACGGCGACCGCGCAGCGGCGGCATGGCCACCTTGACCACATTGAGCCGGAAATAGAGATCCTCACGAAATTCCCCGCGATCCACCAACTCACGCAGGTTCTTGTTGGTGGCGGCGATCACCCGGACGTCGATCTTGACTGGCGTGTTCGAGCCGACCCTCTCGAGTGACCGCTCGGAGAGCACCCGCAGGAGTTTGATTTGGGTGGTGGCGTCGATCTCACCGATTTCATCCAGGAACAAGGTGCCACCATCGGCTTGTTCAAAGCGTCCGATCCGGCGTTGTGAGGCACCGGTGAACGCGCCTTTTTCGTGCCCAAAGAGCTCGCTTTCCAACAGTTGGGGCGACAAAGCCGCACAATGCACGGTCACCAATTTGGCGGCTGGGCGCCCCGACAGGTGGTGGAGCAGGTTGGCGACGACTTCCTTGCCGGTTCCGGATTCCCCCTCAATGAGGATCGTGGCACGCGTCGGGGCGACCTGTTGGATCAGATCAGAAACCCGGCCAATCTCTGGCGACGTTCCAATGAGCCGATCCAATTTGTGTGATTTCTTGACCTGCTGGGTGAGTTGGGTGTTTTCAACTTCCAAGATACGGCTGCGCAGCGCACGCTTGAGCAGCATTTCCACCTCATCCAGGTTGAGCGGCTTGGTCACAAAGTGCCACGCCCCGCGGCGCATCGCCTCGACCGCGGCATCCACCGAGCCGTAGGCGGTCATCAGGATGGCCACCGGTGGATCGGGCAGGGCCAACGCCGCGTCTAACAACTCCATCCCGGAGTCTCCACCAAGACGCAGGTCGGTGAGTAGCAACTGGATCGGTTGGCTCTTTAAAATCGCGAGTGACTCGCGGGTGCCGGACGCAGTATAGACGTCGAACTCTTCCTCGAGTGCACTGCGCAGGCCGTCGCGGGTCGAGCGCTCGTCGTCAACTATCAACAGGGTCGGGAGCATCTAGGATGAAAATCAAAATTTGAGGTTTGCGGGGGTCTCATACGAGGTCGATGACAGGGTCAGGCGCGCCAAGTAGGCGGACCGAGCGTTCGGCGCGCGGAAGATGGATCACGATGCGAGTACCGTGGTGTTCTTCGCTTTCGATGGCGATTTCGCCGCCATGGGCGCGGACGATTCGCCGCACGATGAGCAAGCCGAGGCCGGAGCCGGACGGTTTAGTGGTTAGGTAGGGTTCGAAGATCGCCCCCATGTGCTCCGGGGAAATGCCGGTGCCGTTGTCGGCGATGGAAATGACGTATTCGTAATCATTGACTTGGGTGCGCAGGGTGATCGTCCCGTGCTCACCGGGCAACGCCTGATAGGCATTGCGAATCAAATTGTAGAAAACCTGCTGGAATTGCCCAGGGTCAAGGCTGGCGGCGGGCATCGGGCTGGCGAGCTCCAGGGCCACCGAAACCTTGCGCGACGCAAGTTCCGGTTCTAGCAAGCGCAGCGTCTCGTGCAGCAGGGCATGAATGTCCTGCCGCTCACGGCGCGGAACGGTCGGCCGCACCGCATGCAAAAATTGTTTGAGGATCGTGTCGAGGCGGTGGATTTCGCCGCGGGCGGTGGCGAGGTGGTCGTCGAGTGGTTTGCGGTCGCCGGGCGGGAGTTTGCGCAGTTTGCGGTCAAGCAGTTGGAGATGGATGTCGAGAGAGTTGAGTGGGTTGCCGATCTCATGGGCGACCCCTGCGGCCAGCAGCGTGAGCGCATTGACACGCTCGGATTCGAGCGTGGCAGCGGCCTCGGCGCGAGTACGCGTCAGATCGCGCACCAGCATCACATACCCGAGCACCTCGCTCGATGGAGCATCATCATCATCGATCGGCGCCAGATAGAAGTTAAGAAAGCGGTTTTCCGGATAGAAGACTTCGAGGTCGCGACTGATGGTGCGGCCGGGCTTGCCCATCGTCTGCCAGTCGAGGCCGCGAACCTGTGAGGCGAGCGATTGGCCAGCCGCTTGGTGTGGGTTGAGGCCAAAAAACCGACTGGCTGCATGGTTGACGAAGCCGATCACGCCGTGCGGATCGAGAATAATAACCCCTTCTTGGAGTGCCTCGAAAACATTTTCGAGAAACCCTTTTTCGCGAATTAAGCGGGTGACGATCTGTTGGACCTCACCATGTTCGACTCGATCCAGGCGGGCGACGAGTTTTTCGAGAAATCCGGATTTCACAGGATGGGTGACAAGCGTGCGGGGTGCAGGTATCAGTGGGCGATGAACACTCTCAGAATCGTCTTGTGTACGTTCCCAAATGTGGCGACGGCGCGACAGATTGGCACAGCACTTGTGGAAAAGCAACTCGCGGCATGTGTGAATCTAATCCCCGCCGTGGAATCCATCTATCGATGGGAGGGGCAACTCGAAACAACCCCCGAAGTGCTGGCGATTTTCAAGACCTGCGCGGCCACCTGGCCGGCATTCCAGAGAGAACTCAGCAACTGCCATCCCTATGAGGTGCCCGAAATCATCGCCTTGGAACCCGCTGCGGTCGCCCCGGCCTATCAGGCGTGGCTGGGTGGCAACGTGTCGGGGTAGCGACTTTTTCTCAACTGGCGGGATTGGGCGGCCAGCGGTCACTCGACGATGACGGGTGTCCCTTTGGCGACGTTTTCAAAGAACTTTTCGGACATCTGGTGAGGCATGCGGATGCAGCCGTGGGATGCGGCATAACCCGGGAGGTATCCGGTGTGCATGCCGATGCCATCGGCGAAGCGCATGAAGTTAGGCATGGGGGCCGGGTAATAGATCGCCCCGGTCGGCACCTTGTCGACGCGGATATCGACGTTGTCGTTGAGCATTTGGCCGCTGGCCTTATCCTTAAAGCACCCGTAAACAGTGGATTTGTGGTCCTTATCCTTTTCGACAATTTTATATTTTCCGGGTGGCGTGGCGTGATCTTCCTTGCCGCTGGAAATCTTCGACACGCCCACGAGCATGCCGCCTTTGTAGAAAAATGCTTTTTGCTGGCTGCGGTTGATTTTGATCAAAGGAGTGCCAGTGGCACCTTCCCCGTCCCAGTAGGAAATATCATCGGGGATGGCCGGTGGAGGATGGCTAGGACCGTTGGTCGCCTGCTGCTGGATCGGACCACCGACGCCAGCCATGTATCCCGAATGCACCGGCCCACTCGGACCGCACGCATTCACCGCCAGCACCCCGGCAAGGAGCAAGAGTTCGCGCATCATCGACAAGTTCAGTGGCTTCATGGGCGGCGCAAAATGCACCGGATCGGCCACCCGGTCAAGGGTGCAGCGGTGACTCGACCGATCCGACCGGAGCCAGCTGCGCCCAATCGGCGGCGGTCAAGCAGCACGGGTCCGCCGCCACCCAGTGGCCCGGGGCAATTTCACGCAGGGACAGGTCGAGACCGACGCTCATCGGGTAAAGCGGGTGGCTCATGCGGTGGCCGAAGGCGCTCCCGGGCGGCGGGTCGAGCGGCGACGGGACATCGCCCTCGAGGAGGATTTTCCGACGCTTCACGGCTGGATCAGTCGAGGGAATCGCCGAGAGCAGCGCCTTGGTATAGGCGTGGCGTGGGTCACGATAGATCGTCTCGGCACTGGCGAGTTCGACGATTTTACCGAGGTACATGACGGCGACGCGGTCGCTGACGTGTTTGACGACCGAGAGGTCGTGGGCGATGAACAAATACGACAATCCGAAATCCTGTTGCAGTTCGACAAGCAGGTTGAGGATCTGGGATTGGATGGAAAGATCGAGGGCTGACACCGGCTCGTCGCAGACGATGAGTTTTGGCTTAAGTGCCAGCGCGCGCGCAATCCCGATTCGCTGGCGCTGGCCACCAGAAAACTCGAAGGAATATCGTTCTGCGGCGGCGGTCGGCAGGCCGACGCGATCGAGGAGCTGATCGACCCATTTGATGCGATCGGCGCGGGTCCCGAGGCGATGAATGATGAACGGTTCCTCGATGAGGGCACGCACGCTCATCCGTGGGTCCAACGATTCCGCGGGATCCTGGAAGATCATCTGAAAATCCCGGCGCAACGGCCGCAGCGCCCGCTGGCTGGCTCGGGTGATATCAGCCGTCCCGAAGTGGATGCTCCCGGCCGTCGGCGTGAGCAAGCGCACAACCGCCTTGCCGAGGGTGGATTTCCCGCATCCCGACTCGCCGACCAGGCCGAGAGTTTCGCCGGCGGCGATGTCGAGCGACACACCGTCCACCGCGCGCACGGCACCGGTCTGGCGGCGGATCACGCCGGCCGACACCGGGAAGTGGACACACAGTTGCGAGATCGAGAGGAGCGGAGGAGCAGTCATGGCTGATAACATTCCGGGCAGGTTTCCACCCAGTGGCCGGGTGAGACTTCGGCGTAGCTCGGGCGCTGGCGGGCCCCACCCGACAAGCGACCCATGCGCTGGCAAAACCGGCAACCATGGGTGTGGTCTGCGAGCGAGGCAACCATGCCGGGGATGGTGTGGAGGATGGACTTCGACGGGGTGGCAAGGGTGGCAATCGAACTCAACAATCCACGGGTGTAGGCATGCAGCGGGTTGGCAAATAACTCCTTCGCGCTGGTGCGTTCCACCACCCGCCCGGCATACATCACGACCACGTCACCGCAGGTTTCCGCGATGACACCCAAGTCATGGGTGATGAGAATCATCGACATCTTCATTTCCGACTGCAGCCGCCCCATCAAATCCAAGATTTGGGCCTGGACGGTCACGTCCAGCGCGGTCGTCGGCTCGTCGGCAATCACCAGCGACGGGCGGCACGCCAGCGCGAGGGCGATGACAATCCGTTGGCGCATCCCGCCTGATAGATGGTGCGGATAGTCGAGCATGCGTTTTTCCGGGGCCGGGATGCGCACCAGGCGCAGCATCTCGGTGGCCGCATCCCACGCGTCTCGCGCGGAGATTTTTTGGTGGAGGCGGAAGACCTCGGCCACTTGTCGGCCGATACGATGGACCGGGTTGAGGGCGGACATCGGCTCCTGGAAGATCACGCCGATGTCGCCGCCGCGGATGCGATGCATCGTCGCGGCACTGGCATGCACTAAATCCTGGCCCTTGAACAAAATCCGCCCGCCGAGGATCTTCCCCGCTGGCTGCGGCAGCAGGCGCACAATCGACATGGCCGTCACGCTTTTTCCGCACCCAGACTCGCCGACGATGCCGACGGTTTTTCCCTCGGGCACCACGAACGACACCTGATCGACAGCGCGGACCAAGCCGCGGTCGGTTTCAAACGAGGTGATGAGTTGATCGACCTCAAGCAGGTTAGAGGGAGTGCCAATCATGGGTGTTCAGGGGCTGAAGGTTCCGCTGAAGCCGATCTGAGCCGGTACTCGTCGACCGTTTTCGTGGATTCTGGAAAGCGCTCACCCGCCCGACGCGCACTTTGGGTCGCCTTTTTGACCTCCTCATCGACCCAATAGACAAATACCTCATGCGGATCATAAACCACTGGCGCACAAAATCGCGTCGTCGGGCAGTCCGGCCAACGCACCCAGCGCCACGACCCAATCCGCACAAAGTCCACCGAAAAGCCGGGCACGAAGATCGCCTCATCGTGCATGATGTGTTGAAGCTTCCAGGCCGCCTCTTTGAGTTCGGCTTCGGTGCGACCGGTGCGGACTTGCTCACATAACAGATCGGTATCGGGGCGGCTCCAGACAAACGTGTTGTTGGTCTGGGTTTTGAGGTTGCCCTTTTCGTCGAAGGCATTGGACGAATGCAGGTATTGGTGGAAATCGGGCACTGGCGGGGTGATTACCCACCCGCCTAACGTCATTTCGTGCTGTTTTTGCATTTCCTTTTTATAGGCGACCGTCGCCTCCAACCCGTCGAGTCGCAGGTCAAACCCGCAGGCTTTCGCCTCCTCGCGCAGGATGGCGAAAATCCGATCGCTGAGCGGAGCCGTCTGATAGGTCAGGGAGATCGAGAGGCGGCTACCATCGGGTTTGGCGAGGATGCCATCGCGGCCCTCGACGGTATATCCGGCGCTGCGGAATGCCTCGCGCGCCAGATCGATGGAATACGGCCGTGCCTTGATCGATGGATCACTGAAATTGACGTACCCTTCGTTGAAGGCATTGAGCCGTTGGTAATCACCACGAAACATCACATCGATCACCTTCTGCCAATTCATCGCGTATTGGATACCGATGCGCAGGTTGCGGTCGTTGAGCGGTGGTTTGCTGGTGTTGATATAGATGCCGCGCGGGATTTTCGGATAGCGGGTGTAGAACGTCACGCGCTCGATGTAGCCGTTGTAAACTGGCTCCATCTCGGATTTTTCATACCATAACTCCGGGCGGGTGAGCAAAAAGGTGTCGAGCTCGCCAGCCCGGAACAACTCGAAGGCCTTCGACTCATCGCGCACCACCGTGTGGACGATCTTGTCCGGATTGAAACGATAACGATAGTACTTCCGGTCACGCGCCCACCAGTTCGTCACGCGGCTCTGGGTGATGGACACGCCCTTGATGATGTCATCTGGCCGTACCTCATAGGCCCCGGTCGTTGGCGGAAACCGCCATTGGTAGCGCTCGCTATAGTCCGATCCGTATTCCTGATAGAACGATGGCGATGACGGCGTGAGGGCCCCGGCAAACACCGGCGCATAAATCTTAGCCTCGGGCAGCGAGATCGACAGGGTGAGATCATCATACACCGCGACCTGAGCCAGATTTTCCCGGAAATACTGCTTGGCATACGGATTAACGATGTGGTCGGAAACCCGCAAATAGACAGCGACCATGAAATCGCGAGCGCGGACCGGCTCCCCGTCCGAATAGCGGGCAGCCGGGTCGAGCCGGAAATAGATCGTGCGACCATCGGCGGAAACCGCCCATTCCCTAGCAAGACCAGGAATCATTTCCATGGTCAGCGGGTGCAGCGTGACGAGCGGAAGCTCGATGCGGTCGTAGAGAGAACCGCGGAACGGGTTATTTGAGTTGTCGCCGAAGGGCCGCAACGTCGGCGGAAAGGTCGGGATGAACTGGCGGAAGACCCCCCCTTTTTTGGCAGCCGGATCACCGAGCTCGGGTTGACTCAGACCATTCTCCCAGAGCAAATCCGCCGGCACCTCACTCGCTTGACCCGATTTCAGATAGTCGCCAAGCGCCAGTCGATAGCGCCATTTCTCCCGATTCTGGCCGAGCGTCGCTGCGTGGATTTCGAGCCTCTCACGGGCGGGGCCCTGCGCGCCAGCCAACTCAGATTGGACGCGGACGAGTTCTTTTTCGGTGGCGGCCTGCTGGGATTTGAGCCAACTGGCGATATAGTGGTTATAAACCGGCACGAATGAATCGAAGCCGAACGTGCGAGTCGCGGACGCGGACTCGCGGCGGCAACTGGTCCCCGCCAGCGCCAACGCGCCAAGGAACATCATCGTAAAACGGATCGGCAATCGGCGCATCAGCAGTAATAGGTGAATTTTTTCGGATCAAACGCCTCACGTACGGCCTCGCCCACAAACGTGATGAGAATCAACATGCCCACCAACACCGCAAAGGTCGAACTCACCAACCACGGCGCAGACAGGTTGGCCAGTCCATCGTTGAGCAAGCGCCCCCAAGTGGCATATTCGGGCGGTAGGCCGAAGCCCAAATAGTCGAGCGATGTGAGCGCAAACACCAACCCCGAGACCGTAAAGGGCACCAGGGTGACCAGGATGGCCACCGTGTTGGGCAGCAAATGGTAAAACAATATGCGCGGCGTTCCTGCTCCCAATACCCGCGCCGCCGCAATGTAGTCGCGCTCCTTATCCCGATAGGCCGCCGTGCGCATCAAAAACGTGATCCCCATCCACCCAAAAACTGCTAGAATCGTCAGAATCACTGGCAGTCCTTTGAATTGATCGGGCACCATGCTCGAAAAAATAATCACCACAAATAGAAACGGCATGTTGGAAAATACTTCAATCAGCCGCTGCGCCGCCAAATCAAACCAACCACCAAAATACCCCATCATCATCCCAATGGTAATACCTAACAAATAGATAATCGGCAGATAGATCAGCGCCGCCTTGAAGTTCACTTGCAAGCCGCCGTAAAGGTAGGCGAGCACATCGTACCCCTGCGAGGTGGTGCCCAGCCAGTTGCCGGTTTCGGGGGTCGGCGGTGCCGGGTGGTATTTCACGGCACGCAGCGCACTGACCGGTTGGGCGAGGAAATCCTGCAGGGTGCCTGTGCCGACAAAGTGCTCAGTGAGCAATTGACCGTCGCGATAGTCTGCGGTGTAAACTGCTAGACCGCGGGCATCGCGACCCTCGGCTGGGCCAGATCGCAGGCCATTGCGCAGGGTGTAGCGGATGTGGATTTTTGATTCACCCACGTTGTAATAGCTGGCGGCGAGGCCCCAGTACGGTTTGCTACTCCCCGCCTCGTAGTATTGGCCGTCGCTCTGGACCAGCGAACGCGAGCGCGGCGGCAGGGTGTCCCCGGTCGGATCGTACGGGATGATTGGCAAAATCACCCGTCCCCCGCCGCAATCACGCATCTTCATCTGAAGCTGACGGTAGTTGACGGGGGCGTCCGGCGACTCGCCAGTCAACCCGAAATCCTTGTTCTTGAAGTCGACCGGCTGAAACGCTGGAAATACCCACTGGCCGCGGCAATTCACCGCCAGCGCCCGCTTGCCCACCACCACCTGATCAAGAGCCGCTACTCCACCCAGAGCTAGCAGAATAACCAGCGAATAATAACCCCGCTTGATTTCGCGGAAGCGGAGCAACCGCCGAGTCGTGAGGGGGTTGCGCGGACCCCTGGTGAATGACCGCACCACCATGACCAGACCGCTGGCCACCAGCACCACCACACTCAACCACCCCCACCACGGAAACGCCTCAGTACCGCCTAGGTTGACGTGCAACATCGGTACTTGGCGGCTGGTCTCAAAAAACCACCGCCCGGTGGGCAACGCCAAGTGCAGCACCTCGCCTACGGCCGCGAGAAGGCCTAACAAAATAACAGATATCCCGATGGTGCGCATGGTTAATCAAATTTGATGCGAGGATCAACCATGGCAACGACGACGTCGGAGATGACGTGACCGATGAGCATGAGAAATGCGGCGATGGTCAGAGTGCCCATGATGACGGGCACATCGCGAGCGATGACCGATTGGTATTGTAGGAGTCCGAAGCCCTGGATGTCGAACACGCTTTCGATGAGCATCGAACCGCCAATGAAGAGAGTAACCAAATCACCCAGGCTGGTGGCGACCGGAATCATCGAGTTGCGAAACGCATGACCAAAGACCGCCTGGCGAAAACTCGCGCCCTTGGCCACTGCGGTGCGCACATAGTCGGCTGCCAAGTGGTCCATCAGGTTGTTCTTGGTCATCATGGTGAGCATCGCAAACGAGCCGACGATATAACACATGAGCGGCAACACTGTGTGGTGCGCCAAATCCTTGATTTTCCCCAGCGTATCAAGGTGATCGAAATCCGCACCGATCAACCCAAACAAGGGAAAGACGTTCATTCGCGCACCAAAATGGACTAACAAAATTGCGCCGAGCGCGAATCCCGGAATCGAGTACCCAAGGAAAATGAGCACCGATGACGCAGAATCGATAAACGTCCGGTGGCGCAAGGCCTTCAACACGCCCAGCGGCAAGCACACTACGTAAGTGATAAGCGCGGTGAGCAACCCGAAATACGCCGCCACCGGCATCCGCGCCACAATCATTTCATCCACCGGATCATTGTACACCGTCGAGCGACCGAGGTCACCTTGCAGCAAACCAGATAGACGAGTCTGATAGACCACCGCCCGTGGCGAGTAGTCCGGCACCGTCGGGTTGCCCGGATTGCGACGAGTGAAGCGCGCCTGACGGTCACGCGACGATTCATAGCGGACTTGCCAACCTGCAGCGGCGGGTGCGCCCGCCCCCTGGGTAAACTGGACCGAGGTCACGGCGTCGCCGGCGCGCGTGACGCGCAGCACCCGACCCTCGTCGCGCAGCACCACCTCGGTGGTGGTGGCCGTATCCGAATCGCCACCGATGGTTTCATCGCCGCGTGCGCTGAATTCGCCTTTCGAGATTTTCACTTCACGCGGGGCGACCCCTAACCACTCGGCATAGGCAATGAACACATTTTGGTTCAACCCGAACTGTTCTTCCAGTTCCTCCAGTTGTTCTTCGCTCAGGCCACCCTGCGATTGGTTCGAGGCGGCGCGTTTGCCGCCTTGGTCGGCGCCGCGCGACGCCTCCTGGAGCATCCGCTCCATTGGCCCGCCTGGGACGAAGCGCGTGATGGCAAAGACGACCCACGTGATCCCCACCAACGTCGGAGGAATCAGTAGTAATCGGCGAAGGAAATAACTTTTCACTTGAACGGTCCGGTGGTTCTAGTTCGTCTACCGGATCATGCAAGTCTGGACATCCACGCCAGGGCCGCGCGCGGTTCACGGTTCACGGTTCACGGTTCACGCAGGCCCGTCGCCCATGGACCACCGGCGGGGCTTCCCATTCCTGGAGGAACGCATCAATCTCGGCAAGGAGTGATTCGCAATGCTTGTTCCACTTCGAGGCACCGCGCAGAATCAACGCGCTCTCACGCTGGCCGGTGAAAACTAACTCCTCAACCCCCGCCGCGCGCAACTCCCGCAACTCAACCCGCAAACTCGCAAAAAATGCCAACTCATACCCATTGCACGCCGCCAGCGCCGCTCGCACCAACGGCACCGTCACCGGCGGTGCCAACTGCTGGAGCTGCCCGGCAATCCGCTCGCAGCCGATCTTAATCAGCATCCGTCGCACCCGGTCATAAAGATCTTCTAGCAATAGTAACTTCAGCGGACACTTGGTTTCCAAGTACCTGACAATCCCACCACGGATGTCGGCCACAAACGGAAAATCCTCGTAATCCGCCGCCCGCGCCGCTCGCAACAACGCGTCATCTAACCACGCTGTCCCATAATCGATAACCTGATAGGCACCAATTTGTAAGGCGGGACGATTGCCAATGAGTGAAATCATGGGAAATTTTCGGGTTCGATTCTTCAGTCTTTGAATAATCTGCGTTGAAAGGGATCGCGCGCCGCGCGCCGCGGCAACGATTGAATCACCTGCACGAACTCGTTGACGTCCTCAAACTGCCGGTACACCGAGACGTAACGCACATAGGCGACCGGGTCCATCTGATGGAGCTTGTCCATCACCTTGCCGCCAATGATCGCTGAGGGCACCTCGCTGAGGTGATCCTTGTGTAATTCAGTTAGAATCTCTTCCACCGCGTGGTCGAGCTGCTCCATCGACACCGGGCGCTTTTCGCATGCCTTGACCAAGCCGCTCATGAGCTTTTCGCGGTTGAGCGCCTCGCGGGTGCCATCGCGCTTTAACACACGCAACTCGGTGCGCTCGATTTGTTCGTAGGTCGTGTAGCGGTAACCACACTGCAAACACTCGCGACGCCGCCGAATCGCCGTTCCATCCTTGGAGGATCTGGAATCGAGGACCTTGTCTTTAACTGAACCGCATTGAACGCAACGCATGAAACCAAGTGGAAATCAACAGCCATAGGGAGAACCCTGCTGCCACCTACGTCAACTGGAAAACCATCACAAATTTAGCACGCGCAAGCGAACTATCGGCGGCGGCAAAGCAATGATTTTAAAACGCCGTGAGCCTCGATCGCATCCTCAACCAGCAACGACCCGCCCTTTTTTAGCCGCCGCCTCATCGCGTAAGCCGCCGATGAAGAGCAGCGCCGCGGCCACACAGATGCATGAATCGGCGACGTTGAAGGCGGGCCACCACCCGCCGCTGGAGGGCACCAGACGCTCGTAATACGGGAGTTTAAGCGCAATAAAGTCCACCACGTAGCCTTCGGATAGGCGCTTCCAGAAGGGTGCGGTGACGTAGGATTCGAGCAGAAAACCCTGCACCAACCTATCGGTTAGATTGCCTATGATTCCGCAGCCAAGCAGGGCGACGGCGACTTTTGAGAGCGGATGAGCGAAGGCGCCCTTTTTCCAAAAAACCCGCAACAAAGTGAGAGCGACAAGCGGCACCACTAAAAACACGATCGGCGCCCACGCGCTGCCATTGCCAAAACCAAATGCCACCCCTTGGTTGTGAACCCGCACCAGATAGAAAAAGTTTTTCACCACCATGGTGCTCGCGCCATGATCGACCGATGGTGGCGGGAAGGCGGCGATCGCCCAGAACTTGGTGAGCTGATCCAGCAGATAGAGCGGCAGCGCGAGAAAGAGAAAAAGACGAGTCATAACTGGCAGTGAGGCGAATGTGGTAGCGGCGGTCGATGACCGACGAAGGCGAGTAAAACGCAAATGATTGCGCGGGCAGGATCGGCTTCTGATGGGCACCGACGCTCATCGAGCGCCGCAACAAACATCATCACATCGTTGGCAGATGCCGCTAGCGACGAGCGGTTCGTGCTTGCGGCAGCGCGGACACAGGCTGTTTTTGGTCTTTCCGGCGGTGGCCGTGAGGGACGCACCGGGGGTCACGCTCAACTCGGCGATGATGAAGAACTCGGTAGCAAACTCGTGATCCTTGAGAAGGGGAAGCAGGGGGGCATCGTTCTCTGGCACGGTGAGCACGACGGCGGCCTCGTTGTTGCGGGTAAAATCTTTGGCCTGGATGCACGCCTCGATGGCCGTCTGGATGACGTATTTGATCTCAAAGAGGCGCCCGGCCTGGCGCGTTGCCTCGCCCGGCACGAATGCCGGATCGGCCACCGGAAAATCCTGCTCATGCACGCTGCCGGTGGTGAAGCCGGCGTGCTCCCACGCCTCGTCGGCCGTGAATGCGAGGATCGGCGCTAACAGCTTGGCGATGGCGGTGAAAACCTCAAACATCGCGGCTTGCGAGGCGAGACGACGAGGGGAATCCGAGGCGTCGCAATACATCCGGTCCTTGGTCGCATCGATGTAGATCGCAGATAGATCGTTAGTGCAAAACTGGTTGAGGGCATTGAAGACCTTGCGGAACTCGTAGGTTTCGTAGCCTTTTCGGCACTCGGCGACCACTTCGTGGAGGCGTTCGAGGATCCAGCGGTCGAGAAGGGTGAACGCCGGGGTGGATGTGGCTAGCACGCGCTGTGGTTCAAAACCATCGAGGTTTCCTAGCAGGATGCGCAGGGTGTTGCGCAGTCGACGGTAGGGTTCTGCGACCTGCTTGAAGAGTTCCTCACCGAAGGGCACTTCGTTCTGCCAATCCACCGAGGAGACCCACAGGCGGACGATGTCGGCCCCGTATTTGTTATAGAAGTGGGCAGCGTCGATCGGCTTGCCGGATTTTTCCGCATCGGACTTCGAGAGCTTGTTCTTATCTTTATCGACCACGAAGCCATGGGTCATGACCGCCTTGTAGGGGGCGGCCCCGCGGTAGCCGACGCTGAGCATGAGCGAACTTTGGAACCACCCGCGGTGTTGGTCGGTCGCTTCCAGATAGAGGTCGGCCGGGCAGTGGAGCTCCGGATGGCGATCGAGCACCGCTGCGTGCGAGCACCCGGAATCAATCCAAACATCCAAGGTGTCCCGGCATTTTTTCACGCCCGCAGGCAGACCGAGGCGGACGGCGAGCTCGGCATCGCTGTGCGCGAACCAGAAGTTGGTGCCTTCGGATTCCACTAGATCTGCGACTTTCAAAGCCAGTTCCGCCGAATAAATCGCCGTGCCGGCCTCATCAAAGAACACCGGCAGCGGGACCCCCCACGTCCGCTGGCGCGAGATACACCAATCCGGCCGCGCTTCCACCGTGCCATAAATCCGGTTCCGGCCCCACGCGGGCAACCACTCAACTTGATCGATTTGGTCGAGCGCTTGGCCGCGCAGCGATTCGAGCGAGATGAAGAATTGTTCGACAGCGCGGAAGATGATCGGGGTTTTCGAACGCCAACAATGCGGATACGAATGATGATAAATTTCGCGACCTAACAAGTGACCGCTCGCCGCGAGGATCTCGATGATCCGGTCGTTGGACTTGAAGACATGCAAGCCGACAAGCTCCTCCAAGCCAACCTCGGCGGTGAATTTCCCTTCGTTATCAACGGGCGAGAGCACGCCTAGACCATTTTGCTGGCCGGCCACATAGTCGTCCGCGCCGTGGCCCGGGGCGATGTGGACCACGCCGGTGCCGGTTTCGGTGGTGACAAAATTAGCGAGGATGACCTTCGACGTCCGGTTGAGAAACGGATGCTGGGCATCGAGAGTTTCGAGGCCGCGGCCGGTGATTTCGGCGAGATTTTCGACCAAGGCGAAGCCGGTTTTGGTTTGGAAATCGGCGATGAGTTCGCGCACAATCACCAGCGTTTCGTCGCGGGCGGCCACCTCGTTGTGGAATCGCCCGAGCACGTAAGTAAACTCCGGATGCACCGCTAGCCCAAGGTTAGCAGGCAAGGTCCATGGCGTGGTCGTCCAAATCGGCATCGCCGCATGGGTGATCGCCGAACTCATCGCCGTGGCCTCCCGCAACTTGCGCAGTGAGACCTCGGTTAACTCAAACTTGACGAAAACCGCCGGGCTTTGCTTGTCCTGATACTCGACCTCAGCCTCGGCCAGAGCCGTTTGCGCACCATACGACCACTGGACCGGCTTCTTCGCCTGATAAATGCTGCCATTTTCCACCAGCTTGGCAAAAACCCTCAGAATGCTCGCCTCGTAGCCCGGGTCCATCGTCAAATACGGGTTTGCCCAATCACCAAAAACCCCGAGCCGCCGAAATGACGCACGCTGGATGTCAATGAATCCCGTGGCAAACTCCCCACACCGACGCCGGATCTCGGCCGCCTCCAAACCGGCGGTTTCACGCACCACTTTGAACTCGATCGGCAGACCGTGGCAGTCCCAACCGGGAACGAATGGCACGCTGAAGCCCGCCATCGTCTTGGATTTCACCACCAAATCTTTGAGCAATTTGTTCAGCGCAGTGCCCATGTGGACGTCGCCATTCGCAAACGGCGGACCATCATGAAGGATGAAATCCGGGGCCTGCTGTGCTCGACGACGGCCCAGGATTTGGCCGTAGAGTCCGGCTTGCTCCCAACGTGCAAGGCGCTTGGGTTCGTTCTCAACCAGGTCGCCCCGCATCGGGAAGGTTGTTTGCGGCAGGGACAGGGTGTCTTTGTAGTTCGGGGCGGCGCTCATGACGAAGGCGCGGACGCTAGCGAGCCAGCCCCACCGGGTCAACCACGACCCACCGCCACCCTGTTTTGAGATTGAACGCAGCCACCGAGCACGCTACCCTCCCAACATGGAATCCGACATCCTCATTGATCACGGCGTTCCCGTCCGCCAGTTCTCGGTCATGCTCCCTAACCGGGTCGGCGCGCTCGCCGCCATGATCAAATTGCTGCGCGCCTCCGCCATCGAAGTCGTCGGCCTGAGCATGCAGGACTCGCGCGACGCCACCGTAGCGCGCCTGGTCGTTTCCGACCCGGAAGGCACCGCCCAGATTTTCATGGAAAAAGGAATCCCCCACGCCACCTGCGAACTGGTGGTTGTGGCGTTGCGCGAATCCGGTCCCGGTCTGCTGCAATGCCTGGAGTCACTGATGGTCGCGGAAACCAACATCGACTTCGCCTACGCATTATTGCCCAGTCCCAGCGGCTCGTCGATGTTAGCGATCCACGTCGAGGACTATGAATTCGCCACCAGCGTGCTGCTCCAAAGCGGGTTCAAACTCCTCTATCAAAATGATATCAGCCGCTGAGCACCCGTAGCACCCAGCGGCAATATCACCAACTGCACCGCCTCAAGCAATCCACGCGGCAATATCTTCATCGGGCGTGGAAATCGAACTGATCCCAAAGTTTTCCACTAACACCTTGGCGACATTGGGTGATAGGAAAGCAGGAAGCGTCGGTCCGAGGTGGATGTTTTTCACCCCCAAATGCAGCAACGCGAGCAGCACGATGACCGCCTTTTGTTCATACCATGCGATGTTATACACGATTGGCAGGTCATTGATGTCCCCTAACTGGAAAACCTCCTTCAGCTTCAAGGCAATCAGCGCTAGCGAGTAGCTATCGTTGCATTGGCCGGCATCCAGCACGCGCGGAATCCCGCCAATATCGCCGAGCTGGAGCTTGTTATACCGGTATTTGGCGCAACCTGCCGTTAGAATCACGGTATCTGCGGGCAGCGCACTGGCAAAATCACCATAGTAACTGCGGCTCTTCATCCGCCCGTCGCAGCCGGCCATCACCACGAATTTGCGGATCGCCTGGGATTTGACGGCCGCGACAACTTGCTCGCCGAGCGCTAGCACCTGGGCGTGGGCAAACCCTCCAACAATCGATCCGGTTTCAATTTCGGTGGGCGGGGCGCAGCGCTTGGCATGCTCGATGACTTGGGAAAAATCCTTGGTGGTGCCGTCCTGGCGAGCGGGAAGGTGCTTGAATCCGGGATAGCCGGCCGAACCGGTTGTGTAGATGCGATCCTTGTAACCCGCATTCTCTAACGGCGGCACAATGCAGTTGGTCGTGAACACAACCGGCCCGTTGAAACTTTCAAACTCTTCGCGTTGCTTCCACCATGCATTACCGTAATTGCCTGCTAGGTGCGTGTGCTTTTTAAACGCCGGATAATAATGCGCTGGCAGCATTTCGCTATGAGTGTACACATCCACCCCCGTGCCTGCTGTTTGTTCTAGCAGTTCTTCAATGTCTTTCAGGTCGTGGCCGCTGATCAAAATCGCCGGGTTTGCGCGCGTGCCTAGGTTCACCGTGGTGATCTCCGGATGGCCATAGCGCGTCGTGTTCGCTTCATCGAGCAACGCCATCGTCGTCACCCCCCATTGGCCGGTTTCTAGTACCAGCGCCACCCACGCATCGACGGTCACGTCATGGCGCGTCGTTTGCGCCAATGCGTGCTGAATGAAGACGTGAATCTCGTCATTCACAAACCCAAGGTTGTAGGCATGCTCGGCATAGGCGGCCATCCCTTTCAACCCATAAATGGTCAGCTCCTTGAGCGACCTTACGTCCTCGTGGATCGCTTGCACGACGCCTACCAGCTTACTGAACGATGCGTAACTCTCCGGGGGGCCGGCCCAGCGCACTTCCGGGATTTGCGGGATCGCGATCGCGGCGGCCTGGGCCACCTCGACCAACGCGAGTTTCAGAGCGAGACCCTTGGTAATCCGCGCCGCGATGCTCACGACATCGAAGTTGGCGTTGGTGATGGTGCAGAACAAGGCATCTAGGATGAAGTGATCCACCCCGGCCTGTGGCCCGCACTGCTGGCGGACCGCCCCATGGAGCACCGAGATCCCTTTGCAGACGTAAATCAACAGGTCCATGTGATTCGCCGTTTCGGCGTCCTTCCCGCAAACCCCTACCTGCGTACACGCCACCCCCTTCGACGCCTCCTGACACTGAAAACAAAACATGCTCGCCTTCGATAAATCCCCCCCAGTCTGTTCAGGTTGTGGAGTCTCGGTGGCGTCTTCTCGGGCGGTGGCGGTTGATGCAATCATGGTTGGCACCCACACCTACGCCTCTCCCACCACCGATTGCACAGCCCAAAGCAACAAAGGCTGAAATAAAGATAATTATTGCGTGATTTACAAAAAGCCGCCACTTGGCTGGGTGCTGGAGTGGGTTTGAGATCGATGCCCCTGACGAACACCTCAACGACAACGCCCCGCAGGCGGCGTCTGAATGAGCGTCATCTGATGAGACGGAGGGTGAATGGATATCTATAAAACGAGCCTTCGGAGGCTTTGATGGCCGCGATAATCGCGCACACGATGGAACCAATGATGACAGCAATTAAGAGAGGGATCCCAATGATGACAAAACACAGAAGAGCCGCTACAAACCCTAAAATATATACAGAGATATGAAAGTTGAGAGCTTCTTTGGCGTGATTGGCGACCGCGGGAGAATCATGGTTTTTAACGAGATACACAACGAATGGGAGAATAAACCCGACGCCTAGCAACAATGACAAATGGCAGAGTATAATCCACAGCTTGTCATCTTTACCAACAGTCGAAACAGGGATTGGTGGTGGCATATGATGCATCATCGTGCTTGTGGGGGATGGATCAACCAATTAACACCAAGGCGGGGGTAATAGGCCAAATAATAAATATTAGGTTGGCAGCGGCGGGGATGCGTCCGGCCCGGCTTAACGACAGACGGACGACGAGAAACAACGACCCGTTACCGCTGGGCGGAAACCGTATCGTTGTCACCAACATGAGGCAAGCCGGAAAGAACTGGAGCCAAGCGCCGACCCCGCTTGGTTTATGGCCGGGCGGTTCTCCATCACCCAGCGGAGCTCGCCGATTCACCTGTATGATGCAATCCAGAGGCTGCTGAAAAAGACGCTGTTTGTGTAATCGACCCGTCGATCTGGAGTCGCCTGTGAGCCAGGGCGCACGTTCCGAGAGTTTTTCATCGCTTTCGTGATTCACGACAGGCGTAGCCGACGACAGGAGTCAGGTGAGGAGGACTCCCACCGGGCAGTGGTCCGATCCGAGAACCAGAGGCAGGATGAACGCGTCGGTGAGGCGAGCCATAAATGGGGTGGACACGCCAAAGTAATCGATGCGCCAACCGACGTTGTTCTGGCGCGCGCCGGCACGGTAGGACCACCATGAATACGCCGCCGCTTGAGATGGGTAGAAGTGGCGGAAGGTATCAACAAACCCGGCGTCTAGCAGTGTAGAGAAGCGCGCGCGTTCGTCGTCGGAAAACCCTGGACTGAAACGGTTTTCCCGCGGACGGGCGATATCGATTTCCTGATGGGCGACGTTAAGGTCGCCGCAAAAAATCACCGGTTTGACGAGGGCCTCGCGGACGACATGAGCGCGGAAGACGTCGTCCCAGGTGAGCCGGTATGGGAGTCGCCGAAGTTGGTCCTGAGCATTGGGGGTGTAAACATTGACCAAGATGAAATCCTCATACTCCAACGTAAGCACCCGCCCCTCGCGGTCGTGATCGTCGTGGCCGAGACCCACCCGCACCGCTAACGGTTTTTGGCGAGTGAACACGGCCACCCCTGAGTAACCGGGCTTTTGCGCCGAATCCCAGTACGCATGGTAACCGCCGAGCTCCAATGGCAGTTGCACCTGTTCCGGCCGAGCCTTGGTTTCTTGCAAGCACAGGATGTCCGGCTGCTCGGTCGCGACAAACTCGCCCAAACCCTTCCCGATGACGGCCCGGATGCCATTGACGTTCCATGAGATCAATTTCATGGCGGGAAGATTCCCGCGAACCTGCGGCTTGGCAAGCGGCGTCTGTCAGTTGACCCGCCCTAACAGAAAACCCGCGCCGCGACTTGGCGCAAACCCTCCAGAGTGATGTCTGGATCGACCCCGTCGATTGCCGGGATGC
>JAYSPI010000192.1:0-4165 GCA_043722215.1 Prosthecobacter sp.
TTCTCGTTCGTTTCATTGGTTTCGGTGTCTTTCTAGACTCCCGAAACCTCCCGCGCCATAGCTAAGAGACTGGCTCCGTTTCGCGGGACCACTTCAGACGAAAGGGGGTCACGCGCAGTCATCCCAAAACCCGTGGATTTTATCGATTTCACGGCGATTTTTTTTGGTTGGGCGGCCTTTGGCGGCTTCACGATGGGCGGCGAGCCATTCTTGTAGTGCCTCATACACCTCGGCTGGCGTCAAATCCTCGTAGCACACTTGCGCCTCAGGCGCTCCTACCCGTAGCCGAATCACCGCCCGCACTGCGAGCGTGCGCACCCCCGGCCCTTCCAGAAAGGGAATTTCCAGCACCTGACCAGGCTGAACCGCTGAGGCGGCTTTCAACGGGTGACCGCCGCGCTTCACCTTACCAGATGCGCACCACTGGGCCGCGATGCTGCGGGTTTTGCAGAACCGCACAGCCCACAGCCATTGGTCAGCCCGGACGCTTGCGAACATGCCTGACTTCTACGGTGCCGGCCGCACCACGCAACCCAAATCCCCAGAACCTCAACCAGCCGTCAGTCCATGGCAACCATCCCTCGTCACTTTTTCTTGCGCAGGAACGGCGGTAAATCGAGATCCTCACCCTCGAAAACGTTCGGCACCTCACCTTCAAAGCGACCGCGCGGCGTCGATTCCAACGATAACTCGCTTTGCGGAGTCGATGCTTTGATGACGAGTTTGAGCTTCGGCACTTCGGATTCCGGCGGGGGGGTGACGGCGAGTGATTCTTCATCTGCGGCGGGGAAATTCGCCGCTTGGGCGGACCATGGGGTGCTACCCGACGGGCGTTTACGCGGATGCGCAGCAACACCCACCGCTGTCACCTCGTCGATCGCTTGTGCGTCCGGCGCGGCAGCCTCAACCGGCTCTGGACCCTGCGTGACCGCCGTGAATTCCGCGATCACAGCAGGCGGCGCGTCCGCCAACGGACTGGCTTCGAGAACGAGGCCATCCGTCGCATCTAGCACGTCGGCCGGGCTGCCGCTGGCCGGGGACTTCTCGAACCACGTGGCCGGCTCGATTGCGGGGGTGGCCTCCGCCGCCGAACGCAGGGTTTGGGCAATCACGGGTGCTGCATGCGGGCTGGAACTCTCATCGAGGGGCGAGTCGAGCACTGCTGCCACCTCGCGCGACGTTGCTCTGGCATCGGCAGGCACCCCCACCGTCAACGAATCTTCTGGCAGCGCGCTGATTAGGGTCAGCGATAGCGAATCGCCCATAGCGGGATCTACCGCCGCTCCAAACAACACCTGCGCGGTTTCAGGGATATAGGTCTGCAGCCGCTGCATCAATGACTCGATCTCAAAAAGCGTTAGACTCTCACCCCCGCACAGGTGAACCAACACCGTCTGCGTCTCCTGAAGAAGAGCTCCCTGATCGAGCAATGGACTGGCCAGCGCATTGCGCAACACGCTGGCGGCCCGGTCCTCGCCACTGGCGAGACCGGAACCAAACAAGCAGCGCGAGCGCTTCGTGCGCAGGGCACTCATCAGATCATCGAGGCCGATGTTGATCAGGCCGGGACGAGTCACTAGGCGGATGACCGCCTTCATGGATTCGCAAATCATCTCATCAGCCGCTAGAAACGCTTCATGGATGCCCTGCGATGCCACAACCAGTTCTCCCATGCGGTTATTATCAAAGGTCACAAGCGCGTTGGACAACACCGCCAACTCGTTGAGCGCCGTCTCCGCCTGATCGCGCCGCCGCTTGCCTTCAAAGGCAAACGGCATGGTCGCAAACACCACCACAAAGGCCCCTTCCTCGCGCGCAATGCGTGTCACCATCGGTGCCGCACCCGAACCCGTCCCCCCACCCAGGCCAACGCACAAAAACACAATCCGCCGCCCAACCACCGCCGCTCGAATCAACGCCTCCGCCTCCAGCACCGCTTGATGCCCTAGCTCCGGATCACCGCCTGTGCCTAGCCCTTTAGTTAGATTCACCCCCAGTTGGATCTGCTCCTTGGCGAGACTACTACCGAGCGTGCGTTGGTCGGTATTGAGCGCAAGCAACTCCGCTCCATCCATGCCATCGCCTGCAAAGCGCTCCAACATGTTAGTACCAGCACCGCCTAGGCCGATGACTTTGACGGAAGATGTGGGAATATTCGATTGCGGGTCACGTGCGTAAGGGATCATAAAAATCTGGTTTCGTGTGGACGGGTTGGATGATGAGGGTCGGAAAATTCTGGTGATCGGTTGGTGGATTTACACCTAACATCCAAGCCACTGCCCCGGGCAGGCGAGTGGTCTCAACGGCCGAACGGCCAGAACATGCGGCCGATCTTGCTGATGATGCCTGGAGGAGTGGCCCGTTCGGCCTCGAAAATCTGAGCGAAGCGGATCAAGCCGATGGCGGTGGCGTAGCGAGGGTCCTTGAAGCTGGCCTGGACACCGCTGATTTCTGGTGGCTCAGGGCGGTAAATGTCACGCCCGAAAACCGTGAACGCGAGTTCACTGAAACCACGCATCAGACTGGTGCCACCGGTGAGAAAAATACCCGCGCCAATCTCCTCGACGGCGCCGTCGGGCAGGCGTTGGCGCACGAGTAGCAGGGTTTCCTCTAACCGCTGGCGGATGATTTCATTCAACACTTCCCGTTTGACTTCGACTTCGGCAAAGCCGCGTTCATCGATGAGTTTGGCGATGCCCACCGAGCGCACCGGATCGGGCGAGGCGTCGCCCTCGGTGGTTTTCAGGCGCTCTGCCTTGGAGAATGCCAGTCCGGTGACAAGGTGGATATCATTGGTGATATGATCACCGCCAACCGGAATGCAACCGGACGCCGTGATCACGCCGCCAAGGTAAAGCGCATAGTCGGTGGTGCCGCCGCCGATATCAATGACCAGCGCACCACGCTCGCGTTGCTCGCGGTCGAGCGCCATCTGCGCAGTGGCGATCGGCGAAAAGACAATATCATCCACTTCTAATGGAATCTCTCGGACCAGCTTAATGCTATTTTGAATACGCGTGCCGATGCCATGAACGACATGGAAATCGGCCTCGACTGTTTTACCGAATAATCCCAGCGGCGACGACGAATGCTCCAGACCATCTAGCCAATAGTTGCGGATGATCGGGTGGATATACACGTGATCCTGAGGAATATGCACGTCACGGGCAATGACCCGCGCCTCTTCCACGTGATCGGCGGCGACCACGGGTTCGCCATCCGGCAAGCGGAAGGTGCCGCGGTTATTAACACCCAGGATGTGGGAGCCTGTAACCGCTAGAAACACACTACCAATCTCCACATCACTGGCGTCCTCCGCTTTCGTTAGAGCGTCCTTGAGGCAGGCGCGGGCCTGCGAGTAATCATAGATCTCACCTTTGCGCACTCCCGCGCTCTTGGTTTCCCCGATGCCTAGGATTTTAACGGCACTATCTGCCTTCACCTCGCCAACGACCATGCAGGTCTTGCTAGTGCCAATTTCGAGTCCAACGTGAATTTTTGTGCGACGTGCCATGAAGGTGGTGAGCGAATGAAATCAATTGTGTTTGGTGCCCATATCTCGGGTGCTGTGAGGACCGCGCCCGTGCGCCGAATCGTCTGCGACTAACAAAATTGCCCGAGGCGCGGCATGCTCGGCGCGCTCGGCGTGTGGCTTCATCAACGCGGCATGCGGAACCACCACCGCCCGAGGTGGAACGGCCGCCACGCGCGGCTTCAGCGCGGCAACCGCCTTGGTTGAAGCAACACGCGCCTTCACCGGATCCGCTGGCGACTTGGGCGCCGTGGGACGTGGCTTCACTGATGCCGTGGCCGCCGCCGACTTGGTCGCCGTGGGGCGTGGCTTCAGCGATGCCGTGGCCGCCGACCTGGGCGCCGCAGTCCGTGGCTTCACGGGCTCAGTCGGCGGTTCAGCGGTTGGCTTGGTGGTCGCCAACTTCGGCGGTTCGGCGCGCGCTGCGGTGGGCTCGGTGCGCAAGGTGATGGGAATGTTATATTTGGGAATCAGATTGATGGTATCGATCAGATACCCCTTTTCCCCGGCGTGGTCGAGGGCGGCACGCAGGCTCTCGATCTGGCGCGTGTGATCTCCCAGACCGAAAGTCGCCGCCGTGCCCTGCCGAGTGACTAACAACAACGACCAATCGTTGACCTGTTTGACCGATTC
>JAYSPI010000193.1:0-7518 GCA_043722215.1 Prosthecobacter sp.
TTGACCTTGCCCTCAGCCGCCGCCTGCGCCATGCCCGCCTGGCGGTTGAGCGCCGTGGCATACTGACCGCTCCCCGGAAAGCGTTCGAGGTATTTGCCATAGGCTTCAAACGACTCTTCGATTTTCCCTTGCTGATTAAGCAATTCCGCTTGGCGAAACCGCGCTTGCGCGGCGGATAATGCGAACGGATAACGTGTCGCCGTCTGGTCGTAGAGCTTGATGGCACGGCTGGTCTTGCCAGCACTATCTGCCGACTTCGCATTCTGATAGACCAATTCGCCCGCGCTGCTAGCCGTCTGAGTATTACCCGCTAGAATGACCGCATCTGGATCGGCACCACATGACACAAGCAGCAAGGAAACAACGGACAACAAGGCAAGCAACCGATGGGGCATGCCGCGACCATAGAATGCCGCTCCCTCAGGGAAAGCCCAAAAACCTGCCCGCACCGGAATTACTTGCCCAGGGCGGTGGATTTGGCGGTGGCGGCACCCACCGCATCGATCAAGGCGGAGCGGAGTGCGCGGCGCTCCAGCACATCAAGGCCGGCCAGGGTCGTGCCACCCGGAGAGGTGACCATGTCTTTAAGCACGGCGGGGTGCAACCCAGTTTCGAGCACCATCGCGGCGGCCCCCAGCACGGTTTGGGCGGCCAAGCGCACGGCATCGGCTCGCGCCAACCCAGCCCCCACTCCGCCATCCGCCATCGCTTCAATCATTAAATAAACATAGGCCGGACCGCTGCCCGACAGCCCGGTCACCGCATCCATCAGCCGCTCTGGCACCTCCACCGCCAGCCCCACCGCTTCCAACCATAAGCGAGCGGTTGCAGCATCCGCCGCCGTGGCGCGAGCGCCAAGACAATAACCTGCGGCTCCCTTGCCTACCAACGCCGGGGTGTTGGGCATCGCCCGAATGCAACGCATCGGCCCGCCAGCCGCATCCAACGCCGCCAGAGTGATGCCTGCCGCAATCGATAACACCAGCGTGGCGGCACCGGCCCCAGCCGCGACGAGCTCCCGCACGGCGGTTAGAGCATCCAGCGGTTTCGTACACAGCACCACCACCTCGCAACCCGCCAGCGCCGCAATGTCAGGAGTGACCCGAGCACCGGTGACGGTGGCAAATTGCTCGCGCGCCTTCGGCGATGGGTCCACGCCGATCACGTCGCTCGCGGCAATGGCTCCGGACCGGATTGCCCCCTCGACCAATGCCGTGCCCATTTTCCCACACCCGATGACTCCGATCTGCATGCCCGAAGGCTATGCCTAAGCGAGCGCAGCACGCCAGCGTCATTTTGCTTGGTCGCCGCGGCCGACCTCGCCATGATCACTCCATGAATTATCAACGCTTGGCGACAGCATGGATCACAGTTCTTACCGCAGCGTCACTGGGCGCCGCCTCAACTCCCACCCCCGCAACCACCCCCGCAACCACCCCCGCACTACCAGGCGTTGAGGACGCCATCCCCGATCCGGTCAAGACGCTCGCGGTGCCCGCCATGCGGGATTTTCCGGGCGGCCTCGAAATGGCGGTGAGCACCGCCTCGGAGCAAGCGCAGGCACACGTCAGGATGGGGCTCAATCACCTCCATGGCGGGTGGGAATTCGAGGCAAGCCGCCACTTTGCCGCCGCCATGCGCGAGGACCCAGATTGCCTACTCGCCCACTGGGGCATGGTCATGTGCCTGCTCAACCCGACCCCCGAAACCGGCCCAGCTCGCAATGCCGCCACCGATCGCCTGCTCTATCTCGTCGATCACGGACAAGGCACGGAGTTGGAACGTGGCTACGCCTACGGACTGATCAAATACATCCAAGAGGGGCCGGTCGGCGCAGCGATTGCATTCCGCAAGGTGGCCTCCAAATTTCCAAATGACCAGCAAGCGGCGGTGTTTGCCGCGTTGTTCAGCCGCGGTGGCTATGACGACTCGGGCGACGCAACCCCAGACCAAGATACCGCTGAAAAATCCCTCCTCAGTCTGATTCACCAAGCCCCCCATAACCCGCTGCCTCTCAACGCCCTGCTCGTCATCCGCGCCGAGGCACCCAACCTCACGCCCTCACTCGCCATGGCCCGCCAGCTCTGCGCTATGGACCCTGATTACCCACCCTACCTACATCTGTTAGGACACTACGAATCACGCTGCGGAAACCATCGTGCTGCACTGGCAGCCTTCAGTCGCGCCACCGCAGGATTCCAACGCTGGATGGAGGACAACCATGCGAGCGTCGCCGATTGCCCGGAATGGACCAAGGCTGAGTGCTATCGGATCGTCGCCCTGCGGTCCACCGGGGACTTCGTTGGCGCACTGGCAGCCGCCCGCCAAGTCGCATCCACGCCCCTGCCCACGACACGCCCGACCGCCCCCGGAACTCGGTTTTTACTCTGGGACGCGGTCACTCTGCCGGCCCGCATCCTCCTGCAACGCGGCCAACACGGCGACGCCAGCACCGCCGCCGCCTCCCTGCCCACGCCCGATTCCTTAAAAAAACACCACCCCCACTCGCTCGCCTACTGGTGGATCGACGGCCTGCGGTTTATCCTCGAAGCCCAACGGCTCATCGATGAGGGCGACCTGGCCGCTGCCACCGATGTGGTCACCGCTCTCACCCAACATGGCGAGACCATGCAAGCCACCCAGTCCGCCGCCGCGGCCAGTGGCGAGCGCTCCGCTTGGCTCCGATCATTTCGCAACCTGCAAGTGCTCGCCAGCGACCTGCGTGGCCGACTCGCCCTCGCTGGCCCGCCCCAGAAGCAAGGCACCGCCTACAACTGGTTCAGCTCCGCCGCGGACCTCCAACTCCCCTCTCCGATGCTCTTACCACCGCTCGTCCTCACCCCCATGGCCGCTCGCCTCGGCACCTACTTCCTCACCACCCACCAAGCCACCGAGGCAATCGAGGCCTACCAGCGTGCCCTCGCCGCCTTCCCCAATGACCTCGACTCACTCGATGGCCTGCAACGCGCCTACCTCGCCGCCGACAACCCAGGCGAGGCCGCCGCCATCACCCAGAAAATTACCGCCCTCAAATCCGAGTAGCCCATCGCCATTCCACGCCCACCCCAACTTGGCACTTGGAAACCCGCCCGCATTTCCCGACGCTTCGCGCATGTCGCACAGTCACATCGATGTCCGCTACGTCGCCAACCTCGCCCGCCTCGAACTCAGCGACGAGGAAGTCGCCACCTTTCAACCCCAACTGGAAGCCATCCTCCGCCACGTCGAGGCCCTCTCGAAACTCGATGTCACCGACATCGAACCCACCGCCCACCCTGCCTCCGTCTTCGACCGCATGCGCGCCGACGTCCCACACGTCAGCCTACCCCAGGCCGCCGTTCTCCACAACGCACCCGACCAAGCCCAAGGCCAAATCCGCGTCCCCAAGGTCGTCATCGACGCCTAACTCGCTAAAAATTAAATTCTAAATTCGAAACAAACCACCCGCGCCCCACGCCAGCGCGGCGGCTCACTGAAAGTAGAATTTATCATTTATTATTTATACTTTTCCTCACCATGACCCTCGCCTCGCTCCGTCGGCAACTCCTCGCGGGAGATCTAACATCCACCGCCATTCTCCAACACCTCGCCGCGGAAATCGCCGCCCGTGATTCTCTAACGGGTGCCTACCTGTCCTACGACCTGGAGGCCGCGCTGGCCGAAGCCGCCGTAGCCGATCTATCACTGCCGCTAGGTGGCATTCCGGTGGCCATTAAAGACAACATCAACGTGCTCGGCCAACCCTGCACGTGCGGGTCGCGTATGCTAGCAGAAAACTACCGCTCGCCCTACGACGCCACCGTCATCCGCAAACTCCGCACCGCCGGAGCCATCCCGTTTGGACGCATGAACCAGGACGAATTCGCCATGGGCTCCGCCACCGAAAACTCCGCCCTGCAACCCACACGCAACCCACACGACCCGACCCGCATCCCCGGCGGCTCGTCCGGCGGGTCCGCCGCTGCCATCGCCGATACCACCGCCATCGCCGCGCTCGGCTCGGACACCGGCGGATCCATCCGCCAACCCGCATCCCACTGCGGCGTGGTCGGCCTGAAACCCTCGTACGGCCGCGTCTCCCGCTACGGCCTGGTCGCCTTCGCCTCGTCACTCGACCAAATCGGCCCGCTCACCCGCACCGTCGAGGACGCCGCTCTCATCCTCCAAGCCATCGCCGGCTTCGACCCGCTCGACTCCACCTGCCTGGACGTGCCAGTCCCCAACTACCTCACCCACCTGCGCAGCGGCGTGCGCGGCATCAAACTCGGCGTACCCGCCGAATACTTCCGCGATGGCATCGACCCCGGCGTGCGCAATGCCGTCGAGGCCGCCATCCAGCAACTCGCCGCCCAAGGAGCCGAAATCATCCCCATTTCACTGCCACACACCCAACACGCGGTCGCCACGTACTATGTGATCGCACCCGCCGAAGCGTCATCAAACTTGTCGCGCTTCGACGGCATTCGTTACGGCCACCGCACCGGCCATCCCAGTGACATCCTCGACCTCTATAAAAAATCGCGCGAGGAAGGGTTCGGTCCAGAGGTCAAACGCCGGATCATCCTCGGCACCTACGTCCTCTCATCCGGCTACTACGACGCCTACTACGGCAAGGCCCAAAAAGTCCGCACCCTCATCCGCCGCGACTTCGAATCTGCCTTCCGCCAAGTCGATGCCATCGTCTCGCCCGTCGCCCCCACCCCGGCTCGAAAAATCGGGGCCTTCACCAATGACCCGCTCCACGAATTCCTATCGGATGTGTTCACCCTCGCCGCCAACCTAGCCGGCATCCCCGGTATCTCAGTCCCCTGCGGAACCTCCAACTTCGACGGCGGCCACAAGCTCCCCGTCGGCCTCCAAATCCTCGGCCCCCACCTCAGCGAAGCCCAACTCCTACAAATCGCCCACGCCGCCGAATCCTGCTACGCCTGAGGCACACGCTTCTTCCACACCGGAACCTTCGGCTTCCACGTCGAAGCCGGTAATTCGTCATCAAACTCGCTTCGCTGGCCCATCCCTCGCAGCAACCCGCTGATCTCCTTGGCTTCTTCGAGCAGCTCAACGAGCCGCACCGCCGCCAAACCGGGCTCCTTCAGGGCCGCCTTGACGCCCGCGTCCCGACGCTGCAGGACTGTCGCCGAGAGCAGCGCCAGCGCCTGCTCGGCCGCCTGCACCCCGTCCTGCTCCATCCCTTCTAACACCACCTCCTGGGTCAGCGCCAAGCGGTCGGATTCTGCAAGTCTGCCGAGAAACGCATTGACCGCCGCATGCGAACCCGGATCGGGTGCTGCCGCTAAAATCGACTCCAATAAGGGAATCCCCTCTAACCAACGCGACGCCTCATGCAGCGTCTCAAACTGCTCACCTAACAAATGCTGCGCCCCCGCCGATGTCAGCGCCAGATGGCATAGGAACCCAACGATCCGGTGCAGCGACGTCGGCACCGCCCCACGACCCATGTCCTCCACCGCCTGCTGTGGTGCCGACTGGGCACGCGGCGGCTTCGCCTTGAGGCGGGCAATCTCCTGGCGCAGCACCGTCGAGGAGGTCTGCAGGTGTGTCGCCACGCTATTGATTTGATTTTCCCGAGCCCCAAAATCACTCACCAACGCCAATATCTCCGCACAATCAGTTAGAGCAGCCGCCCGCCCCGCCGCCGAATCCAACACGCCCTGCGCGCGCGCATTCTCCAGCTTGAAATCAAAAAACTCCTTGGCATTACCTAGCAACTCACGAAATGCCTCCACCCCGTGACGCTTCAAAAACGTGTCCGGATCATCCCCCGCAGGCATGCACACTACCTGCACCGTGAGCCCCTCGGGCACCAACTCGCGGAACAAGCGCTCCGCCGCCGCCAAACCCGCCTTGTCCGCATCATAACAAACTAACACATGCCCGGTGTAGCGCCGCAGCAACCGCGCGTGCTCACGCGTGAACGCCGTGCCTAACGGCGCAATCGCATGCTCAACTCCCAACTCGTGGCACGAGATCACATCCAGTTGACCCTCACACACCAACGCCGCCTTCGCCTTGAGAATCGGCTTGCGTGCCCGGTCTAACGCAAACAAAACCCTCGACTTACGAAATATAAATGTCTCAGGCGAATTGACATACTTACCGCTGTTGGGATCCGCCCGCAGCTGGCGGCCGCTAAATGCGATGACATCGCCGATTTCGTTACGAATCGGAAACATCAACCGATCACGAAAACGCACCCGTATCCCAGACTTCGCGTTGCCCTCCTCCCGCAGAAAACAAATCCCCGAATCCACCAACTCTCGACCGGTAAATTTACGCGCCCGCGCCCAGTCGAGAAACGATTGCGCCTGGGCAGGCATCCAGCCAACCGTCCAATGGGCCGCCATCTCGCACCCGAACCCGCGCCCCTTCAGATATTCGCGCGCCTCCGCCGCCGCGGGGTCTTTCATCAACAACTCGTGGAAAAACGCCGCCGCCTCGCGGTGCAAATCAAGCAAGCGCCCCTTGCTCTTGCGCTTTTGATCCGCCTCCGGGTCCTCATCCTCCTCGCGGATCTGCACCCCTGCCCGCCCGGCCAGCTTGCGCACGGCCTCCATGAACGGCAAATTCTCGTGATCCCTCACGAAGGCAATCGCGTCCCCCCCCTTGCCACAACCAAAACAATGAAACGACTGCCGCGCTGGATTCACATAAAATGACGGCGTCTTCTCGTGGTGAAATGGACAATTCGCCCGAAACTGCCCGCCCGCTCGCTTTAATGGCAAATACGTACCGATCAGATCGACGATATCCGTCGCGCTGAGGACCTGTTCAATACTTTCCTTTGGAATCTGGGCCACCGTCGTCGCTGCTCCCGCAGCATACCTGCCACCCACGACCCGACAACCCCGCATCCTCCCAAATCCTCAAAATTAGAAAAATCTACCCGCTCGCACTCAAATGCTTGCCAAGCCCCTCCCCCGCCCCCCATCCTCCGCCCGGCTACGCCCCGGCGCTGCCACCATCCCCCAACGCGCGCTTAGCTCAGTGGTAGAGCACATCCTTCACACGGATGGGGTCGCAGGTTCGAACCCTGCAGCGCGCACCATCTCAAAATCGCCTACTGCCATAAGGATTCCAGCGATTTCGACCGGAACAATAACAGCGACTGTGTCCTAAAGTGTGTCCTATTGAAAAGCGGCCGCTTTCGACGTGTCGCACTTCTGAAAAACGTGCAGGCGAAGCTCTAGGGAGGCCGTTTTCCTGCGGCAATGTTGTGCCGACCGCAGTCTGAAAAGGTCGAGTCAAATCAGTTTATCGCGGAAGTTCGTCCGGCAGCCAAGATTCCTGAATTGGACCGAGTGGACGTCTATCCACTGCCTCGGCCTGCATCAAGCTGTATCGATTGGGAAGATTCTCTGCCGGAACACCATTATTTCTGGCCTTCCGCAAGCCACCACCAGGTGAAGTGGTCCCGCGAAACGGAGCCAGTCTCTTAGCTATGGCGCGGGAGGTTTCGGGAGTCTAGAAAGACACCGAAACCAATGAAACGAACGAGAA
>JAYSPI010000194.1:0-6809 GCA_043722215.1 Prosthecobacter sp.
AAAACCATCCATCCGATTGCCCAGGATGAGGGCGTGCTGCCGGTCCAGGTGAGCACTTGAAAGAAGGAATTGCAGGAAGGCCTGCCCTCGGTTTTCCAACCCGCTGCGAAGCATCGGCAGGACGAGGAGAAGGCCGGGCGCGACCGGGCCCGCCTGGAGCGCAAGGTCGGACAAGTGCTGCTAGAAATGGAATTCCTCGAAAAAAGTGCGAACCGCTCGGGATCGATCTGAGAGAAAGGCCATGATCGAGTCCGAGCACAAGAAGCTCAGCGTTCGCCGCTAGGCGGCGCTGCTGGGGATCAACCGCAACCGCTTGCCCAAAGATTCAGGGCGGGCGGAGTCGCCACCGTGTGAGGATCTGGCGATCCTGAAGGACCTGGATGCGCTGCACCTGCGCTGGCCGTTTTACGGGCAACGCAAGCTGTGCCTGGAGTTGCGTGACCGCGGCTGGGATGGATTGGCACACCGGGGCCGTGCTGTCCTGGCGGATCTCGAGGAATACGCATTTGGCACGGACCCGACGGTCTCGTCTACCGCCCCGATCACCTATGCAAACAGTGTGCTCACCGTGTGCGGCCCACCCGTAGTCAGCAACTTTGCGCCTGCCGGCAACAGCGCGGACTATCGCGCGGTGTTCTGCCGCCGCAAGAACACCGCCTCCTTGGGCTTGACTTATACGGCCGAGTTCAGTGCAAGCCTCACTTCCTGGGTGACTAATGCCGTCTCTCCCACGGTGCTCGCCACGGATGCGGCCGGAGTGATGGAGGTCGTGAGCGTGCCGTATCCCTTGTCAATATCCACCGCAAACGGGGTCGTGAAACCGACGTTCTTCCGCGTGGCCGTGACCAGCAATTGAGCAATCCTCCAACCCGGAGTTTAGAAGGACCTCGGTGGCGAACCCCTCTTTGATTACGGGATTCGTCCTTCCCCGCCCCGCCCCGTTCGATCCGGTCGTGGCGCAAACCGCTTACGGCCGCCAGACCTTCGCCCACCAGGCACCGCGGTCAGCTCGCCGCGACTTTGCAGGCACCGGCCCAGCAACCCTCCGCCGTGCCACTCTGGCCAGTCGCCGCGCCAAGTGCACTGGGTGCCGCGGAAAAGGACATCCCGACCCTCACCCCGTATCTCGCCACACCCGACACCGCCACGGGTGCCAGCGTGGGGATCTGCCCCGGCGGCGGTTACGGCGGACTCGCCGACCATGAGGGCAGTAAGTACGCGCTGTGGCTCAATACCCAGGGCATCGCGGGCTTCGTGCTCAAGTATCGTCTCGGCACCGCCGGTTACCGCCATCCGGTGATGTTAGGTGACGCGGCCCGCGCTGTGCGCCTGGTGCGCTCCCGAGCCGCCGAGTGGCATCTCGATGCCAAGCGCGTCGGCATCATGGGTTCGTCGGCCGGCGGCCACCTAGCCTCGACCTTGCTGACCCATTTTGATACCGGCAACGCGAGCAGCGGCGATATCGTCGAGCGCCAGAGTTCGCGCCCGGATCTGGGCATCCTCTGTTACGCGGTGATTTCAATGGGACCGAACACCCACGCGGGATCACGGGATAATCGGTTGGGAATCGGACCATCCGCTGAGCTCGTGCAGCAGCTCTCCAACGAGCTCCAGATCACCCCGCAGACCCCGCCGTGTTTCCTCTGGCACACCTGGGAGGACGCTGCCGTCAAAGTGGAAAACACCTTGGATTTCGCCTTGGCGCTGCGCCGCGCAAGCGTGCGCTTCGATTTGCATATCTATGAAAAGGGCGGCCATGGCCTAGGCCTAGGCGGACCGCCCCTCGATCCCGCCAAGCGCCACGACTGGACGCGCGACTGCTCCTCGTGGCTCAAGGTCATGGGCTTCGCACGCAAATCATAGCCGTCGGCTCCCCGGGGGATTGGTTGCATCTGCCTCCCGGCCCTTGCCGTGGCCAGAATTGGGACTCTCGGATCGACGCGTGACGAAATACCTTTGCGCATGATTGCGGGGATTGCGGGTTGCACGCACGCGCTGGCATGCCAGAATCCCCCGGCAAACCGATGACCATGGACAACCTGCAAGAGCAAATCGCCGAATCCAGTAGCTGGATCCAAGCCGTGAAGGATGAAATGGGCCGCGTACTCGTCGGCCAAGAACGCCTCGTGGATCGACTGCTCATCGGATTGCTGTGCAATGGCCACATCCTCCTCGAGGGAGTGCCCGGCCTGGCAAAAACCCTCGCTGTCAAGGCGCTCTCCGGGTCGCTCCACGCATCGTTCGCCCGCTTCCAATTCACCCCCGATCTACTACCCGCCGACTTGGTGGGAACCATGATCTATCACCCGCAGGCATCCACCTTTGAGCCAAAGCTCGGCCCGATCTTCAACAACCTGATTCTCGCCGACGAAATTAACCGCGCTCCCGCCAAGGTGCAATCGGCGCTGCTAGAAGCCATGCAGGAGCGCCAGGTAACCCTCGGCGACCGGTCGTACCCGCTGCCCGAGCCGTTTCTCGTGCTCGCCACCCAGAACCCAATCGATCAGGAAGGGACCTATCAGCTCCCCGAAGCACAGCTCGACCGGTTTCTGCTCAAAGTCACGGTGGGCTACCCGAGCAAGGACGAGGAGTTGCTCATTTTGGACCGGATGGCGACCTCGACCCCGCCGTATCGGACGCGCACCGTGGTCACCCCGGAGCAAATTGCGGCATCGCGTGCGTTGGTCAATGCGGTGTATATCGATCCGGCAATTCGCAAATACATCGTGCAAATTATCCACACCACGCGGTTTCCCGGCGAGGTCGATCCGCCTCTCAAAAACCTAGTGCGGGCCGGAGCATCACCACGCGGGACCATCAATCTGGCGCTCACCGCTCGGGCGCAAGCATTCATGCGTGGGCGCGCGTTTGTCACGCCCCAGGATGTCAAGGACATGGCCCTCGATGTCCTTCGCCACCGGGTTCTACTGACCTACGAGGCTGAGGCTGAGGACATGACCACTGATACCCTCATCGAGCGCATCATGAATCAAGTCGCCGTGCCTTGATGACCAAGCGCCAATCGTAAACATCAAACGAACCCTCCACACATCACCAGTGCCGACGGACGAACAGATTGAGGAAATGATGGGGCGGGTGCGTAAGCTCGAACTCAAGGCACGGCGCTTAGTGCGCGAGTCATTCTCGGGTGAGTATCTATCATCATTTCGCGGGCAGGGGTTAGATTTTGATGATTTCCGCGAGTATCAACACGGCGACGAGGTGCGCTTCATCGATTGGAATGTCACGGCGCGCATGAACCAACCCTTCGTGCGTAAATTCCATGAGGCGCGCGAACTGGCATTGGTTCTGGCGGTGGATGTGTCGGGATCGGCGGATTTCGGCAGTGTGGCGCTGAGCAAGCGCGAGGTAGCAGCGGAAATCGCCGCAGTGTTAGGTTTCAGTGCGTTGCACAATGGTGACAAGGTGGGTTTAGTGATCTTCGCCGCCGAGCCGTTGCTCTTTATACCGCCGGAAAAAGGCAGCCGCCACTTACTGCGCATGATCCGCGAAATCCTCGTCGCCCGACCGGCCAACCCGACCACCTCGGTGGCTGGCGTCTGCGATTTTCTAATTCGCATGCTGCACCGCAAATCCTTGGTGTGCGTCATCTCCGATTTCAGCGCCGACCCGATCGACCGGCCACTCGGCAAGCTCGCACGCAAACACGAAACCATCGCCCTGCGGGTCATCGATCCACTGGAATGCCAACTGCCCAAGGCCGGCCATGTGGTGATGATCGACCCCGAGACGGGAGCCGATATCCAAGTCAACACCAACGACGCCGACCTGCGCAGCAGTTACGCCAACCTCATGGAGCGCCAACTCCAACACGTCACTACGGTTTTTAAAAAACACGCCATCGATTCCGCAGACCTCACCACCGATGGCGATACCCTTGCCGCCTTGCACCAACTGCTCAAGCGCCGCAGCCGCCACCGCCCACGATCATGACGAGCGACGCCTCATCCCACGGCCTCGAATTGATGCCACCCGCCCCGCCGGACGCCCTGCTCCCCGATGCCGCGCTTTGGCCATGGCTGGTGGCTGCGGCCATCGCTGTGCTGGTGATCCTCGCCATTCGGCGAGTGCTGAGCCACCCCCCGCCTACGACCGCCCGCCGCTCAGTTCGCGATGTCGCCCGCGCGGTGGCAGCCAATGCACTAGCCACCCCCATGGGTGATCCCCGGGAGACGGCCGTGCAATCCTCGCTCATTCTGCGCCGCTATCTCACCGCCGCCGCAGGCGACCCCGCATTGTATGAAACTCACGAGGAATGGGTCGCGCGTCACGATGCATTGCAGGTGCTCACGGCGGACGCGCGTGCGGCGGCGCTGAACGGGTTCGAGCGGTTGGCGGCGTTAAAATACGCGCCATCATCCTCAGGAATCGCGGCGGAGGCGGTCCTAACGGATGCTCGCCAACTGCTAGAAACCTTGCATCATGGATTCACGCCATGAGCGCGTTATTCGAACATTTTCGCTTTACCCAAGCCGCCTGGCTGCTGCTACTGCTACCCACCTTACTGGTGCTGGTGCTGCGCCGCGGGCACGGGGCTGCGGCCGCAGTCATGTTCCCCAACGTCTCGGCACTCGTCAGCCTCGGCCAGCGCGCGCGCGATATCGCCGGTGGCATCGGCCTGCCGCTCGCCTACCTAGCGCTCGTCACCGCCATCCTTGCCATGGCACGCCCGGTCTGGCGCAATGAATTGTGCAGTCGCACCGCCAGTGGCATCGATATCATGATTGCCTTTGATGTTTCGCTCTCGATGGACATCGACGATTTCGTGGATCACGGGGCGCGGGTGAAGCGCATCGACGTCGCCAAAATGGTGGTGGACGATTTCATCAGTCGTCGGCCCGATGACCGCATGGGCTTGATCGCATTTGCGGGCCGACCGCGCGCGACCAGCCCGATCACCCTGGACCACCCGTGGCTGCGCGAATCGCTAGCGGCGTTGCGCCTCAACGACCAGCAAAACCTGGGGACCATCAAGGATCAAGGCACCGCCATCGGCTCCGCCCTCGCCGCCGCCGCCACCCGCCTCGATGCCCGCGACGCCAAAACCAAGATCATCGTCCTCATCACCGACGGCGCTAACAACTCAGGCAAAATCTCGCCCCTAGAGACCGCCGAATACGCCAAAACCCTCGGCATGAAAATCTACACCATCGCCATCGGCACCACCGACGGCCGCGTCGATTCCAGCGTCATGCGCTTTCCCAACCAGGAGTTTGATTTGCCGACGCTTCAAAAAATTGCCGCCATCACCGGCGCCGAACATTATTGGGCTAAGGATCTGGAATCCCTCAAAAAATCCTTCACCACCATTGATCAACTCGAAAAATCCGATGCTCAAAGTTTTCGAGTCATCGAAGACCGCGAATTATTCCCCTGGTTCCTCGGCCTCACGCTAGTCGCCACGCTGGCCGCCGCCAGCGTGCTCGCGCTCAACCCACTTCCCGCCCCCAGGATCCGATGAACTTCGCCCACCCAGCCTGGCTTTTCCTGCTCCTCTTGCTCCCGCTCTTCGGGCTGGGCGCGCTGGCTGTTGGCCGTTGGCGCCGCAGTCGATGGTCGGCCATGTTTGCGCCGCGCTTGGCGCAAATCTTGTTGCGGCGCACCAACCCGCTGCCCCGCCGACTGGCGCTCGCGGCGTTGCTAGCGGCATGCGGAGCGACCCTCATTGCGCTAGCCCGCCCACAAGGCGACGTCCACGCCAGCGCCGAAAAATCCCTCGGCCGTAACCTCATCATCGCCCTCGACCTATCCCGCAGCATGCGGGTGCGCGACGTCAAACCCGATCGCCTCACGCAGGCAAAACTCGTCATCTACGAACTGCTCGATGCGCTACCTAACGAACGCATCGGTCTGATTGGTTTCGCGGGCACCGCGGATCTCTATGCACCCCTCACCATCGATCACCCTGCGGTGCGCGAGACCGTCGCCCAGATCGACGAAACCTGGCCGCCGATGGGCGGCTCAAACCTAGCCGCTGCGGTTCATCTCGCCGTCGAAACGCTCCATAAGACCGGACAACCCCACAACGCCCTCGTCATCCTAAGCGACGGCGAACAACACGAGGGCGAGCTGGATCAGGAAATCCTCGCCGCCCAACACGCCGGAATCTACGTCCTAGCCATCGGCGTGGGAACCGACGATGGCGATTATGTACCAAGTCCCAACCCAGGCGACCGCCAGATGATGAACCGAAACCAACGAGCGGTTATCAGCCAACTCCAGCCAACCGTGATGCGCAAACTTGCCACCGAAACCCAAGGCCACTACGCCGTCGTCGGCTCGGGCGTGGACATCCCCGCCATGGTGAAATCATCGATCCAGGACCTCGATGCATTCGAGATCGACGGACGCTCACGCAGCATCGCCATCGAGTTCTATCAATGGTTAGTCCTACCGGCAGTCGTTTTTTTGTTAGGCGCAGTGCTTGCCAGCACCCGCTGGCGGGGTGTTCAGGTTAGCATTCTAACCGTGGCGCTGATGTTACTGCCTGAAGGTGCCCGCGCCGACCCGGTAGAGGCCGCCAAGGCCGCCCTGCGCGCCCAGCATTATTCAGATGCGCGCGATGCCTATCATGAACTCGCGGCCACCACGTCCCTACCGGATCGGCAAGCGCGGTTTCTGCTAGGTGAAGCATCAGCCGCGTATTTGGCCGAGGATTACCCATCCGCGCGTGCAGCCTTCAGCCGTGCGCTGGCGGGCACTGATCCGTTAGTGCGGGCACGCAGTCGGGTAGGGTTAGGCAACACCCTGTTTCAACTTGGCTGGCAAAGTCTGGCTGACTCATCCTA
>JAYSPI010000195.1:0-4117 GCA_043722215.1 Prosthecobacter sp.
CGATTCTTATCCGTCAGCCGCATGCCCACGAAATACAGGACGCACACCACCGCCACCGCGGCGATGATCCATAGAGCTTCACAAAAGTTTCCTGAGCCAGGTCCACGGCGGCTTCGCGCTGCCCGGTCATGCGGAACAGAAACGCCACGAGCCGGTCGCTCCAGCGGCTCATGAGGGCATTGAGCGCAAGATCCTCCCCTGCGGCGAGTCGGGTCATCAAATCGAAATCCGGGGCATCCATGATGAGTTGCGGGCACGCCTGCTAGTCGTGATGGCAGGTCGCCGGCCCTGCGGTGGTGGATTCCAGTGCCTGGGGCAGCACCTTTGCGAGGTAGCGGGCCGCCTGCGTGGCATCGAGGAGACCGGCTGTCTGATAGAGGTGCTCCAGCATTTTTTGTTGGCAATCGGCGCGCACGCGGGCGTGGTCGCGGATTGCCTGGGCGAGTTCCGGCGTCATCTCGCGGGCGTTTTGGGTCAGGGATTCAAGGTTGGCGTGGGCGGCGGCGATGCGGCGGCACATCTCCGCGCACTGCGGCCGGTAGGCGGTGTGCAGGGTGCTGGCTTGCGCGAATTGCTCGTCGGACAGCTTGAGTTCGCCGCGCAGCCACGCGAGTTCAGGCATGGCATCCAGCAGCACCGCCTGGCGGGCATGTTGTTGGGTGCGGGTGACCCAGAAGGCCACGCTGCCCGCGGCCAGTGCTAACAATAGAATCAGGAGTCCTTTTTTCATCAGCGGTGGGATTGGGCAAACGGACTCACCGACTGGATGTAAGCAACCTCGGTGGACGGAATCGAAGTTGCGGGTTTCAAGCCGAACCACGCGCCAACCACCACCATGGCGGTGCAGGTGGCCACGGCCACCGGCGGCAGGGCGACAAACCCGAGAATTCGCTCCAGCAGGCGATCCGCGTGCGATTTCCAAGTGTTGCGCTCGACTGACTCAACGCGCAACCACACATCGCGCATGAAACCCTCGGGGGTTTGCACGGGCGAGCCGCAGTCATTTAGCAATTGATCCAATTGAGAATCGTTCATGGGCTGGATAGGATATTAATTAATGAAAAATGCCAAGGCTTTCGATAGGCCGTGGGCGCGGGGCAGCTTGGATGGACCCGGGTTTTTCCACCGGCAGCGCCCGGAAGCGGGCTGTTTCAAACAGTAATACCCCGCCGCCTGACCAAACCCTTGTGAAAATCGTGGGGGGGGCGCGCCCCCTGCGGTGATGACGCGGCACCTCAACCCGACGGCAATCCGCCTTGTTACAGTTCCGGGCTGTCCTCTTTTGTCTTGCCATGCGGGTGAGGCATGGGAATTTCGCCTTCGCTTGTCAGGCAAACGTAACACACAATTGGACGGCTGGCGTGCCATCGCGGTGGTCGGGGTGATGTGGCACCACTGGAGTCCCGCAGCCTGGCGCGGGCCGTTGCCATTTGAGATCGGCCTGTTTTTTTTCCTTACTCTCACCGGGTTTTTGATCACCCGCATCTTGTTGCGCGAGCGCGCGGCGGGAGAGCGCGGCCAAGAGCCCTGGCGGGTCAAAGCTTACCGGTGTTTTCAAAAACGGCGGCTGGCGCGGATTCTGGCACCCTGCTATGCGGCGATGTTTTTCGCCCTGGTGGTAGGAGCGCCGGATATCCGCTCGCATGCGCCCGCCTACTTCGCCCATGTGTCGAATTTCCACATGGCGTGGCTGCCCGCATGGCCGTCCGGCACGGCGCATTACTGGACCCTGGCGATTCAGATGCAGTTTTACTTGGTCTGGCCGCTGGTGGTGTTTTTTGCGCCACGGCGTGCGCTTGGCTGGGTGTTCGGTGCCTGTCTGGTGCTTGCGCCGCTGGCACGCCTGGTGATCAACCGGTGGTTTCCCGCGATCTATCACAGTGAAGCCATCAGCATCACCGCATTGGATTACCTGGGGGCGGGGGCGCTGTTAGCCATGGCGCTGGAGCGCGGGATGAAGGCGGGAGACGCGCGGCTGGCGCGGGTGGCATGGCTGGCCTGCGTCGGCTATGTGATACTGTATGCGCGTAACAAGTCAGGCCTGTCGTGCGGCGGGCTGGGGTATGTCCAACAGACGCTGCTGGCGGTGGGGTTCGCGGGATTGATTTCCGGGACGCTGGCGGGTTTCCGCGGGATCACGGAACGGGCGTTGAATCATCCGGCGGTCCAATATGTCGGTGGCTTGAGTTACGGGCTCTATCTAGAGCCTGTCCCAGAACCGGGACTTTTTGCGGCTGATCCGGTCTATTTGCATCTAACAGGTCGCATGATGACTCGATTTGACGGATCCTGAATTAGGGTCGTCAACTGGCCGAAATTGGCGGATTTTGAAATCGCATCAACATCCGGGTGATTGACCGGCACCCCCGTCGACAGGTTGTGGCTGGCCGTGTGGGAACGCCCGAAAATCAAAACGCCCGTTTGAAAAACGACATGTCTTCTAACTGATCTCAATCGGTTCTGCGGGTGCGGTTCGCCATAACCTCTCTTGGATTCGGCCATTTTCACGCTGCTTGCCGCACTGGGAAGTTAGGCTGCCCGCTTTTCAGGATCTCGCCGGGGCTTGTTTCGTGTCGCGGTCTTTTGCCGGGCTTCCTGTTCCTGTTGTGCGGCCCGCGCCATTCGCGCCACGACCCACAGATTGTGACTGATTACCGCCCACCCCACCGCCAGTTCACGATGCTCAAATCCCTTCTCCCGCGTCGGACGTCCCATAAATGCGTTTTTGAAAATCCCGATTCGCGCCTCGGTGCCGGCACGTCTCTTGAGGCCTTCACGGAAGCTCGCATCGTTTACAAGACGATCCGCAAGTTCTCTAACATTACGCGGGCAGAGTCCGTTGCCAATGTTCATCTCCTCAAGCATTTTACTGTTGGTTTTGCTCCACAGTCCCCGGTCTCCCCAGACGGTCTTGAGCGCAAGATTTTGTTCAACCACCAATCGTTGGATCGCGGACTTGACCAACGTGGAGTCGCCGGGATTGTCTTGATATAACTTGTAATCCAGAACAAGCCCCTCGCGGGATTCTCCCAGCCACAGTTTGTTGCCGAACTCAACTTCAGCCCCCGCCTTGCCGCGCACCAGCACCTGGACACTATCATCATAAAGGCTCAGTATCTTCCCCTCATTGGGGACCTGGCGTCCGCCGATGATCCTTTCGTGCGCCTGCTTGATGGCGGCGGGCAACTGGGCCAGCACACCCTCGATGCGCCCGATGATATGAAGCGCCCGGCCTTCTGTTATATCAGTTTCATTTCGGCGTGTGACGAGCGCTTCCTTATGGGCCATGGCGTGATCGGCGATGCGCTTGGCGAGGGTTTTCATTTCACGCAGCACCTTCTTGCGCTGCCTCTTGCTGTCAGCGGTACGGCGTGCCGCGCTCATCTTCATGCAGAGTGTGTTCATTTCACTCAGGAACGCCAACGGCTCCATGGGCATGCGTTTCCTCAGGCCTTCCCTTCGGATAAGAACCGTCGCTTTCATCAGGGTGCGCACCGCATCACGCAACAACACCCAATCAATCGGGAAATGAATGTCCGCCGTCAGGCAGGTGCTGTCGAAAAACATCTCCTCGTCGTTGATGGGAGAGGCCAGGCCGAAGGGGACGAATGGCACGCAGTCCCCACTTTCCGTTAGCAATGCCGTGAATTTTTCATTGATGGCACGCACTGCTTCCTCGCCAACCCACCGGCTGAAACGGTCGCTGCTGCTTTTGGCGAACACCTTCACCGCATCGACCTGCCCGACACTCAAAAACCATTGCAGCAAGGCGCTGTCAGCCAGACGCGTGCAGAACTCGCGATGGTCGAGGCCCATCAACCTGCGGGCGATGTTAGACCTCAGCGCCAACACGCTCATGCGGGCGAAACGATCCACTCGCTTGGTGCCGGCCGTCACGACATCGAATTTACGGTCGGGCACCGCGAGATTGATAAACTCCTGCTCCAGGCCCGAGGTTCTTAGAATCCCATCGATGCGCTCGTAAAGGTCGCGCTGCTCGCGGTATTCAAGAGGGCCATAAATGCAAGGAAGTGCTGGACGAAGGGCGGGTTGGTAGGTGATGGTTTGCACAGTTCGCGGTTGGATTCTTTGTGACAAAAAAATCATAGACCACGAA
>JAYSPI010000196.1:0-2222 GCA_043722215.1 Prosthecobacter sp.
TTCAACCACCGCTAAGGCCGTCCAACTCACTCACTGCCCGCAGCCTTCGGCTTGGGACGTGGCGGCGGGTCTGTGGGCGGTCGAGAAATCACGGCTCCCGGGTTAGTTCCGCCTTTGGGGACGATCGGCGCGGCTGATCGAAAATCCGCATCACCTGGGAGCGCCAGCATGTCCGGCAAGCGAATGCCGCGCTCCGGTGCCACCGGCACCCCGGGGGGTGGCACGGCGGGTTCAAGCACCGCCACTGCCTCGCTTGGTGGCTTCGGCGCTTCGACCACGCGCGCCCGAGGCGCAGCACAGGAGAGCAGCGCGAGCGCCGGGGTGAGTCGTGCGAGAATGAGATACTGCGGGTTAACCATATCGGCTCGTTGAAACGTTGGCGCAAAGAAAGCGGGTTGCCGCGCCGCGCGCAAGGGCGAAGGCTGCAAAGCCAGCGCCTTACAATCGCCTCGCTCACGAAATCCGTGGTTGCCGTAACCCGCCCGAATTCCAATCCTGACCCCATGCAAATCAAATCCGCCAAGTTCATCACCAGCGCCCAAGGACTGGCGGACTGCCCAGTCTGGGACCGCCCGGAGTTCGCGTTCATCGGCCGGTCAAATGTCGGGAAGTCATCGATGATCAACCTGCTCGCCCATAAGGACGCGCTGGCCAAAGTCTCCGCAACCCCTGGCAAAACCCGCCTCCTCAATTTTTTCCTCATGAACGAGCAGTGGAGCCTCGTGGACCTCCCTGGCTACGGCTTTGCTAAAACCGCCAAGAGCGAGAAATTTCATTTCAACGAATGGATTGGTGACTATCTGGAGCAGCGGAGCAACCTAAGGCGGGTGTTTGTACTGATTGATTCGCGGCATACGCCGCAGCGCATCGACGTAGATTTCACGGCGTGGCTTGGTGGCACGGGTGCGCCGTTCACCTTAGTGTTCACCAAGGTGGACAAACACTCGGCGTCTAAGACCCAGTCCCACATCGCGTTGTTTCTGGCCACCATCGCCCCCCACCTAGCGAGCGTCCCGGAGGTGCTCACCAGCTCCGCTAAATCCGGGGCTGGCCGCAACGACATCCTGCGGATCATCGGCCAGGCCATCGCCTCGTGACAAAAGTGCTGCCAGGGAATCCGCGGCAAGCCCGGACAAACTACCGTTGCTCCGATCAAGGCCTGGCGGGGTTCGCCTGCCGAACCTCCACGGCCCCTGACAGCGGCGACAGCCAATCCCAGCCAACCGATTTGCGCAACGCCAATTTGTGAAAATCCATGAGAGCGGCACCCGCCCGCCATCGCGCTGCGCTCAATCGCGCGCTTTCAAGACACCCACCAGGTCAAGTTTTCCAAGCATGCGGCTGACCAGAGCGAACGAGCCCACTGCGGCGCTGAGCACGACGACCACGGCAATCGAGTAGGTTGAGTGCTTGATGAGGATCGGCAGGCGCACCGTTTCGGTGCTGAACGAGGCCATGATCCACAGCGCCAACCCTCTCCCAAACAACAATCCCGCCGGCAGCGCCAACAGCACCAATACCGCCAACTCACCCACCAACACTCTGCGCACTTCCGGTAAACTGAAGCCCACAACCCGCAAGGTGGCCAGCTCCCGACTGCGTTCGGAGAGTGCGATGCGCGCGCTGTTGTAAACCACGCCGAAGGCCACAATCACCGCCAAAACAAAATACAACTTTCGCAATATCCCCATGCTCTCGGCGGTCGTCTCGCGAAAGGCCGCCAACTGGTCACGCTTCACCAGCACAAACGCAGCCCGCGGCGTATCCTTGACGGCGCGCATGAATCCATCCCAGCGCTGCGGATCAACCGTTAGGTAGGCACCATTGACCGTATCGCCCTCCTTGAGAAGGCGCTGCAATGCCGCAATGTCCATGTAGGCCGCCACCCCAGCAAAATCCGTGACCAACCCGCGAATCGGTAGGTTCACCACCGAGCGACGCCCATCGAGAACCTCCACCCGAACCTCATCGCCGAGCCTCGCACCTAACACCTCAGCCAGCTTTTTGGACATCAACAATCCGTCAGCAGGCATCGACAACGGCCGCTCGTGCTCATCGAGCAAGCGGTTAAGATCCGCTCCACGCGGGATGCCGGTAATCGCCAACTTCCTCTGGTGGTGACCGAATATCAGGCGCGCCCCCACGCTGCGGATCGGTTCGGCGCGGATCACGCCCGGCAGGTGCTCTAGCTCATGGAAACCTTTTCGGGATGCTGGTTCGCT
>JAYSPI010000197.1:0-3810 GCA_043722215.1 Prosthecobacter sp.
CCACCGCGAGGCCCATGAAAAACGAATGCTGGAAGGCGAGTTGCAAAATGCCCGCGAAGTCCAGCGAATCCTCCTGCCGCAGAGCGATCCGGTCGTGCCCGGCTTCCGCATCAGCGGCACCAACCTCCCAGCCCGCATCATCAGCGGCGATTACTACGACTACCTGGATCTAGGCGAGCGGAAATTCGGTATTACCATCGCCGACGTCTCAGGCAAGGGAGTTCCCGCAGGCTTGCTCATGGCCATGTGTCGCAGTGCGCTGCGCTCGGTGGCTCCCGGCCAATCGTCGCCCACCGAAGTCCTCGCCACGGTCAACCGCCAGCTCTTTCCTGACATCCGCGAGGACATGTTCATCAGCATCGCCTATGCGATCCTCGACGGCACGACTGGCAAACTTTTGCTCTCCCGCGCGGGCCATGATGCCCCACTGCTGTTCCGTCGCCAATCCGGCAAAATCGAAATCCTGCGACCACCCGGCCTCGCCCTAGGGATCGACGGCGGCACCGTCTTTGATCGCGTCACCAAAGACCTCGAAGTCGCGATGCTTCCCGGCGATTGCATCCTGCTCTACACCGACGGCGTGCGTGAAGCCGTGGACGCCCACGACGAGCAATTTGGCATCGAGCGCATGTCAGAAATCTTCCGCCTGGCCGCCCCGCTGGGCGCGGAGGCGGTGCTCACGCGGATGCAAGAGGAACTCCGCCAATTCACCGGAGCGGGCCCACAGATGGACGACATCACGCTGGTGGCCATCGAAAAGAAAAAGTAATGAGTGCCTGCCGAAAACCGCAGGCACTCATGTCGTCAAGCCCATCCTACCAAGCCGCTACGCGCAACTCAGTGGACATCGCTTGTCGGCTTATCCTGCGTCAGCTTGGAGTCTTTCCAAGTGGACTGAACATAGACCTCGCGGAGTTGCTTGAGATCAATCTGGCACGGACTGTGTGCCATCAGATCGGCCCCCTTGTTGTTTTTCGGAAACGCGATCACCTCGCGGATGCTGTCTTCACCCGCAACCAGCATCGCGATCCGGTCCAACCCGAGCGCTAACCCACCGTGCGGCGGCGCACCAAACCGGAAGGCATCCAACAGGTGACCAAACTTGATTTGTTGTTCTTGCGGGCCCACGCCTAACACGCTGAACATCTGCGCCTGGAGGTCTTTTTCGTGAATCCGGATCGATCCGCCACCGAGTTCATAACCATTGAGGACGACGTCGTAGGCCACGGCTCGCACGTTGGCGTAGTCGCCCGCCGCAAGCTTGTCCATGTCCTCAGGGTGCGGTCGAGTGAACGGATGGTGAACGGCACCCCAGTGGCCGGTCTCCTCGTCGTGGGCTAGCAACGGGAAATCGACCACCCACAGGAAGTTATATGCGTTAGAACCCTTGTTAAGTTCCATCATGACGGCACACTCGGTGCGAACCCGCCCGAGAATGGTGCTCACGCTATCGCGCGAACCGGCGGCAAAGAACACGATATCGCCTTCTGCTAAATCCATCTTACCAATGATGGCAGCCTTTTCCGCGTCGCTGAAAACCTTCCACAACGGACTCTTGTATTCGCCATTTTCCAGTTTAATAAACGCCAAGTTTTTCACCGGCAGTCCCGCCTGGACGGCGATCTCGTTGAGGCGATTCATCTGGCCGGTGGTGATACCGGCGAAGCCCTTGGCGTTGATGGCGCGGACCACGCCGCCACCCGCGAGAATGCTGCTAAAAATCTTGAACTCGGTAGCTGCGAACACTTCTGCTAGATCGTTGATCCGCAAGTCATAACGCGTGTCCGGCTTGTCCGAGCCATAGATATCGATCGCGTCGGCATAGGTCATGCGCGGGAATGATGGCGGGATTGCCACGCCCAGCCCGGCTTGGAACATCGAACCGAGCAGACCTTCAACCAGCGCCACGATCTCCTCCTGGCCGATAAAACTCGCCTCAATGTCAATCTGTGTAAACTCCGGTTGACGGTCGGCGCGCAGGTCCTCATCGCGAAAACAGCGGGCAATCTGATAGTATTTCTCCAACCCGGCGACCATCATCAGTTGCTTGTATTGCTGGGGCGCCTGCGGTAAGGCATAAAACCGTCCCGGATTGAGCCGCGACGGCACGAGGAAGTCGCGCGCCCCTTCGGGCGTTGGGTTCGAAAGAATCGGCGTTTCGATCTCGAAGAAACCGGCCTCATCCAGAAAGCGGCGGGCAGCCGAAGTAATCACGCTGCGCTGGCGGATATTTTTACTCATGCGGTCGCGGCGCAAGTCAAGGTAGCGGTATTTGAGCCGTAGATCCTCGTTGGACAATTCCTTATCTAATTGGAATGGCAACACATCCGCCTTGTTAACGATGCGCAACTCCTTGGCCACGATTTCAATCGCTCCGGTGGGCAGCTTGTCATTGGCCGTCCCCTCCAACCGCCTGGAAACCACCCCACAGACCTGAATCACGTCCTCCTCGCGCAACGTGTGTGAGAGAGCTGCGAGCGCGGTGTCCTCCTCGGGATGGAACACGCATTGTGTTAGACCCTCACGGTCACGCAAGTCGGCGAAGATGACCCCGCCGTGGTCGCGGGCGGAATTCACCCAGCCAATCAGGGTAACAGTCTGGCCGATGTGGGACTCGCGGAGTTGGTTGCAATGGTGAGTACGCATGTTAGGAAGGATGGTGATGTTTTTTAACCACAGTAGAGATGAATGAACGTTCTTGCATCAGGCGAGCAACGGCCCGTCCGGAGCGAGCAGGCGCGCCGATAACCACTCGACGGCGGTGGCCGCATCGCCCGACTCTTCACAACGACTGGCCAGCACTTTGAGTTTCAGGGCGGGGTACTCGCTGCCGATGACTAGGGCAAAGCGCGCGCCAGAGCGCTCAGCGCTCTGAAATTGTTTGGCCACCTTGGCCGGGGTCAGTGGGAAGTCGGCGGCAATACCAGCGCGGCGTAGGTCGGTGACGAGTTTCAGGGCGGCTGCGCGCAGGGATTCATCGGCGACGACGGCAAAGACGTCGCAGGCGGCGGCGTTGCGCTGGAGCCAGGCGGCCATCTGCATGGCGGTGTGGGTAGTTTCTTCGATGAGATTACGAATCACATAGTCGCCCATCGCAAACCCAGTTGCCGGCAAATCCACATCACCATCCGACAGGGTCGCCACCAGCGTGTCGTAGCGCCCGCCACCAGCAACCGCTCGCATCGATTTTTTCGAGTCGAACACTTCAAAAACCACGCCCGTGTAATACGCGAGACCACGCACGATCGAGAGATCAAGTTCTACAAATGCCCCGAGCCCGCGAGCCGTTAGATCAGCGAGGATCGCTAGGTAGGCGGGTGAGGCGTTACCCGGATCCGCAATGAACGCCCGCACCTGTTCGGTCGTAAGCGCGTGCACGGCGAGCTTGGCGGCGAGCGCCTCGGGCTTCTCGCGTTCGATCTTATCGACGATGTTGAGGAACTCGGGAATCATGTCGTCGCACAGACCATGGCGCTTGGCAAAGTCGATCCAAGCATTGCGGTCCGAGACGCGGACCACAAAATCTCCGGCGACAAACCCGAACGCGAGCATCGTCTCGATGGCCAGTGCAATGAGCTCGGCATCGGCGGCTGGGCCGGCTTCACCTAGGATATCGACGTTAAATTGATAGAATTCGCGCCCCCTGCCCTTCTGGGGTTTTTCGTAGCGGAAGCATTGGCCAATCTCAAACCACTTCAGCGGCTTGGGAAAATGCCGCTGGTGCTCAGCGGCCAGACGTGCCAACGAGGCCGTCACCTCGGGCCGCAGCGTCACGTCGCGCCCGCCCTGATCCTCAAACCGAAACAACTG
>JAYSPI010000198.1:0-3769 GCA_043722215.1 Prosthecobacter sp.
TAGGATTTGAACCTACGACCTTCAGGTTATGAGCCTGACGAGCTACCTGGCTGCTCCATCCCGCGATTTGGAACCATGCGCCTTGCGGCGCGGGGCGGAAGAGTTACGCGACAGCCGATTGGGTAGCAAGGGAAATCTTGAAGATGAAAGAAATGATTGTGAACATGACCGCCAGTCACAGGCCTTGCCAACCGAGTTTTTGCCGCAATGCAAGGTAAAACGATTGATCCTCAAGCCGTAGCAAACGAAAGGACCGGGCCGATTTTTTCACTTCAATCCGGTCGCCAGGCAGAATGCGCACGCTGTCGCGGCCATCAACAGTGAACAACATCGGCTCGAGGTCGCGGTCCTGGGACAAGAGCTCGACCACGCAGGAATCAGCAAGGACCAGCGCACGCTGGCTCAGACTGTGAGGACAAATCGGGGTGATCAGAAAAACCGCCGCCCCTGGCGCAATCAGCGGCCCACCCGCAGATAGTGAGTAGGCGGTCGAACCGGTGGGTGTGGCGACAATCAAGCCATCGGCCCGATAGTCATTGAGCAGCTCGCCATTGACACGTGCCCTGAGCGAGACGAGGCGGCCGGTGGCACCGCGAGTGACGGTGATTTCATTGAGAGCGGTGAACGATGCCGCGGGCACGCCGGGGTGATGAACGGTGGCCTCCAACAACGTTCGGACACAGGTCGAGAAACGCCCGCTGGCGAGCGCTGTGGCAAACTCGCCAAGCTCGTCGTCCTTACAACTGGTTAGAAATCCCAGGTTCCCTACGTTGATCCCCGCCACCGGATGGTCGAAATCCCCAAACTGCGACAGCGCGTGAAGCATCGTGCCATCACCACCGATGACAGCGGCCAGATCGACATGGCGGGAGAACTCGGCGGCGGGAATGCCGCCACTTTCACCCGCCAGAGCAGCGGTTTGCACTTCGAGGATCGAGTGAATGCCGTGAGCAGCGAGAGCCAGCCGCAAGGCTTGCAGGGTGGGCAGTGAGCCGGGTTTGTGGGGGTTGGCGAGGATTCCGACGTTCACGATGACTCATTCTAATTACAATCCCGACGACTGGCAAGCGGCGCATGGATTCCGGCACGCGCCTCAGGCGAACTGGCCGAGGATCGGCGCAAGGTCACGCGCGGATTGATGCGGCCACATCGCTCGTGGTGTGAACACCGCCGTGCCAAGCACGCGGTGCGACGGACTATTGGCCACAGCGGGAATCCGCGCGATGAGCGCACGCAATATCTGTTGCGCCATGGCGCTATTGGCCTGCATGTTGGCAAGCACCGTGCCCACCTCGACCGGCTCCTCGTCCGATTTCCAACAATCGTAGTCGGTGACCAATGCCAACACGGCGGTCGCGATTTCCGCTTCTCGACACAACCGGGCCTCCGGACCATTGGTCATGCCGATGATGTCCGCACCAAGCAAGCGGTGCATGGCCGCCTCCGCGCGGGTGGAAAATGCCGGACCATTCATGCATAAATAAGTACCACCGTCGTGAGCCGTCGGCACCAGTAAACGCGCCGCCCCTAACAAATGCTCGCGGAGTTCCGCACAATACGGATCGGCAAACCCAACGTGCGCCGCAATCCCCCGCCCGAAAAACGTATGCTTGGCGCTGGTGCCTGTGCGATCGAGCAACTGATCAGGGACGACGATATCGCGGGGCGCTAATAGCTCGCGCAGACTCCCCACCGCCGACACCGAGATCAGCCAACGCACGTTCAACGAGCGCAATGCCCAGATATTCGCACGATGGTTGATTTCATGCGGCAGCAAGCGGTGCCCCACTCCGTGACGCGGTAAAAAACACACGCGACGCCCGTCAATCCGACCGACCACCACCTGGTCCGATGGCTCCCCAAAGGGGGTGTGGACCGTCAGCGCCTCGATGCCCACCAGCGCATCCATTTCATATAAGCCACTGCCACCGATCACGCCAATCGCAGGCTCGCTCAGAGATTCTGTTATCATGGCCCGTGCCATAACCGATTCCACTGGCCCAGGCAAGCACCCACACACACCCACCCTCGCGCCAATTACACCAGGCGAGCACTTGCCAAGCCACCCGACGTGAGCTATCTGCTTGGCATGACATGGAACGACACTTTTCTCGCGCTCTTTGACCGCTGCGTGGCAGCCTATCAGGACGGCAACACCGATTACACCAGCTATTACTCGCCTGCCGATCGAACATTGTTAGCTGCTATCGGCTATCAGGACCGCGAATTTTTCGATTTTGTGGAAGATTTCTGCGCCGAGGGTGAGCCGACCGCCACCACCGCGCTGCTCATTGCTGCGGTACGCCGCGATTATTTCCTCAGTGTGCAAGATGGCGCGGCCAGCAGCAAGCACCTGACACGCGACGAACTGCCCATGTTCGGCGAGGAACTCGCTGGCATCCCGTACCTGCCACGCATCCTGACCAAAGCCCGAGCCAAACTGCGTGGCGAACTCGACCCGGACCTGATGTTTGGTTGCGGCGGCGACCGCAATTTCCTCAGCCAGCACGGTGACATCCACCCGGCAGACTTTCTGCGCCGGGTCTGGGCCGCTGGCGACAACGACTCAAAACTCGCCGCCTGGGTTGCTCGCCAGAGTGGCTGATTCAGCCCATCCGCCCTACGGAGGCCAGGCACGATCAAATCCGGGCTTGCGTCCCGGCAGCGCGCGGCCTATTTGGGCACCACCAACATGGCCAGCACTCCCATCATCAACCTCCGCAAAGGACACGCCGTCCGCCACAACAACGAAGTCTGCTTGGTCATCGAGCACGAACTCAAGACCCCGCCGCGCATGGCATCCTACGTCCAAATGTCGATCCGGAGCGTGGCTACCAAGAAGGTTTTTAATCTGCGGATGACATCCAACGATTCCGTCGAAGGCGTGGTGCTCGAACGCACCCCACACGAATATTCCTACAAAGATAGTAGCGGCTATCACTTTCTCGACCCGGTCTCCTACGAGGACGCCGTCGTTTACGATGATCTAATCGAAAACGTTAAAAACTATCTGATTGAGGGCCAACTCTACAATCTGCTAGTCGCTGACGGGGTCGTCATTGCAGTCGATTTACCGTTGTCGATGACCATGACTGTCACGGAGTCATCCGATGGAGTCAAAGGTGATTCCGCCAACAATGTTTACAAACCGGCAGCCATGCAGACCGGGCTGATCGTGCAAGTCCCCCTGTTCATCAACGTGGGCGAGAAGATCAACGTCAAAACTGAAGACAACTCGTACCTCGGGCGCGCCTGATGAAAACAACCCTTCTGCTAGCCATCGTAGCGGCCGGCCTCGGAACGCCAGTCGCATCCGCCACTGCCAAAACCACCGGCGCGTCCGACGTTGAAACCCTGCGCACCCGCTGCAGTGAACTGCAGCGGCAGGTTCGGCGCCTGGAGGCGGAAAACACCCAACTCAAAGCAGCCAAGGGCGATCCCGCACCTGCCGACGACAAAGTCGCCCCCGACACCAACGCCCAAGGGAAGGATGTGGAGGTCGCCATTGAGGGAAAGACCCACACGATTCAGAAGGGTGAAACGTATGCCAGCATCGCCAAGAAGCACGGCGTTTCAACCCAATCACTGATTGCGGCCAACCCGACCATCAAGCCCACGGCCATGCATCCCGGCCAGCTGATCCGCCTCAACCCTCCCACCCAACCCCCGCTACCACCCGCCATCCCAGCGCCAGCCAAGCCCGCCATCCCAGCGCCAGCCAAGCCCGCCATCCCAGCGCCAGCCAAGCCCGCCATCCCAGCGCCAGCCA
>JAYSPI010000199.1:0-3857 GCA_043722215.1 Prosthecobacter sp.
CCGGAATATGAGATCCCTCAGGCATACGCTCAGATGAGACCCGTCTAACACTTTGCCCTTGTTTGCCGGTTTAGCGCAGTGTTTAGGGTGCGGCCAGTCCGAGTTTGGTGATGACCTCGTCGTCGAGAAAATCCTGCTGATGGATGAGGTGGTCGAGGAGCGGTACGCCGGTGAGGTCTTCGAGGATGCCCTTGTTGGTGATCATGGCGGTGTCCAATTCGTCGTCCAGTTGGTTGAGAAAGATGCCGGCGCACACGAGACCCTTGGCACGGATCGCATCCAGGGTCAGAAGAATATGATTGAGCACTCCAAGGCGGTTGGCCGCAACCACGATGACGGGTAGTCCGAGATCTTTTGCTAAATCCGACACCCGGTAGCCCGGTCTGAGTGGAACTTCCCAGCCACCCACGCCCTCGACGAGCACGACGCGGTGCGCCGCTGCTAGATGCTGGAAGCCAGCAATCAGTTCAGCCGGGTGGACGGTATGGTTTTCGAGCATGCCGGCGACGTAGGGAGCGACCGCAGTTTTCAGATAGACTGGATTGATTTCATCCAATGCCAGTCCGCCTGAGGCCGCGGCCAGCAGCCGCCCGTCATCGCGGTCACCGCAGGCAACCGGTTTGTAGCCCACGGCATCCAGGCCGCTGTGGCGCAGGGCATGGAGTAGCATGCAGGTAATGTGGGTTTTGCCCACGCCGGTATCGGTTCCCGTGACAAAAAAACTCATGCCCGAGTGGTGGCGGATGGTGGCCACTGGGTCAAGGCAGGGGATCGACAAATTTGCTTTTGCCGGGGCCGGGCGGCGTTCATGGTGGCGGCGCATGCAAGCAGATTTTCTAGTGATTGGTGGGGGTGTGGCCGGGCTCTCCTTTGCCATGCGGGCGGCGCGTCACGGGTCGGTGATCGTTGTCATGAAAGGCGATGCGTACGAATCCAACACGGCGTGGGCGCAGGGTGGGATTGCCTCGGTGCTGGCAGAGGGGGAACGCACGGCGGGCGATACCGCCGACCTTCATGTGGCCGACACGCTGGATGCCGGTGCGGGGTTGTGCAAGGAGTCCGCCGTGCGCACCATCATCGGCGAAGGGGCCGCCGCCATCGCCGATCTGTTGGATTATGGCGTGGAATTTGACCGCCTCGATGGACACTTTTTGTTAGGGAAAGAGGGTGGCCACTCGCGCCGCCGGATTCTCCATGCACGGGACACCACCGGCTTGGAAATCGCCCGGGCCTTGATCGAAGCGGCGCGCAAGACGCCGAATCTAACGATGTTGGAGCACCATTTCGTGATTGATCTCATCACCTCGGCGAAGTTGGGGACGGTGGCGGAGGATCGGGTGTTGGGGGCATATGTGCTGGCAACGCAGACCGGTGAGGTGAAAGTATTTCGAGCGGACCGGGTGGTGTTAGGGGCGGGCGGTTGCGGCAAGGTGTATCTGTACACAACCAACCCGGACTCGGCTACCGGCGATGGCGCGGCGCTGGCGTGGCGGGCGGGGGCGTCGATCGCCAACATGGAGTTTATCCAGTTTCATCCAACGTGTTTTTACAATCCGGCGGCGACCGGCCCTGAGGCGCGCTCATTTCTGGTGAGCGAGGCGGTACGCGGCGAGGGCGGCGTGCTGATCAATGCCAAGGGTGAGGATTTTACCCTCCAATGCGATCCGCGCGGCTCGCTGGCTCCGCGCGATATTGTGGCCCGGGCGATTGACCGCGAACTCAAGCGCACCGGCGCGGCCTGTGTCTATCTGGATGTAACGCACAAGCCGCCAGGGTTCATGCGCGAGCGGTTTCCCAATATCTACGAGACTCTCATGAAGTTTGGACTCGATTGTGAAACCCAATTGATTCCGGTGGTGCCCGCCGCTCACTACCAATGTGGCGGTGTGCTCACCGATGCCAATGGCAAATCCACGATCCGCGGGTTGTTTGCGGTGGGTGAGGTCGGCTGCACCGGCTTGCACGGTGCGAACCGTTTGGCATCCAACTCATTGCTCGAAGGGAATGTGGTGGCGCGCCGGGCGCTCGCCGAGATGATGCGTCTCTATCCGCCGGGCAAGGCGACGCTTAGCGCGCCTGAGATTCCCGAGTGGGAACACGGCGACACCGCCGAACCCGATGAGTTGGTTGTCATCTATCATAATTGGGACGAGATCCGGCGCTTGATGTGGGACTATGTATCCATCGTTCGGACCGACAACCGCCTGCGGCGCGCTGCAGCGCGTTTGCTCAACCTGAAGAAAGAGGTCAAGGAGTTCTACTGGGGGCACCGGGTCAATCAGGATATCCTGGAACTCCGCAACCTTGTCGCCGTCGCCAGCTTGATCGTCGAGTGCGCGCTGCGCCGCAAGGAATCGCGTGGCCTGCACTATACGCTTGATCATCCGAACTCCCGGGACGCCTACTGCAGCGATACCGTGGTGCGGCGGTTCTAATGGGTCGGGGTCAGTCGATTCGGTCTTCGATTCGCTGGGCCGCGTGTTGATCGGCCACGAGCACATCGCGTGCGGAGCGGTTGCGGCGGGCGTTATGCCACGCACCGTACGCGATGACGGCGGCGGTGAGGGTGGTGGCTAGCAGGTACGGTGTTTCACGTAGGATATGTGGCTGATAGGATTGCAGGGCCGGGTCGCTATCGATCATGCTGCCAGCCGTGAAGGCGATCAGGCCGGCTCCCAGATAAACGATGATCGGGAAGCGGTCCATCAGGCGCATGATGATGGCACTGCCAAAAACCACGATCGGGATCGAGAGCGCCAACCCCAGCACGAGTAGGAGGTAATCGTTTTTTGCCACTGCGGCGATGGCCAGGGTATTGTCGATGCTCATCACCACGTCGGCAATGAAGATGGTTTTAATCGCGCTGGCTAGACTGGCGGGCGGGCGGTGAGTGGTGCCTGCGGCTTCGTCTTCGCCGACGAGGAGTTGGGCGGCGATCCATACGAGCATCAAGCCACCGATGGCTTTGAGGAATGCGACATTGAGCAGGAGCGCGGCCACCAGGGTGAGAAGCACACGCAGTACGACCGCGCCGCCGCTGCCCCACAGGATGGCGGTGGGTTGTTGGCGGGTAGGCAAGCTGCGGGCGGCCATGGCGATGACCACCGCGTTGTCGCCGCTGAGCACGATGTTCACCATCATGATCTGGACGAGCTGTAGGAGGAATGGCAGGATCATGCGAGCGGGGTGATCAAGGGGGCGGGTGAATACACGCAGCGGAGGGGGCCCCGAGGTGATCTCAGGCGTTGGCGGCGGCGGATTTGCGCATTTCCATCACATGGAGCGGAGGGAAATTGAGTAGGCAATGGTTGCTGCGCACGAGATCGAAGGCGTTGTGGTCGGAGATGCTCAGCGAGACTTGATAGGTGATGAAGCGGCTGAGTGGTCCCATCGCCTGGGCGATGCTGGCGAGCAGTTCCTCGCGGAGGTCGCGTTGCATGATGGTAAATGGCAACCCTGAAACGATGTAGTCGGGGTGGGCTGCCTTGAGCGAGTGCAGAATATCCGTGAGGTGCAGGGCGTTGCCGTGAATCACGGTGACCCGTGAGTCGTTGGCAAATTGTTTCTCCAGATGCTTGGCGAAGTGGTCATCTAACTCGATGAGGATGAGGCGCGATTTCGGGTGCATCCGGTGGATCATGCGGCGGGTGTGACAGCCCTCACCCGGGCCGAGTTCCACCACCGTGTGGGCATTGGCATAATCGAGGAACTTGGCGGTTTTGCGCGTCAAAAATGGTGAGCTTGGCACCAAGTAGCCGACTTGCACAGGGTTGGCCAGAACGCGTTTGAGGAAAAAGAGGCTCATGGGTCGTGACCACCAGTGAAGGGCGGACCCGACGCTTGGTCGAGCACGAGAT
>JAYSPI010000200.1:0-4662 GCA_043722215.1 Prosthecobacter sp.
CCTGTCACTCGTGGATGTCCCAGGCTTCATGCCTGGCCTCGCTCAAGAACGCGGCGGCATCATCCGCCACGGCGCCAAAATGCTCTTTGCCTGGGCGTCGGGCACCGTGCCGAAAATCACCCTCATCTGCCGCAAGGCCTACGGTGGCGCCTACCTCGCGATGTGCCCCACCGACCTAGGTGCCGACTTCGTCTTCGCCTGGCCAACCGCCGAAATCGCTGTCATGGGCGCTCAGGGTGCCATGAAAGTCCTCTACAAAAAGGAACTCGACGAAGCCGCCGATCCAGAAGCATTGGAAAAAGAATTGCGCGCCGCCTACACCGAGAAGTTCGCTTCTCCCTATCAGGCTGCTAGCAATGGCATGATCACCGATGTCATCGACCCCGCCGTTTCGCGCAGCACCCTGGCGCTCGCGTTCCGCGGCATCATGGGGAAACACGAATCCCGTCCACCCAAGAAACACGGCAACATCCCACTCTAATGATCACCCCGATCCTCCTTACCTCCCTGGCGGCTACCGATTCAATCGGCTCTCCTGCCTTCGATTGGATGCTGCGCGCCATTGGCGTCGCAGCCATCATCTGGGCGTTCTTTAACGGCCTCAAATCGCTCGTCTCCAAGCCCACCGCCGCACCACCGCAAGCCGCTGCCCCTGTGGTCGCTGCCCCTGTGGTCGCTGCACCCGTGGTCGCTGCACCCGTGGTCGCTGCACCGGTCGCTCCGGAGCCCAGCGTACCACAACCTGCGGGCATCACCCCGGATATCATCGCCCTCATCGCTGCGGCCGTCGCCACAGTGCTAGGGACCACCCATCGTATCGTTTCTATCAAGAGCCAGAATTCCCACTGGGAAAAAGCCGGCCGCCAATCCATTCTCACCTCACACCGAATCCGCTAATCTCACCACATCATGGAACATCTTCGCATCACCGTTGCCGGCAAAGCATACGACGTCGTCGTCGAAAAAATCGACTCCAACGAACCCGATTCCTCCCCGGCCCCAGTGCGCGCCGCAGCTCCTGCCGCTCCACGCACCGCCCCAGCTCCAGCTCCACGCCCCGCCCCAACGGCAGTCGCCGGTAGCGGCGACGCCACCAGTCCACTCGCGGGCCTCGTCCAGGCGATCGCGATGGAGGTCGGCGCCTCCGTCAACGAAGGCGACCTGGTCATCACCCTGGAAGCCATGAAAATGTACACCGCCATCAACGCACCCACCAGTGGCACCATCACCGCCATCCTCGTCAAAGTCGGCGACGCAGTCGATGAAGGCCAAGTACTCTATACCATCGCCTGAATTCACCCTGATTCCAAGTCGGCCGCGTGTTTCCCTTGACGATACCCGCGCGGTCGGCACTGCCTCCTGCTTTCATGAATAGCTCCTACCCCATCCTCACCGCCGACGAAGCCGCCGCCCTCGTCCAACATAACGAAGTGATCGGATTCAGCGGATTCACCCCCGCCGGTGCCGCCAAAGTCATCCCTACGGCCATCGCCGCCAAGGCGCGTGTCGAACACGACGCAGAGCGCGAATTCAAAATCGGCGTCATCACTGGAGCCTCCACCGGCCCGTCCCTCGACGGCGAACTGGCCAAGGCAGACGCCATCAAGTTTCGCACGCCCTATCAGTCTAACAAGGATTTGCGTGAGAGCATCAACTCCGGCAAGACGCATTTCTTCGACATGCATCTCTCGCTCCTGCCGCAATACGTCCGCTACGGGTTCCTCGAACCGATCGACTGGGCGATTGTCGAAGCCGCAGATGTCTCCCCGGATGGTAAAATCCTGCTGACCACCAGCGTCGGCGCAGCCCCTACCTTCCTCTCCCAGGCCAAAAAAATCCTCATCGAGGTCAATAGCCGCCATCCCAAGGAACTCCTCGGGTTCCACGATATCTATGAACCGAAATCGCCGCCTCACCGGCGCCCGATCCCGATCTGCAAGGCCGACGACTTGATCGGAACCCAACGCGTCTGGGTCGATCCTAAAAAAATCGTCGGCATCGTCCAATCGAACCGTGAGGACGAAATCAAGGAGTTCACCCCCGTCACCGATGTCACCACCCGCATCGGCCAAAACGTCGCCGAATTCCTCGCCGCCGAAATCCGCTCAGGCCGCATCCCCAAGGCCTTCCTCCCCATCCAATCGGGCGTCGGCAATGTCGCCAACGCCGTGCTCGGTGCCATGGGCGAACACCCGGAAATCCCTCGCTTCCAAATGTACACCGAGGTCATCCAGGACTCGGTCATCGACCTCATCAACCAGGACCGCTGCAGCTTCGTCAGCGGATCATCCCTCACGCTAAGCAACCCGGTCCTCCAGGGCGTCTATGATCACCTCGAAAGCTATCGCGGTCGCATGCTGCTGCGCCCCCAAGAGATTTCTAACAACCCGGAAATCGTCCGCCGCATCGGGATCGTCTCGATCAACACCGCCCTCGAGGCCGATATCTTCGGCAATATCAACAGCACCCACGTGCTCGGCCAAAAAATGATGAACGGCATCGGCGGCTCAGGTGACTTCACCCGCAACGCCTATATCTCGATCTTCACCTGCCCGGCCACCGCCAAAAATGGCAGCATCTCGGCCATCGTCCCGATGTGCTCGCACATGGACCACAGCGAACACTCGGTGCAGGTGCTCATCACCGAGCACGGCATTGCCGACCTCCGCGGCAAGGACCCACGCCAACGCGCAAAAGCCATCATCAGCAATTGCGTTGACCCATCGTTCCGCGATCTCCTCTGGACCTACTTCAGGCTCACCGAAAACGGCCACACACCGCAATCGTTCCGCTCCGCGTTCGCCTTCCATGAGGCGTTCCTCGAAACCGGCGACATGCGCAACACCAAATACTGATCTATCTTTTCTAACTGCACATCATCATGAGCAACCAAGCGCAAGCGGAACAATTGCTGACAGACTTTCCGGAGCACAGCTACGACCAGTGGCACAAAGCTGCAGAATCACTGCTCAAAGGGGCATCCTTCGATAAACTCCTAGTCAGCAAGACCTACGAGAATATCACCATTCAGCCGATCTATCGGCGCGAGGATATTGCCAACCTCCAACACTGCAAACACCTGCCAGGCAAAGATTCCCTCGTTCGCGGTAGCCACACCCAGGGGTTTCTTAAAGCCGGTTGGGAGGTCTCTCAGGAACTCCTCGCCAGCTCGCCCGGCGCCCTGAATCACATCGCCCATGACGGCCTCAACGGCGGCCAAAGCGAACTCAACATCGCCGTCGGGTGCGGCCAAGCCCAATGCTGCCACGGCGGCGTCATCCTCGAATCCGCCGATGATGTGCAAACCGCCCTGGCCGGCATCGCTCCCGACAGCGTCGCCTGCTACTGGCAATCCGGACCGGCCAGCGTGCCGGTGGCCGCCCTCGCCATCGCCGCCGCAGCCCGCCTCGGCGTGCCCGCCGCTCAACTTCGCGGCGGCTTCGAAAACGACCCGCTCGGCGAACTCGTCACCAAAGGCACCCTCCGCCACTCGCTCGAAACCCGCTTCAACCACATGGCCGCACTCACCGACTATGCGGCTAAAAACGCACCCCAACTGCGCACCATCGCCGTCAAGGGCGACGTCTATCACAACGCCGGTGCCACCGCGACCCAGGAACTCGGCCACGTCATCGCCACCCTCGTGACGTATATCGAGGAAATGGCGGCGCGCGGACTCACCCCGGCCACCGTGCTCCCCCACATCCGCATCCGCCTCGCTGTCGGGTCCGATTATTTCATGGAAATCGCCAAAATCCGCGCCGCCCGCTGGCTGTGGAGTAAAATCGCCGCATCCTACGGCGTGGCCAATGCCCCAGTCCACATCCACGCCTGCACGTCGAAGTGGAACAAGACGACCTACGACCCGCACACCAACATGCTGCGCGTCACCGCCGAAGCGTTCGCCGCCGTCGTCGGTGGCGTCGATAGCCTGCACATCGGCCCGTACGACGAGATCGCCGGCACGTCCGATGCCTTCTCTCGCCGCATCGCCCGCAATATCCACACCATCCTACGCGAAGAATGTGGCCTCGACCGCGTCATCGACCCCGCAGGCGGATCGACCTACATCGAGTGGCTCACCGACCAAATCGCTGCCAAAAGCTGGGAGATCTTCCAAGCCATCGAGGCCCAAGGCGGAATGCTCAATGCCCTGGAATCCGGCTCAGTCCAGCAGTCGGTCGAAGCCGTCTGCAAGGCAAAGTTCCAAAACATCCGCCGCCGCAAGGATAAGATCATCGGCTCAAACATGTACCCCGACTCAAAGGGGAAAAAACTCGCCATGGCCACCCCGGAATGCAAGGCCGGCCAAACGCCGCCCGTGATCCCACCCGCCGCACCCGTCACCGCTTCAGTCGATGCCACCATGGTCGATCAAGCCATCGCCGCCGCCCTCAATGGCGCCACCCGCGTCGCCCTGGCAATCGCCACCGGTCTCACTCAAACCGACGGCGCTCCTACCGTCACACCTCTGCCCGCTCGCCGCGCCGCGGAGGAATACGAAGCGCTGCGGGATGCCTCGGCCGCCTTCACCACCACCACCGGTGCTGCCCCCGCCATCCTCCAATTGAACATCGGCCCATCCGGTCGCTACCGCCTGCGCGCCGACTGGACCGCCTCGTTCTTCGAGGCCGCCGGATTCGCCATCGACGGCACCCGCGA
>JAYSPI010000201.1:0-3992 GCA_043722215.1 Prosthecobacter sp.
GACAATCACGGGCGAGTTGAAAAACGCTTGGATTTCCGCTGGGGTTTTTGGGTCCTGACCGGGCGTCCATCGGAATTCATAATCCGGCAGAATCGGTTCGCAGGTGACCACCGCGCTAGCTGCAGCCGCAGGACTGCTCGCACGCGCTACGCCGCCGTTATCGCGCAACGCGTCCTTGGCCGAGGGCGTCAGCAGCACGTCCTTAGGCAGATCGGCGGCGGATTTACCGGATTTGAGGAAGGCATGAATATCTGCGGCAGTGAAAACTTTCTTGCTCATAAGTTGGTTGGTTAGACGGAGGTCAGGCAGCGGGTGGTTGATAGGAAAGAGAATCGAAAATGGCCACGGTGATGGCATCGATGGGGATCGGGAAATCAAAGGGCGCGGTTGCTTCGGCACCTTCGACGATGCCAACGATATCACCGGTGCCAGCACCCAGGTTGTCATAGGCAATCAGAGATGGCTGGGCAGACAGGGCAGGTGCCGATCGGCACGCGTCGTTGAATTGGCACGCATCAAGCGGATTGGCGATGAGCCAGCGCCCACCTTTGAAGGAGGGGTCTTGTAGGCTGAGGGTAACCCGGCCGATGACTTGGGCGATGCGCATTTTAATATTAGAAAAGAATTGAGTAATTAATCTACCACTCCTTGGATAAAATTACGGATCGGGGATGAGGCATCGTGGACGAGGTGCTGGGCCCCCACTCCGTCGGTGGAAACAAATACCTTTGAGTGCAAACCGGCACCAAAAAGATCAATCGCCACTACCGGTGCACCCAATGGTTCATCTGCGGCACCGAGCGGCTGGCACAGCATCATTCGGCATCCTTTGAGTGAAGGATGGGCGTGACTGCTAATGGCGTGGCCGACGACCTGGGCGGTGAACATGGTTTAGGAATACTGACAGCTGATCGGTTAGAGATTAGGGGTTTGAGCGATTCGTGATTCAGATGATACGGAGATTTTCGACCAGGACGCAGCGGCGGATGCGGGTGAATGTTTTTGGGGTGGTAATTCCCTCGCCGGTGGTGGTGGCGATCGAATACGATAGATAACCTTCGCCACCCAGGCCGAGGCCGGCCACGGATGGGCCGTTCTTGACGAAGATCGTGGTGTCCATTTCCTTGGCCATGTAGGTCATGTGATCGACGTCCTTGGTGTGGATAATGGCCGAGTGGCGGTAGTTGTGCTCGGCGCGTTTTGCTTCGCGCACGGCAGTGACGAAGTCCGGGACAGCCACGATAGGCAGCATCGGCATCATTTGTTCTTCTTGGACGAAGGCATGATCGGCGTCGGTTTCTGCGAACAGCAGTTGTGTGCCGGCCGGGATGGAGGTACCGGCATGGACGGCAAGTTTCCCAGGGTCGGCGCCTACCAGCGAGCGGTTCAGGACGGGGTGCGAGCACCCGCCGTCGGTCGGTTGATAGGTAAATGCGGCGGCGGTGAGTTGCTCGAGTTGCTTGGAGCTAAGGCGCGCGGCCCCGGCATTTTGCAATTCGTCACAGAAGCGCTTGAACACCGAGCTGACGACAAACACTGCCTTCTCACCAATACATAGCAGATTATTATCAAATGCCGCACCTTCGATGATTTGGCGGGCGGCCTTGGCAAGATCGGCAGTGTCATCGACCACCACAGTTGGATTTCCTGGTCCTGCGCAGATGGCGCGCTTGCCAGATTTCATCGCGGCATTGACCACGGCCGGGCCGCCAGTGATGGCGAGCAAGGCGACATGGGGATTTTTACATAGCTGGTCGAACGACTCTAACGACGGCTGTTCGATGGTGGTGATCAAGTTGTCGATGCCGATCGCCCGATAGATTGCCTCATTGTAGGCACGCACGGCCATGGCGGCGCTGCGGGCACCTCCGGGGTGCGGGTTAAAGACCACCGAGTTCCCTGCGGCGACCATGCTGATGACATTACCGGTCAGAGTGGGGACCGAATGGGTAACAGGCAGAATGGCACCGATCACTCCGAAGGGCGCGTATTCTTCCAACGTAATCCCGCCATCACCGCTTAAGGCATAGGGCTGCAGCCACTCCGTGCCGGGCACGTTTTTGGTGATGAGCAGCTTACCAATCTTGTGATCGACCCGACCAATCTTGGTTTCCTCCATCTCAAAGCGGCCCCATTTCTCGGCATTACCGACGGCCAGGCCTTTGACGATCTCAATGACCTGGGCGCGGCCGGCGATGCCCAGTTTTTTGAGTTGCAGGTGGGCGTCATGGGCAGCCTCCGCCGCCCCCTCGACCGAGGCAAAAACCCCGTACTGCGCAGAGGAAGAGGTGCGTGAGCACCCGCAGGATGGAGCGGCGACAGGTGGCGGAGTGAGATCCTGGCACTGGCTAGCTGCTAGGCGCGAGACCACCGATTCAACAACGGCGCGGATAGTTTCTGGATCGAGGGAGTTCATTCTTTATAGATGGTTTTTCCGTGAACTTCGACACGGTCGATGATGGCAACGATGGCGGCATCCACGGGGATATTTTTGAGGCCCTTGGCGGCGCGCGCGGAGCTACCCTGACAGAACAGGACTAGCTCGCCTTCCCCCGCGCCGACGGTATCGACGGCAACGATGGTGTTGTGACCGTCCTTAAACTTGGACGGATCCTTTTCGTCAACGAGCTTCGGTCGCAGCAGGAGCAAAGTCCGGCCGACCATGAGTTCGTCCTTCTTGGTAGAGACGACCTGTCCAATGACTTCTGCTAGGAACATAGATGAATGGGGTTTCCGCTAGAGCTCGGATGCGCGCGGGGAAGGACGCGCTCATCATGAGCGCGCCATCCCCGCCACTTCTGGCCGCCATTACTTGCGGGCTGCGCGGACGGGTTCCTTGGGCAGCACACCGTCGATTGCATCGTCCGGGCGGGCGATGACGTGAGCACTGATGACCTCGCCGATGTTAGCGGCAGCGGCGGCTCCGGCGTCGATGGCGGCCTTGACGGCGGCGACATCGCCAGTGACGACCGCGTTGCACATGGCGTTGCCAACTTGTTTCATCGGTCCGACGAGTTCGACGTTTGCGGATTTGAGCATCGCGTCAACGCCTACGACGAGGCAGGCGAGGCCGCGGGTTTCGAGAAGTCCTACTGCTTGTTTGGCCATGGTGGTATTTGGTGGGTGTGAGGTTTGGTGGAATGTAAAAGAATTGTGAAAGTCAGGAAATTTTACGCATTACCTCTCGGGCGAGGACGAGTTCTTCGTTAGCGGGAATGACGAGGATTTTCACCGCCGAGCAGGTTGCGCTGATGTCAGCCTCGGTGGCGAAGCAGGCGGTATTTTTAGCGGCATCGAGGACGATACCGAATGGTTCGAGGTGATGGCAGACCTCGGCGCGGAGTCGGGCATTATTTTCACCGATTCCAGCGGTAAACACCAAGGCATCCAGCCCACCCATCTCAAAATGAAACGCTCCGATCCAATGGCGGATCGAGTGGACGAAGGCGTCAAGCGCCAACCTAGCAGCCGGGCCACCCGCTGCGGCAGCGGCCTGGATATCGCGAGTATCGTTAGAAACCCCGGAGATTGCTAACAACCCAGACTCCTTGGTAAGCTGGCGCTGCGCCTCTTCCAGGGTGATGCCAAGTGTGCGCATGGCATATGGAATAGCCTCGGAATCCAGGTCACCGACGCGGTTATTTTGCGGCAAGCCACTTTGTGGTGAGAAGCCCATGCTGCTGCCGATGGCCACACCATTACAAATCCCGGTCACCGAACTGGACCCGCCGAGATGGCAGGAAACTACTCGCATCGGTTCAGCCGCCACCGACTGCGGTCCATCCTGATAGAGGCGACGGGCGATGCGGGCCACATCCTCGCGCTGGCAGATCTCAGCTGCGCGCTCAGCCACAAATTTATGGCTGGCACCGTGGAACCCATAGCGGCGGATACCGATATCGCGCCATGTACTAGGGATGGCATAGGTAGAGGATGCGGCGCTGGTCCATTGGTAGAATGCCGTTTCAAAGAGAGCCACCAGTTTGGCCTTG
>JAYSPI010000202.1:0-5040 GCA_043722215.1 Prosthecobacter sp.
TTTATATCTCGGGGCGTTTTTGCTAGCCTGTGGGTCATGGCTGGTGTGTCCCAGAGGGTTGCGCCAAACTGCGTTCTTGCTGTTGGTTCTGGCGCTCGTGGTCCACTCGTTTGGGATGTTTTCACGCATGTATTTGCAAGGGCGCCCGCCGGTTACCAACCTGTACTCATCGGCCATCTTTGTCGGCTGGGGGGCCGTGCTCATCGGCTTGGTGCTCGAACGCATTTTCCGGGATGGCATCGGGGCCGCCTGTGCCGGCATGGTGGGTTTCATCACGCTGGTCATCGCCCACCACTTGGGCGCCAATGGCGACACCCTGGAGATGATGCAGGCCGTGCTTGATAGTAATATCTGGTTGGCCACCCACGTGGTGGTCATCACTGCCGGTTATTCGGCGATGTTTCTAGCAGGCATGTTGGCGGTGGTGTATGTATGCTTGGGGCTATTCACGCGCAGGTTGACCCGCGAGACCGCGCAAACGCTCACGCGCATGGTTTATGGCGTGGTCTGCTTTGCCACGCTATTTAGCTTCGTCGGCACGGTGCTGGGCGGGATTTGGGCCGACCAATCGTGGGGCCGATTTTGGGGATGGGATCCTAAGGAAAATGGAGCACTGCTCATTGTCTTGTGGTGTGCGCTGGTTCTGCACGCCCGCTGGGGTGGATTCGTTCGTCAGCGCGGGCTGATGGCGATGGTCATCTTTGGCAATGCCATCACGGCGTTTTCCTGGTTCGGTGTGAACATGCTGGGAGTGGGGCTCCATTCGTATGGGTTTATGGACAAGGCGTTTCCGTGGCTAGTGGGCTTTATCATCGCTCAGGTGGTGTTGGTGATTGCTAGCCGTTTGCCCGCCAAATGCTGGCGCAGCTTCAGGGAGGCCGCTCTGCGCGATACTAAAGCCGCAGGCTTCGAGTGATGGGCCCCATCCCGCGTCGGCACGCGGGTTAGGGCAACATCACCTCGACCCGGCCGAAGTAGGAGGGGTTGGTGGGGTCGCAGGGTTCGGCGTACACCACCCGTTCCCAGGTCGTGTCGAGATCCGTGACGCTGAGTGGTTGGGTGGAGCTGAGCGGTTGCCAGGATTGCAGATCGAGGGATTTGCAAGGGGTGTAGGTCAGTACGCTGTTTTTGCGGCGTAGGAACTCAATCCGAAGTACCGGCGATGTCCCGCTATCAGTTACCGAAATGTTCGGCAGCCCCTCGGTGCCGGTGCCTGGTGCGATCACACGGATGTCCGCGCCGCCACCATTCATCGCAAATGCGTATTTCAGTAGATTTGGAATGCCGTCATGATGAGGGGTTGCCATGGGGTCGGCGTCTGCTGCAGCCAGGTTGGCGGCAGCGGCCCAGGCTGTGAGGCTGATGGAGGAGATCGGGATTTGATAGATCACCGTCGCTGACTGTGCGCTTTGGAGGTTTGATTGATTCCACGCGCTGACCTCGAAATAATAGGTAGTGCCCTCGACTAGGCCGGTCACGGTGGCGGTGGTGCTGGTTCCAGTGGCGATGCTGTTGGGGTAAACGCCGGGCTGGGTGCCATAGTTTAACTGATAGTTGGTGATGTTAGATTCGGGATTTGCGTTCCATGCGAGCGTCACGCTGGCCGTGACGTTGATTGTCGGCACCGGGATTTGATAGCTCACAGTTGCTGACTTCGGGCTCTGGATGTTCGATTGATTCCACGCGCTGACCTCGAAATAATAGGTGGTGCCCTCGACCAGGCCGGTCACGGTGGCAGTGGTGCTGGTTCCGGCGGACAGGCTGTTGGGATAAACGCCTGGCTGGGTGCCATAGTGCAGTTGATAGTTGGTGATATCGGGTTCGGGATTTGCGTTCCAGGCCAGCGCCACACTGGCCGCGCCGGGCAGTGTGGCACCCATCAGCTGTGCCGGGCTGTGGAGCAGAGCGAGGCCAAGGATCGCGCCCGCCATTTTTCCGAATCCGAGGGTTTGTGAAAAGCGACGGGACGAGTGAGTTTCATTCCCGATAGTTGGAGCAGAGATTTTTCTCATGCCCTTGTCTAAGGGCTAACAGACACGCCAGCGACTAGGAGGTTCCCAGTCACGCCTAGGGAGATCTGTCATGGATTACTCATGGCGGAGCGCCTCGATCGGGTCGAGGCGTGATGCTTTCCACGCCGGGTAAAACCCAAAGATTAGGCCGACGCTCCCTGCGATCAGGACCGAAATTACGATCATGGGCACGGAGATTTCGGTGCTCCAATGCTGGATTTCACGGACCAATATCGAGGTGCCGCGACCGAGGAGAATGCCCACCGCCCCACCGGCTAGGCACAGCAAGAAGGCTTCCAGCAAAAATTGTTGCAGGATCTGGTGCTGCCGTGCGCCGACGGCCATCCGCAGGCCGATTTCGCGGGTTCGCTCGGTGACTGAAACCAGCATGATGTTCATGATGCCAACCCCGCCCACCGCCAGTGAAATGGCGGCCACGACGAGCAGCAAGGTGGACATCAATTCCGAGGATCGTGACGAGGCACGGGCGATTTCGGTCATGTCCAGGATTTTGAAATCATCCTCATCGTCGTCGGCCAAGTGGTGGCGCTCACGGAGGAGTGCGGTGATCTGCTGAATGGCGATGGGCATCAACTCGGTGGTGGCGGCTTTCGCCTGAATGATATCGATGTTCACTGGACTCGCGGGTGGCGGCCGGTTGACGAGGTGGGCAGGCGAGACTTGCGGGTAGATGCGGGTGGCCGCAGGATACGGGTTGTGAGTGGAATTGCTCGCTGAGGCGGCGGCGTTTGTCGCCTTGGTTGCGCCGGTCCCGAGGCCATTGAGTCGCAGCTTGACGGTGGTCCATGGGGCGATGATGCAATCGTCCTGGTCGTTGCCCATCATGTCCGTGCCGCGGCGATCTAGCAGGCCGACGACCTCGAACGGGACGTTGCGGATGCGGATCGTTTTGCCGATTGGCGATTCGTTTTCAAACAATTCATTGCACACCGTAGCACCTAGCAGGCAGACCGAGTTGCGCAATCGGACGTCGTCATCTGTGAAGCACGTGCCTGCTGCTAGCTGGTCCCAATCGCGGGTTGCTAGATAGCACGGGGTGGTGCCTGTGAGTCGCTGCGGAAACCAATTGTGCGTGCCGTAAACCGCTTGGGCCTGGGACCAGACTAACGGCGCGGCGACGGTGACGGCAGGGCATTGGCGGGCGATTTCATCGACGTCCTCGGGTTTGAGGGTTTGGAAGGAGCCGGCGCCCTGGCTGACGCCGCCGGTGCTGACGGCGGCAGGAAAGATTGGGATTTTATGGGCACCCATGCTGGTGATGGTTTTTTCAATGGCGAGTTTCGACCCTTGGCCGATTTCCCGCATGGCGATGACCGCAGCCACGCCGATGATGATTCCGAGCACCGTGAGAGAGGAGCGCATTTTGTGCCGTCGCAAATTGTCCCATGCCATCCGGAATGCCGGAGCCATGCGGGTGGTCATGACCGCCCAGCGCGTGGCGGGTGTGGCGGGGCGAGCCTCCTCCGCGATGGGTTGCTGCCGTAGGGTCAAGCGTTCGAGTTGGATGCGGGTTCCCGCAGTGGTGCGCTGGTGCCGATCTTCCTCGATTCTTCCGTCGGTCATGTGAATCGTGCGGTCAGCGTAATCCGCCACTTTGGGGTCGTGGGTAACGAGGATCACGGTGATGCCCTCGCCATGCAGTTGTTGGAACATTTGCAGAATTTCCGCACCTGCGCGGGAATCCAGGTTACCGGTTGGCTCGTCGGCTAGCAGCAGGCTTGGCCGGTTCATGAGAGCCCGTGCGATGGCGACCCGTTGTTGTTGGCCGCCCGACATTTGTGCGGGTTCATGGTGCATCCGGTCTGCTAGTCCCACTTGCTCTAGCAGTGATTTTGCCAATGCGAGCGCCGCGCTGCGTGGCGGTCGCGGAACCGCGTAGTGGCACGGCATCAGCACGTTTTGCAGCGCCGAGGTTCGCGGCAGTAAACTGAAGTTTTGGAAGACGAATCCCAGTTGGGTCATCCGCACCAGCGCCCGCACATCGGCGGGCTGCTCGCTCATTTCCTGGCCGTCGAGCCAGAATTGCCCTGAGCTTGGGCGGTCGAGGCACCCCAGGATGTTCATGAGGGTGGTCTTGCCTGATCCGGATGCTCCCATCAGCGTGACCATCTCGCCGCGACCTATCGTCAGCGAAACGTCCATCAGGACCGGTACTTCCGATTCACCTAGGCGGTAGGTTTTACGGATTTGTTCCATACGCACCAAGGGCTGCGGCATGGCGTTCGCTGCCGGTGGCCGGGGGGGGAGCGGCGCGTCTTGATGCGGCTCAGTGCGGGCGGGTGGCGCGGTGGCAATCATGGTTGGAGGTGGCAGTATGGGGTGGAGGGCGCCGCCCGCGGGTCCAGTGATCCGGTGCGATTGGGCGCAGTGATAACGTGAATGAGCAAGGTCATGGAGCGTGCTGCGATACGGGGGAGCTACGGTGTTTCTCGCACCCGCGCAAAACAATCCTGCTCGGCCACCGTGGAGAGTCGCGCCAGTCGGGTGAGCCGACGCGCAGATTGAAAATGCAGAATCTGTGATTATTGGCTTGCCAAGGGTTGGGGGATGCCTAGTTTTCCCGTCCCATGCCAAGAGTCTCTGGAAAAGCAAAGACACGGAAAGCCGTTGCCAAGCGTTTCAAAGTCACTGGGACAGGGAAAATTCTGCGTCGCAAACAAGGGGCTCGCCACTTGTTGCAAGGCAAGAACAGCAAGCGCAAGCGTCGTCTTGGGCAGGCTGCTCTAGTCTCCGATGCTGACCTTCGAAACGTCAGAGAGAATCTTCCTTTTTCCCGGTAACTGAATCGCCGCAACGAATAATACGCCCCGTCCGCGAATCGGACGGTCTTCACACAGCCTGCTCCCGCAAGGGAGACAAGAACAGTCGAGACTGTGGAAGGAAATGAAATCAACGGTCTGTTCCAACCAATAATACCAAATGCCACGTGCCACCAACTCACCGGCCAGCCGCAAGCGTCGCAAGCGCGTGCTGCTTCGTGCCAAGGGTTTCCGCGGGTTCCGCTCGA
>JAYSPI010000203.1:0-3162 GCA_043722215.1 Prosthecobacter sp.
GGCACCCTGAAACGCCAACCCGACCTCAAATGGCGCATCAAACCCGCCCAACTCGTCCGCGTTCGCGCCATCCAAAAAGACCTCCTGGCCAGCTACTCCGCCATGCTCAAACCCGGCGGCCGCCTGGTCTATGCCACCTGCTCGATCCTCCCATCCGAAAACCATGCTGCCATCGCCTCGCTGCTAGACCGCGGCGGCTTCAGCCTATTGGAAGAACGCCCGGTCTCCCCCGCCGCCACCGGTTATGATGGCTTTTACGCTGCCGCCCTGATCAAAGATATCGGTTAGAAATATACCGCACCCTCCCCGATGAGCCTGCTCGTTGCCACGCCGCCACTCAGACTGCGCGTGCTCCATTGGGCGCTGGCCGTGATGTTCGTCGCTACCTTCTCTGCGCACACCTCCGCCGCGGCCGACCCCTATGTCGAGGGCGAAGTGATTGTCACCTGCCGCCCAGGAACCTCACTCGTCACCGCCAAATCCACCGCCATCCGCCATGCCGCAAAATTCGACCACCACTTTGCCTGGCTATCCACCTACCACCGACGAGTGATGGGCGTGGTGCGCTCCGCTAGCAAATCCACCGCCACCCTGATCCAGGAACTAAAAAATGACCCCAACATCCTGGTCGCCGAACCGAATTATATCCGCGTCGTCTCGTCACTTCAGCCCAATGACCCGTATTACACCAATCTCTGGGCCCTGAACAATACCGGCCAAACCGTCAATGCCACCACCGGCACTCGCGACGCGGATATCCACTTCACCGCCGCTTGGAACCTCGCCCGCCCGCCAACCCGCGAAGTCATCGTCGCCGTACTCGATACCGGCCTCGACGCCGGGCACCCCGATATAATCTCCAACCTCTGGACGAACCCAGGCGAAATCACCAACAATGACGTCGATGACGATTCGAATGGATTCACCGACGATATCCACGGCTTCAACTTCGCCGACCACAATGGCAATATCGCCGACTCGGGCAGTCACGGAAGCCACGTCGCTGGCACCATCGCCGCCACCGGCAATAACTCACTCGGCATCATCGGCGTGAATTTCCACGCCAAAATCATGACCCTCAAAGTCTCTAACGATGGCTCCAGCATCCAAACATCCGCCGAAATCGAGGCTCTCCAATACGCCGCCATGATGAAATCCAGGGGCGTCAATATCGTGGCTATCAACGCCTCATTCGGTGGCACATCTAGCAGTATCGCAGAATCCGCCGCCATCCAGGCCGCCGGCGATGCCGGCATCGTCTTCTGCGCTGCGGCTGGCAATGACACCGCTAACAATGACAGCACCCTAACATACCCCGCCAGCTACCGCCTCAATCACATGATTGTGGTCGCCGCCAGCACCCAAACCAATCAACTCGCTAGTTTTTCCAACTATGGTGCCACGACCGTGGATCTGGCCGCACCGGGAACCAATATTAATTCGCTCAAGCCGACGTGGCTAGCGACCTCCAGCGCCTCGGTCACCCACGCGACAACCTCCTATGCCGCAGATGGCCTGAACTACAGCGGCACCACCGCAGGCATCACCGCCACCCTGATCAACTGCGGCACCGGCAACACCCTCAGCGAGTTCCCCTCCGCGGTGACCCACAACATTGCTTTGATCCAACGCGGCACGGCAACCTTCGCCACTAAGGTGGCCAATGCCATGGCCGCCGGGGCCATGGGTGTCATCATCTATAACAATGTGACCGGCCCACTGGTAGGCACCTTGGGCACCATCGCCATCTGGATTCCCGCCATCACTGTTTCCCAGGCCGATGGCGCATCCCTGCTCGCCGCAACCAACACCCCCGCCACCTTGGTCAACTCCACCGACCCATCCTTAATCTATCAATTCTTGGACGGCACCTCAATGGCCACACCCCACGTCGCCGGCGCGGTCGCCTTCGCCGCACACAACTTCCCAGATGAATCCGCCTCCCAACGCGTCGCACGCGTCCTCGACCACACCTCGCCGGTCGCCTCACTGACCGGCAAGGTGCGCACTGGCGGCGTCCTGAATCTCCTCGCCATGGTCGACTCCGATGCCAACGGCCTGCCCGATTGGTGGGAATTCACCTACTTCGGAGTGATCGACGTGAACCCGAATGCCGATCCCGATGGCGACGGCATGACCAATCTCCAAGAATTCCTCGCCGCCACCGACCCCACCAACGCCGCCAGCAGGCTTGCTATCACCTCCACCGCTTTCCTCCCTCACATCGGATTCCAACTCACGTTCCCCAGCGCCAATGGCGTCACCTACCGCGTCGAGTCCAGCGATTCGTTAGAAAACAACTCCTGGACCACACTAGGTGACGACCTCACCGGCACCGGCACCAACCTGCAAGCCACCGATCCCGCCGCCTCGACCCGGTCAAAACGCTTCTACCGCCTGGAGGTCATCCCGTGACCCCCATCGCTCAGCGCTCGTCATCCCGCAGATAGCACCCGGGATCGGAACCCCACAGGCTGCCGTCATGGGTGAAGGCCGCACGGGTCCGGAACCCTCCACCGCAAATTTGAAACCACTTGCAAGGCCCACATGGCCCGGTCATGCGCTCCTGGCGCTGCTGGATCGTGAGCTGGCCAATCGACCGGATCGAGGCAAGGATCTCGGCTGAGGCTGGATTCTTGCCCTCCCAAATCTGCGAAAATGGCATCTCCTTGACGTTGCCCAGAATCACATCCTGCCAAAATTGGTCGGGATGTACCGTCCCCTGAGTGTCGATGTTAGCGATCCCCCGGCCAGAGCTGTTCGCTCCGCCACCATTCCATGTTAACAAACGGCGCGCTTCTGATAGATTTGGATGATTTTCATTCTCCATACGAACTAACAAATAAGCACCATCCGCCGGTTGAGTCACGGTGAGCAGTTCGCGCTCGACTCCCTGTTGGTGCCATGCCTCAACGCGAGCAATCAGAGTGTCTATGGCACCGCGGGCCTCATCCGCCTGGAGAACCTGCAATTCGCTGCCCCGACCCGCAGGCACTAGGTGATAAAAACAGACCCTCTGAATCTCCTGCTCCTCAATGAAATCAAGGATTTTCTCGATATTCTGAACGTTGTGGCGGGTCAGCGTGAGCCGTAGCCCGGTCTTCTGGTGGACTGCGTGGCAGTTCTTGAACCCACGTACGGCCGCATCAAAGGCTCCTTCCT
>JAYSPI010000204.1:0-16990 GCA_043722215.1 Prosthecobacter sp.
GTCGTCCGCATCTTTGGCCTCGACCTGTGGCAACATCGAATCGAGATACTCCGCCAAATTAATTTCTCATCCGCTTACATCAGCCTGCCATCCAATCTGCTAGTTTGGCAAAATCTAGCGGTCTTTGCCCAGCTCTACGGGATCCCGCGGCCCAAACAACGCATCGAGGAACTGCTCGAGTTGCTCGATATCACCCACCTGCGCAAATCCGTTACCGGCAAACTTTCTGCGGGTGAGTCCACCCGCGTGAATCTGGTCAAGGCCCTGCTTAATCAACCGCGCCTGCTACTGCTAGACGAGCCGACCGCCTCGCTGGACCCCGATATCGCCGACCGCGTGCGCAAACTGCTGCGCAAACTCCAAAAGGACCAAGGGTTGTCGATCCTTTACACCTCACATAACATGCGTGACATCGAGGAGGTCTGCGACCGGTTGGTTTTTCTCCATCGCGGCAAGGTGCTCGCCGAGGGGCCGCCCGGCGATATTTCCGCCAGGTTCAATCGTGCATCACTCGAGGACCTGTTCATCGGGGTGGCCCGCGGTGAGGTCGAGGCATTCGGCCTCAAGTGAGGGATCGCGCAACCCTGCTAACCTTATGCCATTTTCATTCACTACCGTCGGTGCTCTCGTCCTCCGCTATATTTTTCTCTATACGCGCCACCCGGTGCGGTTAGTGGAGTTGGTGTTTTGGCCGCTGGTTGATTTGCTAGTTTGGGGGTTTCTAACGGTTTACTTGCAGCAGCAGTCAGCGGGTGGCTTACCCACAGCGACGACGTTTTTACTGGGCGGGATGATCCTGTGGGACGTGCTGTTTCGTTCCCAGCAAGGCGTGGCCATTTCGTTCCTGGAGGACGTGTGGACGCGCAACCTCCTCAACGTCTTCGTTGCTCCTGTGCGCACCGCTGAATACGTGACTGCCACTTGCTTGGTCGGCGTGCTGCGCGTTAGCGTCACCCTGGTGGTGCTGGCTGTGGTGGCTGCCCTCGCCTACGGCTTCGATCTATCCACCATGGGATTGGCGCTATTGCCATTTCTCGCGAATCTAATGCTTTTTGGATGGTTTCTAGGGATGGTTTCCACCGCACTGATCATGCGCTGGGGGCAGGCGGCGGAGAGTTTGGCCTGGGCGGTGCCATTTTTCATCCAGCCGCTGGCGGCGGTTTTCTATCCCGTCTCGGTGCTGCCGGGGTGGATTCAACCGATCGCGCACGCCTTACCATGCACGGCGGTATTCGAGGGAATGCGGGTGGTCCTCGGAGGGCATCCAACGCCGTGGGGGCTCATCGGGCGGGCGCTGGCGCTCAACCTGGTGTGGGGCGGTGGGGCGGCGGGGTTTTTTGCGGCGAATCTTCGCTATGTAAGGAAGACCGGCCTGCTCGTCAAGGTGGCCACGCAGTGACCACCACGGCGGCCAAATTTCCGCTAGTATAGAATTTTTCAAACAAGAATCGGTGGCGGTGCCGTTCCTATCTGCGACACTGCCCCAGCTAACTGAATTGCCGCTCATGATTGAAGTTCAAAATCTCACCAAACAGTTTGGATCCAAACGCGCCGTGGACAATCTAACGTTCACCGTCAAAAAAGGCGAAGTGCTAGGATTTTTAGGACCTAACGGAGCCGGTAAATCCACCACCATGCGTATGATCACCGGATTTTTACCGCCGACTACGGGAGACGCCAGGGTTTGCGGGATTTCGATCATCGACCAACCGCGGGCGGCCAAGACCAAGGTCGGATATCTGCCGGAATCCGCGCCGCTCTATCACGATATGACGGTCATCGGGTTTCTCAAATTTTGTGCCAGCATCCGTGGCCTGAAAGGTGCCGCGAACCACTCCGCCGTCGAGCGCGCAATCGAGACGTGTTTCCTCGGGTCGGTCGCCCGCCAGTCGATTGATACGCTCTCAAAAGGCTATCGGCACCGGACCTGCCTGGCGCAGGCGTTGCTCCACGATCCCGAGGTGCTCATCCTGGACGAACCCACTGACGGGCTTGATCCCAACCAAAAACACGAGGTGCGGCAACTCATCAGGCGACTCGGCCAAGATAAGGCGATTCTCTTTTCGACCCACATCCTTGAGGAGGTCGAGGCCGCCTGTACCCGCGCGGTGATCGTGGATTGCGGGAAAATCGTCGCTGACGGCACGCCCGCCGATCTGCTGGCACAATCCGGCACCGGCTCACTCACTGATTTATTCCGGCGTCTGACGACCCGCGACACCGCCGCCTGATTCCGACCCAAGCATGGGGGCGATCCCTGCCGCTCTTGATCCGCAATTTTAATCCATCCCTTTCACCATGACGTCTCTAACGATTTACAAGCGAGAACTCACCAGCTACTTCGCGCAGCCCACTGCCTACGCGATCATTGTCATCTTCCTGGCCCTTTCAATGGGGCTTTCGTTCAGCTTCGGCAACTTCATGCGGGTCGGTGACGCGTCGCTCGAATGGACGTTTTTCTTCTGGCACCCATGGATCTTCATGCTACTCGCACCTGCAGTGGGCATGAAGCTCTGGTCCGACGAACAACGCACTGGCACCATCGAACTGCTAGGGACATTCCCGCTCACAACATGGAGCGCTATCATCGGAAAATTCTTCGCCGCGGCGACTGTCTGGTTGGTGGCACTGGTGCTAACGTTTCCGATTGTGCTAACCGTCAACTACCTAGGCGACCCGGACAACGGTGCCATTTTGGCAGGCTATGTCGGCAGTTGGTTGGTTTGCTGCACGTTTCTAGCCATTACGATGCTGGTCTCGGCCTGTACCCGCGACCAGGTGGTTTGCCTGATCGTTGCGGTGGCGATCTGTGTGACCATGGTGCTCTGCGGGTACGACGATTTCACCCGGGAACTCGCCAAAGCGGCCTCACCGACGGTGGTCGAGGCGGTGGTTTCGTTTGGTGTTTGGGACCATTTTCGCTCGCTCAACCGTGGCATGTTCCGGCTCCAGGATCTGGTCTGGTTCGGATCGTTGGTGTTTGTGTGCCTGTTAGGTACGAGCGCGATTCTATCGTCGAAGCGTGCCTAACAGGCCGTCGCAAAAGTTTATTAGACTAGCAGAAATCACAATGAAGATCACACATCCCGTTACCCGCGCGGCATTTGGAGTTGCCGCTCTCGTTACCATTGCCGTGTTTGCCAACTGGCTCGTTGCGCTCACGCCGCTGGGCAATCGTGGCGCGGACTTCACCCAAAAGCAGATTCACACGCTATCGCAAGGGACCCGGGCGATCCTCGGTGAGTTGGACACGCCAGTGGTGATCCGCTACTACGCATCGCGCAACACCGATTACATGCCGGAAGAACTCAAACTCCACATGCGGCGCACCGATGACCTACTCAAGGAATACCGGTCCCTGGCCATGGGGAAACTGCGGGTGGAAAACCTCGACCCACAGCCAGACACCGACGCTGAGGATTCTGCTAATCTGGATGGCATCAACGGCCAGCGCATGGATGATCAAAATCTCTATTTTGGTCTAGCAGTTTCTTGTCTGGACCGCACCAGTGTGATTCCGTTCATTGATCCGCGCGATGAAACGATGCTCGAGTACCACTTGTCCAAGGCGATCGCCGAGGTCAGCACTGCGGTGAAGCCCAAGGTGGGGATCATGTCCGCGCTGAATCTCAAGGGTAGCCCGGCGATGGTGCCGGGCCAGCGACCCACGCCACCGTGGGTGATCTATCAGCAGCTTAAGCAATCCTTCGAGGTGGTGGATATTCCTATGGAAGGGCCGGTGATTGATTCCAAGGAGATCAAGGTGCTGTTGCTAGTGCATCCTGCGGGGATTACGCCGGCCGCGGAGTTTGCCGTGGACCAATACCTCCTCAACGGCGGCACCGTGGTTGCCTGCCTCGACGCCTGTTCGGTAGCGGCGCAGATGACGGGCAGCGGCAATCCGATGGTGGGCCAGCAGGAATCTCTGACCCGCTCGACGCTGCCGACCCTGTTAGGCGCGTGGGGAGTTTCCTTTGAGTCCGATAAGGTCCTCGCGGATCCGGTGCTGGCGACCAAACTCGGAGGGGATCGCCTAGGTCTCGCCGTGCTGACACTCGCCAAGGGAGCGATGCCCCAGAAGGACAATGTGATCACCAAGGATTTGGCGTCCTGCACCTTTTTCCTGCCGGGGGGCTTTACGCTCACCGGCGGTGGGGGAGTGACGGCCAACACCTTGGTGAAATCGACGGCGAGTGCAGGGTTGGTGGATGCGGCGCGGGCCTCGAGGTTGGATCCCACACTAGCCATCGGTTTCCATCCATCGGGCAGTGCGTACGATCTGGTGACTCATCTATCAGGAACATTCAAGACGGCCTTTCCAGGGGGAGCTCCGGCGGCCAAGAGCGATGCAGGCGGCGACCACAAGGACGCGTCTCAACAGGGTGTGCTGAAGGAGAGCGCCACCCCGGGTAACGTTTTTCTGATAGCAGATGTGGACGCGTTCTACGACCGCTTTGCCTATAACGTGCAGAATCTTGGTGCCACACAGATCGCGTCGCCGGCCAATGGCAACGCCTCGTTATTATTCAATCTGCTAGATCAAGCGGTTGGATCGAAGCACCTGATCGGAGCCCGCTCACGTTCCGCGATTCACCGACCGTTCACCGTGGTGCAGAAAATGGAGTCGGACTTCAACGAGCAGGTTGGCACCAAGATTGAGGAGTTCCAGGCGAAACAAAAGGCCGCCCAGCAAAAACTCGGCGAACTCCAGGCAAAAAAATCGGGTGGAGCGGACCTCTATTTATCGCCGGAACAAGAGGCTGAAATTCGCACATTGCGCAAGCAGCAGGTCGAGTATGCCAAGCTCATCCGCGAACAGCAAAAGGAACTGCGCCGGCAAAAGGATAAGCTGGCGGGCAAGATCACCCTGCTCAATGTGGCGGCGATGCCGCTCATCGTGATCCTGGTCGGAAGCGGGCTTTATCTCCAACGCCGCCGCGCGACACGGGCGCGCTGAGGTGCTGGATCGATTCTAACTTAAATTCAACATCATCATCATCACATGAATTCACGTCAGGTTATCATCTTCTGGGTTATCGCCATCGCTCTGGGCGGGGCAGTCGCTGCGGTGAAACTCACGCAAAAGCCAGCCCGTGCAAGCGCGACGGAGCGTGCGCCAGGCCAGACGCTGCTGGAATCATTTCCGGCAGCGGAGGTGACGTCGGTGGAGATTCAAGGTGCGAGCGGGGTGGTGACGCTGGTCAAGCATGACAGTCAGTGGTCGGTGGTGCAACGCGACGGTTATCCGGCCAATGCGAATTACATCAACGATTTTCTGCGGACGCTCGGCGAGGTCAAGGTCACCCGTGGATTGGAAGCGGGGGTATCGTTTGCGGGGCGATTTGGGATGAATGAAACGTCCACGGTGGCGGCGGAACGCGGTCTAACGGCAGCAATGCGGGATGGAACAGGTCGTGAAGTCGCTAGAGTTTCGTTAGGTAAGTCGATCGAAGGGAGTGGAGAGGGGACCGCGATGGGAGGAAATATTGCCGTTGGGCGGTATGTGCGCAACCACGCGGATCCCTCCGGGTTTTATGCGGTGAGTGAGATGTTTCCTGCGGTCAGTGCGGACGTCGTCCGTTGGCTAGCCAATGATTTCATCAATCCGGAAAAAATCCAGTCCATCACCTTGAGTGATATGGGCGTGGACACCCCGGCGTGGAGACTGAGCCGTCAGTCAGAAGATGCAGAGTTTCAGCTTGAGGGGGCTGCCCCGAGCGAGACGCTCGCAACCACGGTGGCCACGCCGCTGAAGAGTTTATTTGCGTATGCGCGCTTCGAGGACGTCGTGACGGCCGATCAGGCGCGTGCACGGGGGGATGCTTCTGGCCAACGTCACGCGCGCATCGAGACGTTCGAGGGGATTTCCTACGCGCTCACCCTGACCCCCGCCCGCGCAGGCGCGGATCATTATTATCTAACTGTCACGGTGGCAGCAGAGTTGCCGAAGGAACGCAAGAAGGAGGCCGGGGAGAAGCCAGAAGACGCCCAGGCCAAGGAGCGAGCGTTCAGTGAGCGAGTTAAGACGCTGGGAGAGAAGCTCGCCAAGGAAAAGGCACTGGCAGGTCGCACCTTTGAAGTCGCCAAGAGCACCGTCGAACCACTAGTCAAGGAGCGCGCGCAACTCATGGCCAAACCACCCGAGCTACCAGCCGCTGGCTCTAACAACGGTGGGGTGAGCCAACTCCCAGGCGGTCTGATTGCCCGACCGCCCACAGCGAGCCCACCGCCGGTTGCGCTACCCGATAAGGAGGCGCCGGGACAGGGCGGCAATGGAGGCGGAAAAAAGAACTGAACTAACAACCATGGTGGAGTGAAATCCGCTTGCGCTAGGTAGCGGAGCCAGACATATTCGCCGGGCACCAAGGCGGCTTGGCGGAATTGGTAGACGCGCTCGACTCAAAATCGAGTTTTAACGAGTGTGGGTTCGAGTCCCACAGCCGCTACTTTCCAGGATTTCGCCGGTGGCAATTGGTTTTCCCAGTCACACGGCATGGCCCATCCCCGCAACATCGGCATCATCGCAGGCAGCGGAGTTTATCCGTCCACCTTTATTGCGGCAGCGCGTCGGCATGCCCCCGGCGTCAAGCTATCGGTGGCGGCCATTCAGGGTGAAACCGACCCGAGCTTGGCGACTCAGGTCGATGCCATCGAGTGGTTCCGAGTGGCGCAATTGAGCAAAGTGCTGAAGTTTTTTCGTCGAGAGGGGGTGACCGAGGCGGTGATGATGGGGCAGATCGCACCAAAGAATTTGTTTGATATGCGGCCGGATCTGCGGGTCCTGATGATTCTGGCGCGACTCAAAGAGCGCAATGCCGAGACGCTTTTTGGGGCGGTGGCGGATGCCCTCGGCAAGGATGGCATCACAGTGCTATCGGCGACGACATTTCTGGACGACTTACTGCCGGGTCCCGGGCCCGTCTGCGGGCCCGTCTTCAAAAAGCGCCAACTCAGTGATGCGGAGTTCGGGTTTCGGATTGCCAAGCAAACCAGCGCCTTGGATATCGGTCAGAGCGTGCTGGTGCGCCATGGCACGGTGCTGGCGGCAGAGGCGTTTGAGGGGACCAATGCCTGCATCAAGCGAGGCGGCGAGATGGGTCGTGGCAAGGACATCATGTTGGTTAAAGTCTCCAAGCCCAACCAAGATTTTCGGTTTGATGTGCCGGTGATCGGGCCGCGGACGATTGAAACGTGCGCCGCGGCCGGGGTGTCGGGCATCACGATTGAGGCAAATCGGACGCTGCTGCTAGAGATAGCAGCCGTGGCAGAGTTATGCGCGCGCCATCAGATAGGCATCCATGCGCTCAGTTAGATAGAGGTCGCATGGAACCCGCCATCGACGATCATTTCGATGCCGGTGATGAATGAGCCGGCCTTGGCCGATGCTAACAAGAGTGTCGCGCCGATGAGTTCCTCGGTATTGCCGAAGCGGGAGGCCGGGGTTTGCCGGAGAATTTCGAGCACGCGCGATTCATCGAGCACCTTGTGGTTTTGTTCAGCGGGAAAAAACCCTGGCACCAGCGTGTTGACGCGGATGTCGTTGTCGGCCCACTCGCGCGCCAGGTTACGTGTGAGGTTGTGGACCGCTGCCTTCGAGAGCGAGTAGGTGAAGACGCGCGACAGCGGGTTGAGTCCGGAGATGGAGCCCAGATTGATGATGGATGCGGGTTGGGATTCTGCGATGAAGTAGCGGCCAAAGACCTGGCAGGCGCGGAAAACGGCGCTGAGATTGGTGTCGAGAATGCGCTGGTATTCTTCGGCGGTGATGTCGAGAAACGGGGTGGGGGAGTTCGTGCCAGCGCCATTGATGAGGATGTCCACCTTGCCAGAGCGCTCCAACACGGTGTCTAGCAGGTTTTGCAGCGAGTCACAGGAGGTCACATCCAGTGGCACAAAGTACCCTTTGCCGCCGTAGGTTGCGATTTCAGCCAAGCGTTTTTCCGCTTTTTCAGGGATTCGTCCGCCGAGGACGACTTCAGCGCCTGCGCGTGCCAGACCGACGGCCATGGAGCCGCAAAGTTCGCCGGTGCCGCCGATGACGACTGCGGTTTTGCCGGAGAGATCAAACAGGTCCTTGAGAAACGATGCGGTGTGCATGACCGCAGTGTCGAATAAAAGACGGGCTGCTGCCAAGCGCGGAGTTGGCGAATGTTCAGGGAATCCAGCCGCACAGACGGAAGCCCCGGACTAGCAGATATGCAGCACCGCCTGCGGCGGGCAAGGTGAGGACCCATGCCCAGACGATGCGTTCGACGAGCGAGTATTTCAGGGCATTGAAGCGTTTGGCGCAACCGACGCCCATGATGGCGGTGGTGACCGAGTGAGTGGTCGAGACGGTCATCCCGAAGCTTCCGGTCGCGGCAAGCAGAGTGGCGGCGACCGTTTCTGCGGCGAAGCCGTGGACGGGTTGGAGTTTGACCATTTTGTGGCCGAGGGTTTTGATGATCCGCCAGCCGCCACCCATGGTGCCGGCCGCCATGGTGAGAGAGCAAATCACTTTGATCCAAATCGGGACGTCGGGCGATAGGTCGTGTACCTTGGTGGCCGCAACCACTAACGGCTTCTTGCCAGCCGCCTTGGCTGTGGCAATCTCCTTACTCAGCACTTTTTCCCAGTCGGTAAAATGGGCGGCGACCATGCTGCCGAGGACCGGAATTTTGGTGATGACGCGCTCGGCTTCGGCCGTGACAAGTTGGTGGTGGGTCGCGGCAGCCAGTGCGCTCACGCGGGTGGCAGCAGCGGAATCGTCGAGCGCCGCGTGGGTTTTGGCGGCCATCGTGAGGAACGCCTCGCGGAATTCGCCGGGTTGTAGATGGGCGGCTTCTTGCTCTAGCACCTCGGCGGCAGCGCGTTGCTGGTCATGGGTGGCGGTAGGTTTTTGCAAGGTGGTGATGCTGTGCTCGGCGGCCATCGACTTGTCCATCCGCAGAAACCCCAGCCAGCTGGGAAGCTGGATGAAGCTGCCGGTAGCGGTGGCGGTTACGAGCGCCAGGGTGATAACACCCATGGTTTTCTGCGCATCGGCTAGGCCGTGAGCGAACCCCATGAAGCTGGCGCTGACGATCTGAGCCTTGCCGAAGAAGTGGTTGACGAAGCGCGGGCGAGCGGAGCGCAAGAGAGCGTAGAGCAGGCCCATGACGAGCAAACCGCCAAAAAACCCGATGATGGGAGAGGTGATCATCGGGACGATAACTTTGTGGAGGACGCCCTCCATGACCACTTTACCGTCCTTGATCTTGCTCACCGACCACAGGATGGAGTGCCAGTTATCATGGGAGCTGGCCAGAGCAGCGCCGCAGATACCACCGACCAACGCGTGGGTTGAACTGGACGGTAGGCCTAGCCACCAAGTGAGGAGGTTCCAGATGATTCCACCTAACAGCGCACACACAATCACTAATGGAGAGATGAATTGCGAGTCCACTAGCCCGGATGAGACGGTTTTGGCCACTGCGTGGCCGGCTAGCGCGCCTAGCAGGTTAGTGATAGCGGCCATGGCGATGGCCTGGCGCGGGGTGAGCACCTTGGTGCCCACGATCGTGGCAATCGAGTTAGCTGTGTCGTGGAAGCCGTTGATGTATTCAAAGACGAGGGCAATGAATATCACCAAGAATATGATCCCGAGAGTCATGCGATGTGGGCCTCAGGAGTTCTTTAGAACGATTTGCGAAACGATGCTGCAAGCGTCGCGGCAGCGGTCGATGACTTTTTCGAGTAGATCATAGAGGTCGCGCATGGCCATCGCTTTGATCGGATCGATGGTGCCCGAATAAATCTCCTTCAGGCACTCGAGCACCAATTGGTCGGCACGTCCTTCGAGTTCCTGCATCATGTCGTTAGCCGCCTTGATCTCCTCGAGTTTTGGGCTAGTGGGTAGCATATCGACCATCCGCACGACCACCGAGGCCGCCTCCTGGGCAATCGCCATTTGGGGTGAAAAATAATTGGGTTTGACTAGATGTTTGACGAGTTCGAAGCGTTCGCCGAATTTCTCGACGGTTTTTGGGATTCGATAGAGTGCGCGCGACAATGCTTCGATATCCTCGCGATCCAGGGCGGTGATGAATACCTTGACCAGTTCTTCGCTGATGGTTTCGGCATTGCGCTTTTCATTGCGTCGCGCCACGGCGAGCTCTGCTAACGACACGTTGCTATCGCCGTCTTTTAGTAGTCGCGACAGAGCCTCGACGCTCTGGTGTGCCGATTTTGCGCTGGCGGACAGCAGTTCAAAGAAACGATCGGATTTTCCAAATAGGCTCGCAAGTGAGATCACGGCGGGAATGTGGTGACGATCCCGGGCGCTGGCAACTCATCTCTTAGGGAATTTTTTGCGATCGACGGGCCTAGGGGTCACATGCCTGGGATCTGGACCCGTTTGCTATACTGATAGGAATTCTTGGCCAGGAACTTAGGGTCGCTGGCGAGGCTGGATTTCTTGCGCAGCATGTCAGTGCCCTGGTCAGATAGAACGGTGAGGGCAATCTCGACCGACTTGACCCGACCGGCTTGGAATTCCCCTGCGGTGACCGATGACGGCGGGCTGAACGATGCCGGGGTGGTGATGCCGGCCCCCTTGATATAGAGCTTGTCAACCACCTGGCCCGAGGAGGTTTTGCCGATGGTCACGGGCACATCGATCAATGTGGTGGTGGCACCTGCGGTGTGTGTTGCTTCCACATGGAATGTGACGGTGAACTGGAATACGTTTTCACAGACAAAGTTCGTTTGGTCGGCTAATTTGGTATCGAATGACGAGAATGCGGTGGTCAAATTCGTTTGGCCAAGCGGGCCAGGGGAGGCGGCAGTGCCGAACGTTTGATCGGGGTTAACCAGGTAGCGGTTGATCACGAAGGTCTTATAGGGAGTGCCGACGGCGATTGGGTCGCGGTAGTCGAGGCTATAGGCGACGCACGAGACATCGCCGCCATTATCGACCGAGTTGCCGATTTCGCCGTTGTAGCGGTCGGTGGCGGCGGTGAAGAAAATCAATTTTGCGGCGTTGTTGCTACCGCCGTTGGTGGGGATGGTGGATACAGCGGAGAGCCATTCGTAGGGATTACCGCGGCGTATGACCATTCCTTCAAAGTCGCCCGCCATGCTATCGACCAAGGATTTGGCCTGGCGAGCGGCGCGCAATTCGGCGCGGCTGTGGTTCCACGTATCCATCGCCAGCGAGGTGATCGACACCAATACGGTCACGATGAGGGTGGTGATGGTCATGGCGACCAGCAACTCGACTAGCGTGAAACCACGGGAAATTTTTGGCCGTTGGAGAGTCATCGTTTGGGATGGGTGGCTGAATTAGCGGCGGACCGCCAGATTGCGGGTGAACGCCGGGGTTTTGGCCTTACTGAAAAAGGTATCGAATGCGGGCGAGCTGATATACACGGCGCTCTTGGAAGGCACGTTGTAAAAGTCCGCTGCGAACGGTATCACCGCCTCAGGGTAATTGACGGCGGTATAGGATCCAGCGCCTTTGAGATCGCTGATGGTGCCGGCGGTGCCGAGGGTGAGCGTGTTGTTTTTGAACACGAGTTGCGTGCATTTGACGAGATAGAGGCCGCCTTCAATGGCGGTGACATCACCGCTGGTCGTATTCTTGAAGAGATCGTCGCTCGCGCGGCGAACCATCGTTTGAATCACGTAGTCGGTGCCTGCCACTTTGCCTGTGATGCTAGCAATCGGCGCAGGCGTGCCATCGGAGCGGATGCTCGCAAGGTTGCCGCGGTATTGATAGGCGACCAACGCGGTGGCCTGCACCGTGCTTTGTTGGATGCGGGTGAACGCCTTTTCAAAGCCGGTCGTGGCGGTATCCCCGGTGCGCAGAGTGACGAGTTCTTGCTCGACGGTGGAGGTGAGACGGTCGGCGTCCTGGGTGGTGATGGCTTGTTTGATGCCAGCGGCGGCGGGAGTGAAGACCAGCATGAAGCCGGTGAGGAGCACGGCGAGCACGCCGATGGCGATGACGGTTTCGATGAGGGTGAACCCGCGAGTGGGGGTAGTGGCGGAGGCATTCATGAAGTTAGAAGGGGCGGTTGGCGGTGAGAGTGGTGAGGGCGCTGGCCCCCATTTGATCGGGGTTGCGGAACACGGAGGTGCGCCCATTGCGCCAAATGACAAACCCGCCAAAATCGCGCTTGCTGGACGCCGTGACCACCGGCGCACCATCGGTGAAGGTCGCTCCCGAACCTGGTTTGGTCAGGTTTCTGGCGCCGCCGCCAATGATGAAGGTGGCCCCGGCCGTGGTGCAAATCCCCTGACTGTTAAATTGATAGATAAAATACTCACCGACGTAGGCGCTCTTGATGTTCGTGGTTCCTGAGACCAAGCTGATGGTGGGGAGGGCGGTACCCCCGGTCACCTGAGTCGCGCTGTAAACCTTGCTGAAAAACGTTTGGTCTGGCAGGACCGCTCCTCGACTGGTCAGCACCCACTTGGGTGTCGCGGTGGGGCCAGCCTTGGCCAGACCGGTGATCGGATCGGCTTCCTCGGTGGCAACGAGGATCCTGCGGAGGTCGTCGGCGGAGTTATTGGTGAGGGTTTTGGCGACCAGCACGCAGGTGCGGAGGTTTTTACCGATGGCAATGGTGCGGGCCTCGTCAAAGAGCGACTCCGCGGTGGCCACCCCACTACTCACCCCTTTACCGCTCATGCTGCTGACGCCGATGGAGCCCGCCGTCATCAAAATCGACATGATAGCGATGACGATGAGCATTTCTACCAGAGTGAACGCGGACTTCGCGCCTACGGCAACAGAGCAGTTGGGATGCATGGGGTTTGATTCTTACAAATGCAAATTGGGCGGTTTCGGCCAAGTCCGCAAGCGGAATTGTCAATACATCGCGGTTACGCAGAATGGTCGTTGGCTGGATATCGACCGTGTCGAGGACCCTCCATCCATAGCCATGCGGGGCGGACCATGTCGCGCACATCGGTGCGGGTCGCTTGCCAGCCCAGGAGTTGTTTGGCGAGCGCTGGATCGGCCACTAGCGAGTCGGGGTCACCGGCGCGGCGCGGGCCAAATTTGACGGGCACTGATTTCCCGGTGACCTCTTCGACGGCGGCGATGATTTGTTTGACGGAGACGCCGACGCCGGTGCCGAGGTTGCAGCGGACGGATTGGCCGCCGGTGGCCAGATGGTCGAGAGCGCGCGCATGGGCGTCGGCGAGGTCCTCGACGTGGATGTAGTCGCGGATGCACGTGCCGTCCGGGGTGGTGTAGTCGGTGCCGAACACCTCGAGATAGTCGATTTCGCCGGTGACGGCCATCATCACGCGTGGAATGAGGTGGGTTTCCGGGTTGTGGTCTTCGCCGATTTGACCGTCGGGCGAGCACCCGCTGGCATTGAAATATCGAAGGCAGGCGCTGCGCAGGCCCCATGCCTGGTCGCAATCTTTGAGGATCCACTCGACCATGAGCTTGCTGCGGCCATACGAATTGATGGGGTTTTGGGCGTTGTTTTCGGTGATTGGGAGTTGATCTGGCACGCCGTAGGTGGCACAGGTCGAGGAAAACACGAACACCTTGCAGCCAAATTCCTGCATGACTTGCAGCAGCTTGATCGGTTCAGCGGTGTTGTTTTGATAGTATTTGAGTGGATTAGTGACGGATTCGCCGACGTAGGCGAAGGCGGCAAAGTGGATCACGGCACCGAATTGATGTTTGGCAAACAACGCGCGCACCAAGGTCTGATCGCCTACGTCACCGACGACGAGTTCCACCGCGGGGTCGATAATCGCTTGCTCATGGCCGAAGACGAGGTTGTCGAGCACCACGATTTTGCGACCTTGGCTGGCCAGCAGTCGGACGGTATGGGAGCCAATGTAGCCAGCTCCCCCAGTGATCAGAATCGGTGCGTGCGATGAGGTCATAAAAGTGTAGCGCATGAAACCGGAGAATGCCCGAGACTGTCAACCCATGGTCGCCACCGGCGTAAAATTTCTGTGAAATGAACTCGAAAAAAATTTCCGGTGAGGCTATCCATATGGCCATGAAGAACCCACTTCGTCATTGGATCGCTGCCGGCGCAGGAGTTGCGGCCACACTGGCATTCAGCTCGTGCACCTACGACCCGTATTATGTTTACCCCGGGGGCGCTTACCGCGCCGATGCAGGAGTGGGTTATGGCTACGGTGGCGGCAATTTTTCGACGTCGTTGTTTGTGGCCACCGGTGATCCGCGCTGGGGCTATGACCCGTATAGCTATAGCTATTACGATTACCGCCGCCGCTGCTACTACGATCCCTATCTGAATGGCTATTACCCGATCGGTTATCGCCCTACTGTGGTTTATGGGGTGCCGCATCCGTATGGCTGGAGCCCTGGTCACGGATACTGCCCACCGCCGCGTAACGTGAATTACGCCGTGGTGGTGAATTACCGCAACCGTGAGACCGCCTATCGAAATTCTAGCTACAGCTGGGCACGCCAGGTCAGCCCGCAGTCGCCTAATTCTGGATACGTCACTCGTAGTACTTACAGCCAGACGTACGCGGCTCCGCGCCAAGCCAGCACCACTAATTATGCTAGAAACTACGGACCTAGTTATCCCAGTGCTGCCCCGAGTGGCTCAGTGAGATCGTATGGCGGCGCGCGTCAACCGACCGGTAATGATGGCGAGCATGGTGCTTATTCGCAAGGTTCGTCGCCGAGCTATCGCGTATCGCCCCCCCGCCCGCCAGCCAGCGGGTTCAGCCGGCCCGCGGCGATGGGCACGCCGCAGCCGCGGCAAGTGCAGCCCGTTGACCCGCCACAGGCCAGTCCATCAAGTGGCCGATCCGGTTCATCATCCCATGGCGACGGGCCACGGACGCATGGCGAGCGCGGCGAGCATCACCGCGCGGATGGGAGTGGCCAGCAGTAGGCCGTGAGTCGGGATCGAGTGAATCGCGATGCCGGTCACTCGACGACGCGCGCCTTGGGTTCGCGGACGACGGTATTGGCACCGCCAGCACAGGTCACGAATGGGCCGCCCTCCAGCGGAGCGACGCGGGTGAATGCCACATCGGGCATTTCAGAGGGACGCCCGGCTAGCGGAAAATCCTTGCGCAACGGGAAAAATGGATAGCCCTCCCACATCAGGATGCGCTTCAGGTTGGGATGGTTGGAAAACGGGATGCCCATCATGTCCCAGACTTCGCGCTCGTGCCAATCGGCACCGCCCCATAGGTCGGTGACGGATGGCAGCGGCACATCCTCGGCCACACGGGCCTTGACTCGCAGGCGCTTGGCGTCGTCCACCGTGGCAATTTCATAGACGATTTCAAAGCGTGGATCCTGGCCGTGGTCATCGATGCTCGAGATGTCGAGCACCATCGCGTAGTCGAGCACGTGGCGGCAATGAACAAGCACGTCATGGAGCGCAGCGACCTCGACGTAAACCGTCAGTTCGTCGCGGAAATCCACGGATTCGAGAATCATCGCTCCGAACGCTTGGCGGAGCTGGGTCACATCGGTGGCGGAGGACATGGCGAATGAATGAGGTCAGGAGAGGCCGTCGAAAAAGGCTTTCTTTTGAGCGACGGTGGACGCCTCGCGTTCGATCTTTTTTTGGAGTTCCATGAGGCCATCGATCAGTGCCTCCGGCCGCGGCGGGCAACCCGAGATGTACACGTCCACCGGGATCAAAAGGTCAATGCCCTGGAGCACCGCGTAGCTGCGATACATTCCACCGCTCGATGCACAGGCGCCCATGGCGATGCACCATTTTGGCTCTGGCATCTGGTCCCAAATGCGCTTGACGGCGAGCGCCATCTTGTAGGTGACGGTGCCCGAGACGATCAAGACGTCCGCTTGGCGGGGTGAAAACCTCATGACCTCCATGCCAAATCGCGAAATATCAAAGCGACTCGAGGCCGTGGCCATCAATTCGATCGCGCAACATGCCAGCCCCATCGGCATCGGCCAGAGCGAATTTTTGCGCATCCAATTGATCGCGGCGTCCACGCGGGTCAGGATCATGTTGCCTTCGACTTTGGAATCGTAGGCGGTGTGGAGAGTGTGAGTGGAAGGACTGGCCATGGTGTGGGCGGCTGCGCGCACCATGGCCGTCACCCCGCCGTCCCTCAAGCGGATTGTGAAAAATTCGCGGTGTCCGCTGGCGCTTGATGTTCGTGTTGTCGGCGGCGTTCTCGCTTGACGATGGATCTGGCCTCTTTCTAGTTTCTACGAGCGAAGCGCGTTTGGCGTCCGCCAACCAACTCCCAACTATTTCTTCACTGTGGAACTCCAGGACATCCGTCGTATCGTCGAACTCATGAATGAGCACAGCCTCACGCTCTTCGATCTCACCAAGAAGGACTTTCACCTCAAACTGAAAAAAGGCACCGACATCGACGACCTCCGCAGCCTGTTGGCCAGCCTGCCAGCGGCCGGGCCAGCGGTGATTTCCGGGCCACCAGCGGCACCGGCAGCCCATGCCGCGCCGCCGAGTGCGCCGGTAGTGGACGGTCGCGATATCACCTCGCCGATGGTGGGGACGTTTTACTTGCGAGTGGCACCGGGCGCGCCGAGTTTCGTGGAGGTGGGATCGACGGTTTCGATCGGGCAGACGGTTTGCATCATTGAGGCCATGAAAGTGATGAATGAAATCAAGGCCGAGCAAGCTGGCGTCATCACGGCGGTCATCGCCGAGGACGGCACACCGGTTCAATACGGCGACGCGCTGTTCCGCATCAAGTGAAGCCGCTCTTAGATTCCTGATTTTTTCCCAATTACCATCCATGTTCAAACGCGTCCTGGTCGCCAATCGCGGCGAAATCGCCCTCCGCATTATTCGTGCTTGCCGCGAACTCGGAGTGGAATCGGTGGCTGTCTATTCCGAGGCCGACGTGGATTCGATGCACGTCCAACTCGCCGATCAGGCGGTGTGCATCGGTCCGGCATCTAGCAAGGACTCCTATTTGAAGATGGACCGCATCTTTGCTGCGGCAGAGATCACCGGCGCAGATGCCATCCACCCTGGGTATGGGTTTCTATCGGTAAACGCGC
>JAYSPI010000205.1:0-7577 GCA_043722215.1 Prosthecobacter sp.
GCCCGAGGGGATTTTTCAACCGTCTGCGATCTACAGACATTGAGACCACCACATGTTGTTATACCTAACGCCTCCCAAGCGAGGCATCTACTGGACTGAGATTGCGCTGCTCGCGCAACACGCACCGCTCACTACCCGTGCTGCGGCCAATGAGCTAGCGCCACCCACGAGTTGCCCCGCGCGCATCCTGGTCATCACCGGCACCCGTGCATGATCACTAAAAACGTGTTGCTCGTCCGCCATGGAGCCACAACCGCTACCCAACAACAACGATTCGCAGGAGTAACTAACACCCCATTGTGCCATGCTGGATGTAATCAGGCGCTCGCCCTAACGGAATTCGTTAGGAAATTCCGACCCCTCGCGTGCTTGTGCAGCCCGCTCGATCGCTGCCTACAAACGGCCGCCCTCATCCTGCCGACAAGCGGCCCGCCCATCGTCACCACCGCCGAATTGCGCGAAGTGGATTTTGGCACCTGGGAGGGGATGACCTATGCCGAGATCGCGCAATCCGACCCGCAGGGCATGTCTCGCATGATGCGCCTTGACCCAGAATTCGCGCCCGGTAATGGCGAGCTGCTAGGCGGGTTTCTCGCCCGCGTCCAATGTGTAGCGGAACTCATCACCCGACACCCAGCGAGTCACATCCTAGTCGTTACTCACGGCGGCATATTTCGTGCGTTGCTCTGTCATTTATTAGAGTTAGAGACACGAAAACATTTTCATACATTTGAGGTAGCACCAGGAGCTATGGCCGAGTTGACCACCTTTGATGGCGGCGCCGTGATGCGCAGCCTGCAGCCAGGCGACCGAGTCAGACTGGAGGACTTGGCGTGAGCCACCTCATCCTCATCACCGGCGGTTGCCGTAGCGGTAAAAGCGCCTATGCCCAGCACCAGGCTGAGGCGTTGGACGGACCGCGCGGATTGGTCGCAACCTGCCCGGTGATCGACCCAGAGATGGAGCGGCGCATCGAGGCGCACCGCCTCGCCCGCCATGGCCGTGACTGGATCACCCTAGATGCCCCGGTCGCACTTGCCGCCACCATTGATGCGTCAACTCACGTGCCGGTGCTAGTCGTCGATTGCCTCACGCTTTGGGTGAATAATTTGATGTTTGAGGCAGAGCGTCGCGATGAAAAATTATCTGAAAATTCAATCCGCGAGCATTGCCAAGCGCTGGCCCACGCCTGCCGCATGCATGCAGGCACGATCTTCATCGTCACTAACGAAGTCGGCATGGGCATCGTGCCTGAAAATGCCGCCGCCCGCCGGTTCCGTGATTTGGCGGGACGCGCCAACCAGGAAATCGCCCACCACTGCGACGACGTCATCTGGGTCGTCTGTGGCCAGCCCCTCACAATCAAATCCCGCACGTTATCAACCTAACATCCCAATGCCATTGAATCCATGAGCTTACTCGAACAAACCATCCAACAAATCCAGCCCCAGGACGCCGCATGGCGCGCCGCCGCACACACGCGCCTCGAACAACTCACGATGCCCCATTGGGCGCTGGGCCGCCTCATGGATCTAGCGGAAGACCTAGCTGGAATGACCCACACTCTCAGTCCGCCGGTGGCACGCAAGACGATCGTCACCATGGCCGCCGATCACGGCGTTACAGCTAGCGGCGTAAGTAAGTACCCGCAGGATGTCACCGTCCAGATGGTGATGAACTTTGTCGCCGGTGGTGCCGGGGTCAATGCGCTCGCTCGCCTCGCCGGTGCCCGTGTAGTCATCGTGGATATGGGCGTCGCCGGTGATCTTTCCGCCCTCGCCTCGAACGGACAAATCATCTCCAAATGGATCGCCCCAGGCACCGCCAACCTAGCCATGGGGCCGGCAATGAGTCGCTCTCAAGCAATTCGCTCGATTGAGGCCGGGATCGAAATAGCGCAATCTCTAGCAGAATCAACCGATATCTTTGGCACCGGTGAAATGGGCATCGGCAACACCACGCCTAGCAGCGCCATCGTCGCCACTCTAACTGGTGAGAAGGTTGCCGATATCACCGGCCGCGGCACCGGAATTGAAGACTCTCAGTTCGCCCATAAAATCGCTCTCATCGAGGAGTCGCTGCGAATCAACCGCCCTGACCCCACCGATGGCCTTGATGTGCTCGCCAAAGTGGGCGGATTCGAGATTGGCGGCATCGCCGGTCTGATCCTGGGCGCTGCGGCGGCCCGAAAGCCGGTGCTCATCGATGGGTTTATTTCCACCGCCGGCGCTCTGATTGCTCAAGCACTGTGTCCGAAGGCTGTGGACTACATGATCGCCGCTCATCAGAGTGTCGAGCAGGGCCACCACGCCGCTCTAACCCACCTGGGTAAACTTCCCCTGCTCGACCTAGACCTGCGCCTCGGCGAAGGCACCGGTGCCGCCCTCGCCATGCATCACGTCGCTGCTGCCGTGGCCATTCTCACCGAAGTGGCAACTTTCGCTGAGGCATCGATCTCTACTGCTGACCCATGAAATCACTCGCCGCCGCCCTGCAATTCCTAACAATCTGCCCGTTCGTCGGTCGCCTGTCATGTGACGACCGCCAGACCGGGCGCAGCGTCGCGTGGTTTCCAGTCATCGGCCTGATGGCAGGCGCAGGGGTGGCGGCGCTTGACGTGGTAGCGATGCGCGTGTTTGGGCCGCTGATTGCCAGCGTGATCGCAGTGATCGCGCTGTTAGCCGTGTCAGGTGGTCTGCATGCCGACGGGTTAGCGGATACGGGCGATGGCTTTCTAAGTGCGCGGCCGAAAGCAAGGATACTGGAAATCATGCGCGATAGCCGGATTGGGGCGATGGGCGTGTTAATCCTAGTGAGCGTGTTCGCACTCAAATGCGCCGCTCTGGCGACTGTGCCCGCCTGCCTGCGCTGGCAAACACTGATACTCATGGGCCTGGCCGGCCGTTGTTCGATCGTGCTGCAACTCGCCATGCTGCCCTATGCCAGGCCTAGCGGCGGCTTATGCTCGGTCTTTGTGAGTCACCGCCAAATGATCGACCCATGGTTCAGCGCCATCATCTGCGCTCTCGTTAGCTGGGTGATCTGCGCCAGAGCAGGTCTAGCTGCTAGCGCCTGTTCCCTGCTCACATTGTGGCTATTCACCCGCTGGTGTCACAATAAAATCGGTGGCTTTACTGGCGACACGCTCGGTGCGGGTTGCGAGATCATCGAATTGGTGCCGGCCCTAGTCGGTGCTGCATGCTGCCAAATCTCATGAATCCACAGAATCATGGCGGCAATCAACGGCTACTGGCGGCCGTTTCAAGACGTCCTGCGTCCACCTTGCTAGATTTCTCTGCCAATATTAATCCGCTAGGACCGCCTGACTGGCTGCGTCCCGTCATTGCTGCAAATATAGCTAACCTCGTCCACTACCCTGACCCGGATTGCGTAGAACTCCTCGCCGCAATCGCAGCTCGATATGGTGTTCCAACGGATGAAATCATCGCCGCCAATGGCAGCGAGGAACTTCTCTGCTGGCTGCCATATATCATTGGTAAAGCACGCGCCCTGGTGCCAGTCCCAAGCTATGTCGATTATGCACGGACCGCTGCTTCCGCCGGCCTGAAAGTCGTTCACCTCCCGCTGTGCGAACTGACAGGATTTTCCTTGGACACTAAGGAATTAGAGCGGCACCTGCACGGTGATGAGATCGTCTATCTCGGGCACCCGAATAACCCAACCGGCAAGTGCCTGAATGCTGCCACCCTGCGCGCTCTGATCGAGCGCAACCCGCAAACCTTCTTTGTAATCGACGAAGCCTTTGCGGATTTTGTCAATGGCATCGAGCGATTCAGCGAATATCGCCTCGCCAATGTTTTGGTGTTGCTCTCACTAACGAAAATGTTTGCCGTGCCGGGCCTTCGTATCGGCTGCGCCACCGCCGCCCCTGCCGTGGTGCGGGCTATGCGAGCCCACCTACCCGTCTGGAATGTCAACTCCCTGGCGCAAGCCGTCGGCGTAGCGGCCGTCAATGACCGCGCCTTCATCGCTAATTCACGCCGAACCGTCGAACAACTGCGTGATGATTTGAACGCCGATCTAGCAGTTTTACCCGGTCTTCATCCATTCCCCGGGGACGCCAATTTCCTCCTCATACGAATCGCCCCCGGCTATGTGACCGCCACGGTTGTTGCAGCAAAATTGCTCGCCCGCGGCATCGCGATCCGGACATGTGACGATTTCGGCGGCTTGAATGACCAGTATTTCAGGGTCGCGGTGCGCACCCGAAAGGATAATCAATCCCTTACTACTTCTCTAGCAGATGCCCTGAGTTCGTCGGTAGCGCGCCTAACTGTCAAGCGTCGTGCTGCCACGCTCATGTTTCAAGGGACTAGCTCCAATGCCGGCAAGAGCGTACTCACCGCCGCCTTGTGCCGAATCCTCTATCAAGATGGTCTGCGCGTCGCCCCGTTCAAATCCCAGAACATGTCTCTCAATTCGTTTGTCACCCGCGATGGACTAGAGATGGGCCGCGCTCAGGTCGTCCAAGCGCAGGCGTGCCGGATCGAACCCGAGGCCCGCATGAACCCAATCCTGCTCAAACCAAATTCCGACACCGGCTCACAAGTCGTTCTGCTAGGCAAGCCGTTGGGCAACATGAATGTCGGTGATTATATCCGCTACAAGCCGAAGGCATTTGAGGTGGCCAAGCAGGCATTTGATTCGCTAGCAAGCGATTACGACGCAGTGATCCTGGAGGGCGCTGGTAGCCCCGCCGAAGTCAATCTGAAGCGCCATGATATCGTCAACATGGCCATGGCCCGCTACGCCAAGGCCCCGGTGCTGCTAGTTGGTGACATCGACCGCGGCGGCGTCTACGCCTCGTTTGTCGGCACCATGGAAGTGCTCAATGCGTGGGAGCGCTCGCAGGTCGCTGGATTTGTCGTCAACCGGTTTCGCGGCCAGGAATCGCTCCTAGCAGACGCGCACGACTATGTGCTCAAGCACACAGGTTGTCCGGTTGTTGGGGTGATCCCTTATCTAGCAAGTATTGGATTACCTGAAGAAGATTCAGTGACCTTTAAGGCGGAAAAATCCCAGAGTTCCATGGTGGCCGCCGGGCAGGTGGACATTGTGCTGCTCGACCTACCGCATGTGTCGAACTTCACCGACATCGATGCGCTTCGCATCGAACCCGATGTCAGTTTGCGGATTGTTAGGAATCCTGCGGACCTCGGACAGCCTGATGCGGTGATTCTACCGGGAAGCAAGCACGTGGTGAGCGATTTGGAGCATCTACGGCAGTCCGGACTGGCGGATGCGGTGCTCGCCCTAGCCGGCACCGGACACAGCGAAATCATTGGAATTTGCGGCGGCTATCAAATGTTAGGTCTTCAGATAGAGGATCCGCTTAGAATCGAGTCCAACGGTGCGCCGGTGCGTGGTCTCGGGCTATTGGCGATGACCACAGTGATGGCGGCGGAAAAAACCACGCGCCGAACCGCCTGCACACATCTGTGGTCTGGCCACCTCGTGACTGGCTATGAAATCCACCATGGCCGTAGCCGCTGCGATGACTCTCTGGCCCCGGTGCTTGTCCGAGGGGATGGCGAGGTGATCGGTAGCGGTCGTGAGCGCGTCTGGGGGAGTTATTTGCACGGAGTTTTCGATACCGATTCGCATCGCCGCTGGTTCATTGATCGCCTGCGGGTGCGCGCCGGCCTCTCCCCGTTAGGCCGAGTGGTCGCCCTCTACGACATTGAAGCGGCGATGGATCGGCTAGCTGCCATTGTCCGCGAACGCCTAGACATGCGCCATATCTATCAACTACTGGATCTCTGATGCGGCTCGAATATCAAGTCATCACAGCATTTGGAGTGGATCTCCTTTTTGGGGACCCGCGGTGGTTACCCCACCCGGTTCGGGCCATCGCTCGGCTGGCACTGGCGCTGGAGCCCCCGCTGCGCCGCTCAATCCACAGTGCCCGAACCGCTGGCATCCTAACCGTAATACTGGTCCTGGCCGCCACGGGCGGCTTGACATACGCAGTGATTGCCGCAGTTGCCCACGTGCATCCCGCCCTAGCGGACATGGCCTCCATCACGGTACTCTACACGTGCCTCGCTGGCCGCGATCTATCCGCACACAGCGATCGGGTCTATCAGGAGTTGGCAGCGGGTGACCTAGCGGCCGCACGGAACCAGGTGGCGATGTTAGTCGGACGCGACACTCAATCGCTGGACGAGCCCGGAGTAGTCCGGGCGGCGGTGGAAAGCGTGGCAGAGAATCTGGTGGATGGGGTGAGTGCTCCGATATTTTTTGCGATGATTGGCGGTCCCGTGGGCGCCATGTTATACAAAGCGGTTAATACTCTTGATTCGACCTTTGGGTATAAAAATGACCGCTACCTCCACTTCGGATGGGCTGCAGCACGCCTCGATGACGTCGCCAATTATTTGCCTGCGCGCCTCACCGTGCCGATCATGGTGCTGGCGGCAGCCATCCTCCGTTTGCGCCCACGAGCCGCATGGCTGATATGCCGCCGCGATGGCTGCAAGCACCCGAGCCCGAATTCTGGGCTGGCGGAAGCCTGCGCAGCTGGCGCACTCGGTGTCCAGTTAGGTGGGATCAACCATTACTTTGGTCAGCCGTCGGAGCGTCCGCGTATGGGTGAACCACGGAAACCCATGGCCGCCACAGATATCCTGCTCATCAACCGCCTGATGCTAACCACTGCATTGGTGTTTCTCGCTGCTTTCGCTTCCATTCGCCTAACATTAATTAAATAATGACTCCACGCACATTGATATTCACCGGCGATGGCAAAGGAAAAACCACCGCCGCCCTCGGCATGGTCCTACGTGCCGTTGGACACGGCCAGCGAGTGATGATCGTGCAATTCCTCAAATCCAACAAAGTGAGCGGGGAACTATCCGCCTGCACGTTGCTGCCACTCGTCGAATTTATCCAAATTGGCTGCGGATTTGTCCCCCAACCTGACCATTCCGACTATGCACGTCACGCCCGGGTCGCTCATCAGGCGCTGGAATTTGCCTACAGAACCATCGCTTCGGGTTACCATGAACTCATTGTATTAGATGAAATCTGCGGTGCGATTGCCCGCGGATTAATTGGCGTTGATGCTGTGATTGATATGCTCTCTCTGGCAGGCCGAAAATCGTGCATCGTCTTAACGGGTCGTGCCGCTCCAGCGCGATTGATGAATTTAGCAGATACCGTCACCGAGATGCGCGCGATCAAACATGGGTATGGTGCCGGGATACCCGCCCGGAAAGGAGTCGAGTTTTGAAAATCCCACGGCTCGTCATCGCTGGCACCCAGAGCGGGGTGGGCAAAACGTCGATCACCTTGGGTGTGGTCGCCGCACTCACACGCCGCGGGTTACGCGTCCAAACATTCAAAGTGGGTCCAGACTACCTGGATCCAACATATCTAGCAATGGCATCCAGTCGGCCATGCTATAACCTCGATGGCTGGATGACCCACCACGACTATGTGTGCGACTTGTTCTCACGCGTGGCCGCCGACGCAGATATTGCCGTCATCGAGGGCGTGATGGGCCTATTCGACGGAGCCGATCCGGCTGGCCTCGCTGGCAGCACTGCTGAAATTGC
>JAYSPI010000206.1:0-5835 GCA_043722215.1 Prosthecobacter sp.
GGTGATTGGCGGGTGCTGTGGAATGACAGCCAGGTGTTTGAGACTCAAGCAGCATACGCCAAATTCAAGCAGTCGTTCCAGGACCACTATCAGGTTTGGCAGGAGACCGCAGTGAAGGCACCACATTAACCGAGACGCAAATGAAAGAAATCGGAATAATCAACCGGGAATTATCCAGGGTGCTTTCGGAGCAGGGCCATGGTGATTTATTGATGGTGGTAGATGCCGGCTTCGCCATCCCCAAAGGGGCCGATGTGGTGGATATCTCACTGGCTGAAAACTGCCCAATGGTCATCGACACGCTGCGCGTGCTCAAAAAGTATTTTTCGGTGGAGAAGTTGATATTTGCCAACGACACCCAGGACGTCAGCCCGTCGTTGTTTCACAACATCACCGAGTTGTTTGGCGCTGACGTACCAGTGGAAATCGTCAGCCATCCGCAAATCAAGGAAATCAGCAAATCCGTCAAGGCGGTAATCCGTACGGGCGATTTCACCGCATATGGTAATGTGATCCTGGTTTCGGGTGCCGGCCCACGCTGGTTCTGCGAAAAGTAAGCCACCACGGCCGCCCTAAAGAACGAACAAAAAATTTATGAAACAAGCAATCATGACCTCGCCCGGTATCATTGAATACCGTGACGTACCCGCCCCCGGCGCATTGGCCGCCAACGAAGTTCTGCTTAAGATTGAGCGGATTGGGGTTTGCGGCTCGGATATCCACGTCTTTCATGGCGAGCACCCAGCCACTCCCTACCCCGTCGTCCAGGGCCATGAATATTCGGCGACGATCGCTGCGATCGGCAGCGCGGTGACCACCGCCAAGGTTGGCCAACGCGCGACCGCTAGGCCGCAGTTAGTTTGCGGGACCTGCGGTCCATGCCAGCGCGGTCAGTATAATGCTTGCCAGTCGCTTAAAGTACAAGGGTTCCAAGCGCCCGGTGTCGCGCAGGAGTATTTTGTGGTGCCTAGTGATCGCTTGGTTGTGTTTCCAGATTCGATGAGTTTCGAGCACGGTGCCATGATTGAACCGGCCGCAGTGGGCGCACATTCGACCGCCCGCGCATCTGACCTCAATGGCAAGAATGTGGTAGTTTCCGGCGCTGGAACGATTGGCAATCTAGTGGCGCAATTTACCAAGCAACGTGGAGCCAAGAAGGTGCTGATCACCGACGTGATGGATTTTAAACTGGCCAAAGCCAAGGAATGCGGGATTGAGGACACACTCAACATCCTAACCACACCGTTCAAGGATGGGATTCAAGCGGCATTTGGTGATGAGGGATTCCAGGTTGGCTTTGAAGCCGCTGGTGTACAACCGTCGCTAGACGCCTTGATTGGAAACGTCGAAAAAGGCGGTGAAGTCGTCATCCTCGGCGTGTATTCGAAGAACCCGACGATCAACATGTACTACCTTGGCGAGCACGAATTGAATGTGTTCGGCTCGATGATGTATCGCCACGAAGATTACCTTGAAGCGGCGAAGTTAATCGCCGAGGGCAAAATCATCCTCGACCCACTCGTCTCCAAGCACTTCTCATTCGACCAATATCTCGACGCCTATCAATTCATCGGCGACCATGGCGATAAGGTCATGAAAGTCATGATCGACCTGTGACCCGCAAGTCGGCAGCCCGATCAGAAACCTCAGAAGGCCAAGCATTTGCTTGGCCTTCTTCGATGGATCCCCTAACCGAACTCGGCCTCGGCGATCCTGGCGTGTGGCATTCCTGTAAGCCGCCCGGCTCTCAGTGAAGCCAGACGTAGAGCACGCCCACAGTGCCGACTAGGAGCAACGAGACCATACGTGGATCGCTGACACCCGTGACTCGTCCCCGAAGGAATGCGAGCGGATGGTCCCAACAAACCTTGGCAACTTCCTCGGCGGGCATCGGCGGCGTCATCAGGCTGGTGACGATATAGATGACAATGCAGAGGGCAGTGAGGATGGGACCGACCAGCATGAACGGGATGCCCAAGCCCTGGAGCGGATCGGAGATTAAACCGGTGAAATCCAGGTTAGCTTTGCCTGCACCAAGGATCATTTTACCAATGCCGGGCATGTCCACCAGGAAGTAAATGATGCCGATGACGGTCCCCACGTAGAGAGTGGTCATCGCAGCCTGGCGGGTACCCCGCTTCCACAGCACACCTAACACAAAGACGGTGGTCACCGCTGGCGCGAAAGTCATTGGAATCTTGTTAATCGCCTCGAATATCGTACCAAATTGGTCACCCTGAGTGGACCACAGCATGGCCAGCACCATGATCACGCCGGTGGCGATCCGGCCAATGGCCACCACCCGTTTGTCGCTGGTATCGGGATGGATGCGTTTGACGATATCGAGTGAAATCAGAGTGGCGCAGCTATTGAGAGCGGCAGCCATACAACTCATCAGGGCGGCTGCCATACTGGCGGCGAGCAATCCTTTGAGACCCACGGGAATGAGCAAGTTGATGAGCAGCGGCAACATCTTGTTGTAATCCGGCTTGCCCGTCGCAGCCACGACACCCAAGTCAATCGCACCTTTCTGCCACAGCACGTAGCCGACGACGCCCGGCAGCACCATCAGGAACACCGGCGTAATTTTGAGAAAACCGGCAAACAACGCACCGTTCTGGCCGTCCTTGAGGGTCTTGGCCCCCAGCACGCGCTGAACGTGCGTCTGGTCAGCGCACCAATACCAAACCCCCAGGATCGGATAGCCGAGCAACACGCTGAGCCATGAAAACCCATTGAGATGCCCCTGTTCGTTGATAATGGGCTGGAGCATGTTCAACTGGCCAGGGGCGACCGCCGTCTTGAAGGTGGCGATGTCATGGACACCAACGCCCGGCAGCGCCCTGATTCCTAACACAGTGACCAGCGTGGCTCCCGTTAGCAGCAGACAGACCTGGATATTTTCGGTCATGACCACCGCCTTCAAGCCTCCGAGCACCGTGTATGTCACGGTAAACAACGAGAGGACGATGATGGTCCACATCATCGGCACACCCAGGAAACTCTCAAATACCTTGGCCGCCGCAAATAGGCTGATGCCGATGTGAATGAGCAGCGCCCCGAGCAATCCAATCACCGCCAGAAACGTCCGGGCCTGCGGACAATACCGCCGCTCCATGAATTCCGGCAAAGTCGAAACGGCCGAGTTGATGTAAAACGGCGCAAAAATCAGCGCCAAAGCCATCAACGTGAAGCACGCCATCCACTCGAAGTTACCAATCACCATCCCCTGCTGCGCACCCCCGGCAGCTAAACCCACCAAATGCAAGGTGGAGATGTTCGAAGTGAAGACCGCCGCCCCCACGGTGAACCAACCTAGCGATTTATTCGCCAGGAAATATTGTTGGGATGACGTGTTTTTTTGGAAGCCGATCCAAATTCCGAAGGCGGTGATACCGATCAGATAGATGGCAATAACAGCGATATCAATGGGTGATACATTCATGGGGTGTTTTACTATTATGAAATTTGTATTTGAACTTTGACGACATCATCCTTGGCAAGGGCGCGTCGCATCGCCTGCGGCAGTTGACCTAACGGAAAAACCGCGCTGACCAGCGGCTCCAAATCCACGCGACCACTCCCAATGAGGCGAATCGCCTCATCGAAGACGTTGCCATACCGGAAGGACCCGATAAATTGAATTTCGCGCGTCATCATCTGGTTGGCCGGCACCGGCACATCCTCGGTGCCCAGCGTGCCGATCTGCACGATCGTGCCGCCGAGGCGAACCCAATCAAATGCCTGGCGCAATGCGACGGGCGCGCCCGAGGCTTCAAAAATCACATCGAAGCCATCACCGGTGATTTCGCGCAGCGCGTCAGGGAGAGTTGCCGCGGTGGGATCCAGCACCGCATCCGCGCCGAGCTTGAGGGCTGCGGCCCGCCGCCCTGCGAGCACGTCGCTCAGCGTCACGGGAGTCGCACCGAATGCCCGCGCGGCGATAAGAACCAACAGCCCGATCGGGCCGCCGCCAATCACCAGCACGCGCTTTCCAGCAATGGAACCCGCTCGTTTGACGGCGTGAAGAGCGACGGCGAAGGGTTCGATCATGGCACCCACGGCATCCGAAATGGATGCGGGCAGCTCGTGACACTGGTCGGCACGCACGCTAACCCACTCGGCAAAGGCCCCGTCGGTGGGTGGCCGGGTGCTCGCACTACCCAGCATGATCGTGTGGCGGCAAAGATTGGCGCGCCCAGCTTTACAGAACTCACACGATCCGCAGGCCCGCGCCGGGTTGACGACGACGCGAGTACCGACAGCAAGGCCACTGACATCGGACGCCACAGCGACGACCTCGGCGGTTAGCTCATGACCGAGAGTAAACGGTCGCGTGGGCACAAACGCCCCGCAGCAGCCGTGCTCAAAATAATGCAGATCGGAGCCGCAGATGCCACTGCGCCGAACGCGCAGGAGCACCATCCCCGGAGTCAGGGCGGGCCGCGCGACTTGCTGCACTCGTAGATCCTCGGCTCCATGAAGTACACCGGCCATCATGGATTCGCTGATCAATACGAGTTCTGCTTGCAAGGCGGATGTCGTACATCAATTGGCACCGTGATCCAACTGCCAATTTGCGATACTTGAATCCCAATTTGCGCCACCGCGAGCAATGCTCTGGCAGTCTGCCAGAATCTCGCGAATCTGCACGCAGCATCCTGCCGCTATCAAACGTAGTGCAGGTGACTCCAGCACTCTACCATCATGTCATGCCCGTCATTCACCCGCACTCCTGAGATGATTTTTCGCCTACTCATGGCCCTCGGCGCGAGCGCTTCGCTGGCCGTCGCCCAGGAGCAACCTAACAACCGCCCTCCACCGCCCGAAGCGGCGGTCGCACCGGTCAAGCCGCAGGTCAAGAAACTTGATGAAACACATTACCAGATCGGTAAGATCATCCTAGATCAAAAATCCCGGGAGATCCGCTTCCCGGCCAAGGTGAACATGAGCACAGGACTGCTAGAATTTTTGCTAGTCCAGCAGCACGGGAAAGTCCACGAATCACTGCTGGTCACCGACGCCTCCCCCGCCCATCTGAATCTGGCATTCGTATTGCTGCGCTATCCACCGTCCAACGAATTGTTTTCGCTGCTAGATGACACCGGTCACATGACCGGCGAGTACCCGCAGGTGGCAGCGGCGGTGAAAGCGGGTGCGCGTGTATTCATCGACGTGGAATGGAGCGACCAGGGGACGACGCGGCGCATGCCTGTGAATGAATGGATCCAGCACTCGGAAAAGGCCACGGCGATGCCGCCAGGGCCCTGGGTTTACAGCGGTTCGGAGTTCGATGAAGGGAGATACATTCCGGAAATCACCGGCGACGTCGCCGCGATCTTCACCTCCCAAATTGCGATGATCAACTACCCGGGTAACGACAATGGCGATGACACGGTTTGGCATGCCTATCCCAAGCGGGTGCCCGCCAAGGACACCGACGTCACCGTCATCATCACGCCCATGGTCAAACCGCCAACCCCACCAAAACCCTAGCAACCCGCCACAGCGGCGGGTTGCCGGCAGGCTCAACGGCGCGCCTGCATCAGTGACTCAATTTCCTCCGCTTCAATCGGAATATTGCCCATCAAATCAAAGTTTTTGTCCTTGCCGATGACAAAATCGTTTTCGAGGCGGATGCCGAATCCCTCCTCGGGAATATAAATCCCGGGTTCGATGGTAAGGACCATGCCTTCTGCGAATGTTTGGTGCGGTGGCGCGACATCATGCACGTCTAGACCCATGTGGTGGGATGTATTGTGCATGTAGTATTTCTTCACCAATGCCTTATCCGGCCCTTGATCCCTCGCCTGCTGCGCGGTGAACAGGCGCAAA
>JAYSPI010000207.1:0-5957 GCA_043722215.1 Prosthecobacter sp.
TAGCCGGCCGATGGCTTCCCACGCCAGCGATCCCATGGCCACGAGCAGCAGCAGCGCGTTTGCGAAAGCGGCCAGAATGGAAGCGCGTTTCCAGCCATAGGTATGGCGTGCAATGGGTCGAATTCGGCCCGCCAGCACGCCACCCCAAGCAAGTACCAGGCCGACCACATCGCTTAGGTTATGACCGGCATCCGCGAGCAATGCCAACGAATCCACCTTCCACCCATAGAATGCTTCGACAGCGACAAAGCCGGTGTTCAACGCAATGCCGATGGCAAAGGCGCGGTTGAACGCTACAGGTCCGTGGTGGTGTTCGTCGCTCATGCCAATGGTTTGAGAGTGGATACGGCCAGCCGCGCCAAAGCCTCCGGGCCGGTGGGTTCCTCCGGTTGCCATGGCAGCCAGGCAGTCCGAGTGGCATGTTTGGCCACGACCTCGCTCAGGTAGCGGCGCTCGGATGCTTCGCGGCCTTGCAGCAGAGGATCACAAGTACCGCAGTGGAGCAGGCTTTGATTGATGACCCATGCAAACGGTTCGATATGCGCCCGGCGCAGGTCATCCTGCAAATCAGCCGCCTCGTGAACTGGCGTGGCTTCGGGCAGGGTGACCAACAAAATCCGGGTGAATGCCGGATCTCGCAGACGTTCCAGCAGTTTCAGAACCTCCTCCGGTTGGGTGCTGCGCGCCTGGCGTTCAAGCTCGCGCTGATAGGCTTCGCTGGCATCGAGCAGCAGCAGGGTGTGTCCGGTGGGGGCGGTGTCGAGCACCACGAAGCGGTTGGTTCCCTGGCCCACCTCGCGGGCAAAGGCCCGGAACACGGCAATCTCCTCGGTGCAGGGGGAGCGCAGGTCTTCTTCTAGCAAACTACGCCCTGCCGCATCCATCGCGGCACCTTGCGCCGTCATCACTTCCTCCTGATAAGCGGCGGTCTCCACGGCGGGATCAATCTTGCTGAGCGTGAGCCCGGCCACCTGGCCCGCCAAGGTTTGGGCCAGATGCGCCGCGGGATCCGTGGTACTCAAATGCACGGCATGACCGCGCTTGGCCAGCATCACCGCAATGGCGGCGGCCACGGTGGTCTTACCCACGCCGCCTTTCCCCATGGTCATGATGACTCCATTACCCTGGCGTTCGATGTCTGCGACAAGATCCTCCAGGCTCTCCATTTCCGGCGGGCTCCAGCCGTCATTCGCGGGTCGGACGATGGTGGATGGTTCACTAGCTAACAATAATCGCAGGCCTTGGATCCCAAGGATGTTTCCCGGCCGCAAGGGTACGGCCGAGGTTGGCAGGCTGTTGATAAAGGCGTCGGCAGCCTTGATGGCCGCCATGCCCCGGCGCTGTAGCGCGAGGGCCGTGATATCTTCCGGGCACTTGGTCGCAAAGACCCCGTTAATGACGAGGCATTGGTTGCCGACTCCCAACTCCCGCAGCTCACCCGAGGTGCGCTCCGCCTCATGGAGCGCGGCGGATTGGGGGCGACTCACCAGTACCAGCGTCGTCGCGGTGGCATCGGCCAACGTCTGGACGGTGGCTTCGTAAATGGCGCGCTGTTTATCCAGACCTGCGAGTGGCCCCAGGCAGGAGCTGCCACTGGTGCTGTTGTCGAGAAACTGGTCCCACGCTTTGGCTAGGCTCATGAGGCGCAGAGTGTGGCCGGTGGGTGCGGTGTCAAAAACGACATGGTCGTAATTCTGCGCCGCCTCCGGATTTCCAATCAACCCTGTGAACTCGTCAAAGGCGGCGATTTCAACGGTGCAGGATCCCGAAAGCTGTTCCTCCATGTTGCGCAAGGCCGCCTCCGGCAGCAGGCCGCGCATCGGGCCGATCAAGCGTTCGCGATAGGCGGCGGCGGCCTCGACCGGGTCGATGTTCATCGCGTCCAGTCCAGGCACGCCGACGATGGCCGTGGGCGCGTTGGTCAAGCGGGTTGCCAGCACCTCATCCAGATTGGAGGCGGGATCGGTGCTAACTAACAAAACGCGCTTGCCGGCCTCGGCAAGTTTCAAGGCGGTGGCACACGACAGCGAGGTCTTACCCACGCCGCCCTTGCCGGTAAAAAACAGATAGCGGGTGGCGGTGGCCGGATCGGTCTGGTAGTCCGGCAGGTTCATGATGAAACCTCCTCATCGATCTGTGCGGCCCTGAGCCAATCCGGGCGTTCAGACTTGGTCGGGTAGCGGCCATTGAGTCGCACCTCGCCATCCCAGAAAATGAGAGGAAGCCCCTCGGTCCCGTCCTTCTCCAGCAAGGCCTTGACCATTGGATTCTGCACAAACGCCATGGGCGATTGGCCCAGATTATAGCGTTCCACGTGGATTCCTTGCTGCCCGAGTTGGAGGAGCATGGCCGCAAAGCTGACCAGATCGGGATCAATGTCGGCACCACAAATCCCGGTCGAACAGCACATCGGCGGATCATAAACTTGAATGGTTTTCATAATTTGAATCGCAGGTAATGAGTTAGTAACTTGCCAGTAGATAGAGGCCCACACCGACCAGCACGACCCCGGCAACGATCCGGATCGCGGATTCTAACTTCTGCGCCTTGATCGACGCCTTGCCTAATGAAACGCCGAGCAGAATCGCGGCGAGCGGTAGACTGAAGCCAAGAGCAAACGCAGCCATTAGAGCCATGCCCCACACGGCATGCCCTTCCAGCACGGACGCACCCAGGACGATGAAGATTCCCGGATTACAGGGTAGCGAGCAGACCGCCACGCCGCCGCCCAGCAACAATCCGACGATGAGTGTGTCAAAAATCCCCTGACTGGCGGTGGAATCGGCGGTCTTGCGGCGAAATTGGGGAAGTTTCACCGGCAGCAATCCGAGGGCTGCCAGTCCAAACACCACTGCGATCACCCCGGCAAACAGTTTCCAATAGTTGCCCAGAAGTGACTGTGCCGACTGCCCAATGAAACCCGCGACAAACCCCAGAACGATCAGCGCCACGGTAGTGCCCAGCATGAACGAGACGGCAGAGCCAATGGCAGTCCGGCGGCTCACATTTTCCCGTGTGCCGGAGTAGGCCACCAGCATGCCTATTGCCGGCAGCGCGCAACATGCGCTACCCACGGCGCTGGCCAAACCTAGCAGAAATGCCAGCGGCAAGGCAATCGCGCCCGAACTGCCCGACTGGAGGGATGTTTTAATGGATTCAATCATCGTGCGCCCTTTCAGTTCATTTGCACCCGCCGGAAGCAGAGCCGCATTCGCCACTGCCGCAGCCGCCCGCACTCGAGGCAGCCACATAGCCTTGCACCAGTTTCGTTTCAGTAATCTCACCCGAAACCGCGCTCATGCCCTTGCCCTTGACCAAGGCCAGCACACCCGGCAGCGACATCTGGCCAGCAAGTTTGTCGTAGTCGGGCGAGCCCGCCTTCAAGGTGAAGAGCGCGCATTGGCTTCCACCCTTGGCTTCGATGGTTCGCACGGCTGCCTGCATCGCCTTGATGGCGGGGGCATTGTCGGCGGTCGCCTCCTTGCCAAGCAGATAGACAAAAACCGCGTCACTCTTGGCCGCGACGGTATTGAGTTCGGCGAACCCTCCAATCATCGTTTCCCCGCTCGCTGCGGCGGGCTGTGCCACTGCGCTTGGGTTGGCGACGGTGGCGGGGGCGCTTTCGGTAGGGACTACGGCTGTGGTCTCGGGAACCACCACCGGGGGCGCATGGGATGCGGTCCCGGAAGTCGCCGCCACGGGGTTCGCAAAAGCAGTCGACTGCGGCTGGTGTGATGCATGATCCGTCTTGGTTATGGCGCGCACCACCAGCACACCGGCGACAAGCAGCACGATAGCACTCATCGCCCAGCGCGCCTTGCCAGCCTTACCGGTGAAGTGGCAACCACAGCCGCCATCGCAGCACGCGGCCTGCGGTTTGAGTGAATTCATGTTCTCGGTTGCTTCAAGCTCCTTGTTGCTGGTGTTCATGATTGGTAATTTTTGGTATTCGAAAATCAGCAACACCTTGCGGGCGCGGCAGGCTTACGCGCCTGGACTTCAAGGCTCACGAGGTAATCCGCAGTCTTCGTTCCGGCCGGCAATTGCTCGATAATCTTTTGATAGAGCGGGTCTTCAAATCCCGTCATCGCCTCGACATATTGCGGTTTGGCCTTGAGGACGATCCCGGTCAAGCCAGCATCTTCGGCCATGCGCTTGGTCTCACTGACGAGCACCGCACATGCGACACAACCCACGAGCGCCTCGACCAGGGTGAGCACGTCGGCAGGCAGCGGCTTGAGCAGAGCGAGGTCGGACACGGCCACCCGCCCGCCGGGCTTGAGGGCACGAAAGATTTCGCGCCAGACCTGTGGTTTGTCGGGAGAGAGGTTGATGACACAATTTGAAATCACGACATCCACGCTGTTATCCGCTACCGGAAGGTGCTCGATCTCGCCCAAGCGAAACTCGACATGGTCGAGTCCCGTGCTCTCGCGGTAGGTCTTCAAGCTCCTGCGGGCCTTGGTTAGCATCTCCGGCGTCATATCCACACCGATGGCGCGGCCTGTAGGCCCCACGTTGCGGCTGGCAATAAAAACGTCGAAGCCACCGCCCGCGCCAAGATCCAGCACGACTTCGCCGGCCTGTCGCACGGCGAGCGCATTCGGATTGCCGCACGATAAGCCCATGTTGGCACCTTCTGGCAATGCCGCGAGTTCTTCCGCGGAATAACGAATCTGTTTGTCGAGTTCCTCCGCAGCGGCAGGCGATGAACCACAACAGGCTGGCGTGGCCGAGCAGCACGAGCCGCCAGTTGCGACAATCGTGCCGTAACCCTCCCGAACTTGTTCACGGATTCGATCAGCATCCATGGTGATAGGGTCACTTTTCATCATGTACCTTTCTCCGCTGCGGCCTTCGCCTCGTCACGACGACCCTCGGCGTAGGCCTCGAAGACCATTTTGATTTCGTCGCGCACCCGGCGGAACATCGTCAACTTCTCATTCTCGCCGCCTTGGGCATGGGCTGGATCGTCGAAACCCCAATGATGACGGTTGAGTTGCCCGGGGAACATCGGGCACGCTTGGTCGGCATTGCCGCAGACCGTGATCACAGTCTCCACGTCTTGCTGGAGAAACTCGTCCATGTGTTTGCTGTGGTGGGCGGAAATGTCGATGCCGATCTCGGCCATGACTTGGATCGCCATCGGATGGACGTAGCCGACGGGATTCGATCCGGCGCTGCGAACGTCGAGCCGGTCAGCGGCGGCTTGGCGCAGAATGCCTTCCGCCACGTGGCTGCGGCATGAATTGCCGGTGCAGAGGATCAAGACGATGGGTAATTGGCGTTGGTTCATCAATTTTAGTAGGTTTTTAGATCTATTTGGGGCCGCATTGGCTGCCGCGGATTTCCTTCAATCGTTTGAGATCATCCCGGAAGATATTGCCTTCAAAAATGCAGTCTTGCAGGCAGGCGAGGTTGGCCGCCAGTTCCGGGCTAGGGTCAGCAGGCAGCGAATACATCCGCCAGGTGCCGCGGACCTCGACCTCCACCATCCCGTGGCGGCGCAGATACGCTAGCTGTTGGGAGGTTCTCACCGAGCCGATCCCGAGCACCTGTTCAATGTGGCAAACACATTGAGAATCAATGCGCAGCAGATTGAGAATGCGCAGACGTTTCACGTCGCACAGGCACTTGTAGATCGCGACGACCTGCTCGGATTGGGTTTGCTTGACCGACATGACCGAGATAGTTAAGCCGCTTCTTACATAAGAGCAAGCGGAAATAGTGTCGGCGTGCAATTCCAATTGGTGCCAAAGGAATTTCCAATTGTCGCTGGACATGGGGTCACATCACCCAACTCGCCGTCGGCCTCGGCGATCACCTCCCTGGCCAGACCGACGCGGTGCAGCAGGAAGCGCGGTCGGAGTGATCACGACGTGAATCCGGTCGCCGCAGGCGCTAGCTGGCATCGTCCGAGGAACCAGGACAATGCCTGGTGCCTGTGGAGCGGGTGG
>JAYSPI010000208.1:0-49248 GCA_043722215.1 Prosthecobacter sp.
TCCCGTGATGGAAGTCGTCGCATACGGAAGGCATAAGGAGCTGCTGAGGCTACGTCGGTCGCTGGATGCGCCCGTCGATGGGGGGTCGTGAGCCATTCACTCCGGGTGCTCGGGCTGCGCAGCGGGGTGATGGGGAGTTTTCGCTGAGCCAGTCGGCCTGTGTCATGAGGGTGATTCTTGGGTTCTGGTGTCAGATCACAGGTTACGGCTTGCCGGTCGGGTGGTGGTGGCGACAATCGCCCCTGTGAACTCAGCGCCTCTTGGATTTTTTGACTCGGGTGTCGGCGGCTTAACCGTGGTGCGGGCAGTGCAGGAGCTATTGCCCGCAGAGAACATTTTATATCTCGGTGACACCGCCAGGCTGCCCTACGGCTCGAAAAGCCCGGCGACGATTCGGCAATTTGCCGACGAGGACGCCAGGTTTCTGATTGGGCGGGGGGTCAAAGCGCTGGTGGTGGCGTGCAACACCGCCACCGCCCACGCGCTGCCACGGTTGCGCGAACAATACCGTGTGCCCATCATCGGCGTGATCGAGGCCGGGGTGGATGCCGCACTCGCCACCCCCAACGTCGAAAGAATTGGCATCATTGCCACCCGCGGGACGATTGGCTCGCATGCCTATCAACATGCGCTGGCGTTGCGGCGCACTGGCTTGATCATCCACGCCCAGGCCGCTCCATTGCTGGTCCCCTTGGTGGAAGAAGACTGGATCGACCACCCCGCCACCCGCTTGGTACTCAAAACGTATCTGGACCCCTTGGTTGCAAAAGGCATCGATACCTTGCTGCTGGCCTGCACCCACTACCCGCTGCTCATCCCGGTATTGCGGCAATTGCTGCCGCCCGAAATCCGCCTGGTGGATTCCGCCACCACCTGCGCCGAGCATTTGAAGCACGAGTTATCACGCTTGGAGTTGCTGGCAAGTGATGGCCACGACGGGCAATTGGACGTCCACCTGACCGATCTCTCGGAGGAGTTCGAGGCGCTCGCCCGAAGGTTTCTCAAAAAAGCCCCAGGGCGAATCCAGCGTGCGACCCTCGGCGCTAGCTCTCCGACTTGAGAGCCCGATCGCCCATCGGCTCGATCATGGGGCATCTTCCCCGCCCCTCGGGGAAATCACGGCGCGGCGGAAAAAATCCAGTTGCAGGTGGTTGACGACGGAAAAGAGCACACCGGTGCTCCAACCGAACATCAAGACTCCGGTGACCGCTTCGATCGCGCCCAACACCCGCCAGGACGCGGGGAGGACCACATCCCCGTAACCCACGGTGGAATAGCTCGTCGCGGAGAAATAAAATGCAGTTTCAAAAAATTGGAAGCATCCACCCAGACGATAGAATGCGGCCCAAACCGTGATCTGGAGAAGATGAAGCATGAGCAACCCGTACACGACGCGGATGAGAATCCAAAAGGTCCGGGGCAGGCTGACGCGGTGTTCCTTGCGTGGCCAAGCATCCGCGAGCCAGCGCAACCCAAGCATCATGCCAACGCCATGGATCGTCACGCAACTCGAGACTAGGATAAAGAGGATGAACAGATGTTTGAGCATGGGAATGCTCGGCCACCCTAATCAGAAAAATCTTACCGGGTGAAGCCTCTTGTTGCATCGTTGATCGTTCCACTCGTAAGTCAGCGTCTCCCCGCTCGCAAATCACTCGCGCGTTGCATGCCCGCAGCCGCCGCCCCCCACCGCGCCCGTCAGATGCGCTTTCGCGGTTGGATCGGTCGCTGCCGCAAGTCCGCCACAATGCGATTCACCTCGGGAACGGCGTGGGCGAAAAATTTCTTAAACCCACGACATAGGTAATTGAGGCCCGGCTCGCCGTCTGCGGTGCGAATGATTCGGTTTTTCGGACACTCACCCCAGCAATCCGTTAGAAACGAGCACTCTCGGCAATACTTCGGCAGGGACTCATTTTTGGCATAGCCGAATTTCACCTGGTTACGGGAAAACACCTGGTGATCGAGCGTGCGGTCCATGATATTTCCCAAGCGGTATTCCGGATAGACATAGTGGTCGCACGAGTAAACGCTCCCGTCATGCTCGAGGGCGACCCCCTTGCCGCAAAACTCGCCGTAAACACATAACTGCGAGCCCATCCCTAGATGCTGGGAAACCAGCGTCTCGAAGTGGTTGACCATGATCTTGCCCACGTCATTCTTGTACCAACGGTCAAAAACTGAATTCAAAAAATACCCCCAATCATCGGGGTCCACCGACCAATCGGTCACGATCGAATCCGGATGGCCCGGCCGGCTGGCGGGTTCTCCATCGCGCGGCAAGGCGGCCGTATCCCAGTGGTGCGGGGCGGTTGTCTCAAACCCCTTGTACTCAACTATCGGGATAAACTGCATGTGCGTCGAACCCACCTCGTTGCGCAAAAATCGGTACACATCCAACGGTCGGCGCGCATTGACCCGGTTGACACAAGTTAAGGTATTGAACGGCACCCCATGACGCTGGAGAAGCTTCACCGCCCGGAACACCTTGTCGAAGGTCGGCCGACCTCCCTTGGTGACGCGGTAATGGTCATGAAGTTCCTGTGGCCCATCAATGCTCAACCCCACTAGAAACCGTTGCTTCTTGAGAAACTCACACCATTCGTCGTCGATGAGCGTGCCGTTGGTCTGCAAATCGTTTTCGATTCGCTGGCCGGGCTTGGCGTGTTTTTGTTCGAGGGCCACCACCTTGCGGAAAAAATCCAACCCCATCAGCGTCGGTTCGCCACCCTGCCACGAAAATACCACTTCCGGCCCGGTCACCCCCGCAATATACTGTTGGATAAAACGCTCTAGCAACTCATCGGACATCCGGCCGGCACCTGGTCCGTTAGGCAGCGTTTCCTTACTCAGATAGAAACAATAACTGCAATCCAGGTTGCAGGCCGAGCCGCCCGGCTTGATCATCGCGTGAAACCGCTGCGGCCCTTGGTGGCCAAAAATCGAAGGGGCATCGTAGCGGTCGATCCCAGACCGCGGCACAATCGCCCCGCCAACCGCAGGATTGTTGGCCATGGACGTGGACGCTGGAACGGACGAATGCATGCCGGAGCGTTCCACATTTCGACCCGCGCGCAAGACTGGTTTTCACAACATGGATGACCTCTCCCCGGCCAACCTCAACTCCGCCACCTGCCACAACCGCAGAACACCCACTGACCCCCGCGATGAATGCCACAACCACGATCAGACGCCCCCCGCCACGCCTGGCAGCTTCTTAACCCGCCGAGCGCCCGCGCATGCCCTCTGGCGGGGCGCTCCGCTTGACCGGCCACTCACATGGCTCACCTAAGATGAAACGAACGCGCTGACTGATTTCCGCCGCAGCCAGCGCACCGCTCTTCCTGCAATCGATCCTTGTACATCACCCACAGTGACTGAATAATGCTTTGCAGTCTGACCCGATCACCCTAAGGAATGCCGCGATCGCATGGCCCAAATACTCGCACCCTCCCGCTCCCCTCGCCGCCTGCGGTGGGTCTTGAAACGGGGTTCACCGATACTACTGATGCGCGCCACGACTCGCCCACTCATCGCAGCACTCGCGCTCAGCGCGGGCACGCTCACTCACGCGGCTGGACCAGCCGCCACCTTCGAAGCCACTGTCCCTAACAAGGAACCCGCCCCTGGCCCCGCACCGGATGGCATGGTGTGGATTCCGGGCGGCGAGTTTTCAATGGGCAGCGCTGCTCCGACCGCTTGCGCCTGCGTCGGCGGAGATTCAATGCAAGACGCCCAGCCAATCCACCGCGTCTATGTCGATGGGTTCTGGATGGACCGCACCGAGGTGACCAATGCGCAGTGGCAGAAATTTGTGGATGCCACTCACTATGTGACGATTGCTGAGATCGCGCCGACCCACGAACAATTTCCCACCGCGCCGTTAGAGAACCTGATTGCGGGTTCCACGGTCTTCACGCCGACGCCCGGTCCGGTTTCACTCAAAGATATGTTCCAGTGGTGGCGATATCAACCCGGCGCTAACTGGCAACACCCGGCCGGCCCAGACACCCACCTCACCGGCCGTGAATCCTACCCGGTCGTCCAAATCGCCTTCCCCGACGCCATCGCCTACGCCAAGTGGGCCCACAAACGACTGCCCACCGAGGCCGAATGGGAGTTCGCCGCCCGCGGCGGCCGCTCGGGCCAGCAGTACGCGTGGGGCAACGAACTTAAACCCGGCGGTCAATGGATGGCCAATATCTATCAGGGTGAATTCCCGGTCAAGGACACCGGCGAAGACGGGTTTGCTGGACTCGCCCCAGTCGCACAGTTCCCACCGAACGACTACGGCCTGTATGACGTGACAGGCAATGTTTGGGAGTGGTGCAGCGATTGGTATCGTGCCGATTATTACCCGCAGCTCGCGGCGGCAGGTGGCGTGGCACGCAACCCCCAAGGGCCCAATACTCCGCTAGACCCAGCCGAGCCGACCGAAAAAAAGCGCGTCCACAAGGGCGGCTCATTCCTCTGCACCGATCAGTATTGCACCCGCTACATGGTCGGCACGCGCGGCAAGGGCGAAGTCACCACCGCCGCCAATCACCTCGGATTCCGCTGCGTCCAGACACCCGCGCTGCCTTAGCGCCTCGTCGTGTTCTTGCTTGTATCGGTGGGCGCGTTTCGTGAACCAAGTTGCAGTGAAGTGGTCCCGCGAAACGGAGCCAGTGTCCTAGCGATGGCGCGGGAGGTTTCGGGACCCGTTGCACAAACTGTGCGAGCCGGTGGTCACTTCAGTGGTGCACTTTGGGTGACCGCCGAAAGCAGTGAAACATCACCTCGGAAAAATCTTTTCCATGCTTGGTGTCCAGGACCGGACCCAAGCAATCCACAGAGTCACTTGTCTCACTTCGGCAGCAGCGCGACCAATTCATCATGCGGGCGTGCGATGACGTGGGCGGCGATCACCTTGCCGAGCGAACCGACGGCCTGTTTTCCGGCTTCGATCGCGGCGGAAACGGCGGCGACGTCGCCACAGACGACAACCGTTACATAGGCGGCACCGATTTTTTCCTTGCCGACGATTTTTACATCGGCCGCCTTGAGCATGGCGTCGGTGGCTTCAAGGATGGCGGTGAGTCCTTGGGTTTCGAGGATGCCGATGGCTTGTGGTTTCATGTTCCTAGATGTTTCGGGGTTGGATGGATAGTCAGTGGGCAGAAGTTGGTCGCGTCCGCCGTAGAGCGGATTGTTAGCGTTAGAAAATTGGATCATCGGTTCGAATCCCTGGGCCGGCCGAGGGATGATACCGGTGATAATGGACGCGCCGAGCTGCGGTGCGAGTTTCTCCGCGGCATCAAGTGCGGCGCGGACTTGGGATACGTCACCCGTTAGGCGGATGATCAGATTCTCATTGCCGGTGCTTTCGAAGCCAAGGATGTGGACATCCGCCGCAGTGGCCGCCTCCTGCGCGAGCATGGCGGAGATACTTAGAAACGGGGCTTCGATGAATCCGAGAGCTTGCATGGTGAGTTAGCAGGAGTGGGCGGCTTGAATGTTTTTAAGCACCGCTTGGACAATGGCATCGACATCCATGGATGATGGCGGATTTTGTGGGGAGAAAGTCCGGCACTCGCTTGCCGCTTCTGAAAACCCGCAACCGGCGAGCACGCAGGCCAGCTTGGCGCGCATCTCGGCGATGAGTCCCTGCTCGGCGGGTGAGAGCGGGAAACGCGCGTTTCCGGCCTTGAAGCCGCGCAGTTCGTAGCCGGTGCGGAAGCCTTCGGGGAAGTTCGGCGCGCCAACCATCAGGGAAAACAAGTCGAGCAGCTCGAACTGGATACGTTTCGCCTCGTCCCAATTTCTAGCCCGGGCGGCATGATAGAGGCTCATCACCACTTCCGGCACGACGCCGGCGCTGGAGAGCGTGCCGCCGTCCGCACCCATGAACAGGCCGGTGCAGAGCAGTTCCTCCCAGCCGATGAGCACGGAGAAATCGGGGCGCTGGCGTTTGATCGTGTGAAGCGTCTGTTGGAAGCGGCCCATATCCTTGGACGTGTCCTTGGTGCCGACGATGCGAGGGCAATCCATGGCGAGACGTTCGAGCACGGGAAGCGAGATTTCGTTCGCGAAGACCGGAATATTATACACCACGATGTCGATGGGCGACTTCGCAGCGAGCTCGCGGAAGTAGGCCTCGATGCTCTCCTGCGTGAGCTTGTAATAATACGGGCCGGTGATGGAGACCGCGCGGCAGCCCAGATCGGCGCAGTAGTTGCACATTTCGAGGACGAGCTCGATATTCGCCTCGGCGGCTCCGGCGAGGATCGGGCGGCCGTTGGCTTCCTCGCTGACGATGCGCACCACGGTGCGGCGCTCCTCATAGCTGAGGCGAATGAACTCGCCCATGCTGCCGTTCGGATAGAATCCGGTGACGCCCTTGTTTCCCACCCAGCGGATGATGTGGCGGAGTTCATCCTCATCGATGCGCCCCTTGGCGTCGTATGGAACAATGTTGGGGACGAAAATGCCGTTGATGGTGGATTGGGATGTGGACATCGGAGGTGAGTTAGATGGATGGGTAGAAATCGGGCAAGCCACTTGAACCATAAAATTTTACGGGATCATGGGTGCTCCAAATCGCGCCGAGTTCTTCGGCCCGCGTGGCGGCGCTCAGTGAGAACAGGAGCAGCACCCAGGTATTTCAGAATAATTTCATGCGGCTGGTATCGGGATAAGGCGGTAGATTTCGCGGGCGTTGCGGTGGTAAAGGCAGGCAAGTTCGTCCTCGGAGCAATCCGCCAGAACATCGTCCAGCAATCGCGCCCATGTGCAGAGATCGCGGGTCAGGTTGCAAACCGGCCAGTCACCGCCCCAGATCACGCGGTTCCAGCCGAAGCAGTCGATCGCGTACTCGACGACGGGGCGCAGGGTTTCGGCAGTGATGTCTCCCGCCGCATACGCGATGATGCCGGATATTTTACAAGCGAGATTTGGACAGCGGGAAAGCTCCTTGAAGCTGGCACGCCAGGATTTCAGATCACCCGAGGCAATGTCCGGCACACCACAGTGGTCGAGGATGAAGCGCGTTTCCGGACAACTATCCACGAGCTCCGCGGCAATCGCGTGCTGACGTGGAAGCACGCAGAGATCGAAGGTAAGACCGGCCTGGCCGATGCGGGCGATGTTCTCGCGGAAGCCGGCCGTCGTGGACAAATCGTCGGGTTGGGTGTGCAGCACGCGGCGATAACCGCAGAGTCTCGGATGCGCGGTGTCATGGAGCCAGCCGGTGATATCGCCGCTTTCCGGACGGCAGGCAGCGACGACCCCGGAGATTCCATTCTTCGCATCATCAGCAAGGTCGGCAAAAAACGCGGCCTCCCCAGCAGCCTCCACGAAGGGAACATCGACCTCCATGAAAACCGCTCCCGTGATCTCCAGGCCACGCGCGGCGGCGCCGTATGTTTCAAGACGAAACGCCCTCCCCGCCAGCTCGGGAAAATCCGCAGTCCAGTCGTAGGAAAAGCGCTCTGGATAGAGGAGGTGCTGGTGACAATCGATTCGATTCATGGTGCCGACAGATGTCAGATCAAATCACACGAAGCGCCCGGCTCCTGCGGGGCCAGATAGACACCGCCCTCCACCCGGACCGGGTGGACGAACTTGGTCTTCAGGTGTGGAATGTGTTCGAGGAAGAGCGCCTCGTGGCCCATGCCGATGTGGTTGAAGAGCACGAGATGCTGATGGAGCTGACCCATGTCGCCGACGTGCGGGACGACCGGGATATTGAACTTCTTGCACATGAGGCTCACGGCAAGAAACTCGCTCACACCGGCGACGCGGACGGCATCGACCTGGATGAAGCCGGCGCACTCCATCTGGAGGTAGTTTTTGAAAATGATGCGGTTAGGCACGTGTTCGCCGAGCGCGAGTTTCACGGGTGCGATGGCATCAGCGAGGGTTTTGTGGCCGGTGATGTCGTCTGGGTGAGTGGGCTCTTCGATCCAGAACGGATTGATTTCCTTGAGGCGGGAGCAGATGTCGAGGGCTTGAGGCAGCGTCCATTGCTGGTTCGCATCGACCATGATCCGAGCCTCCGGTCCGGCGACTTCGCGGACGATGCGGGCGCGGCGGAGGTCGCGTTCCGAGTCCTTGGAGCCGACCTTGAGTTTCATGGCGGTGAAGCCGGCGTCCATGGCGCGCTTGCAGTTTGCGCGGACCTGCTCGTCGCTGTAGTTGAACCAGCCGATGGAGGTGTCGTAGCCGGGATAGCCGGTCGCTAGAATGCCCTCGCGCGAGATGCGACTGGCGGTGGGCTGGGTGAGAAGCGCGACGGCTTGCTCGTGGGTGAGCACGTCTTCGAGGTAGGAAAGATCGAGCGTGGCAGCGACTTGGCTGGGTGTGAGTTCCAGCAGGAGTTTCCAAAGTGGTAGGTCGCGGGTTTTCGCCCACAGGTCCCAGCAAGCGTTAGTGACGGAGGCAAGGGCGAGCTGGACGATCCCTTTGTGCGGGCCGAGCCAACGGAATTGTTGTTCGTCTGCCATTTCTTTTTGCAGCGCACCGAAGGTGGCCATGATTTCCTCGATGTCCCGGCCGTGGAGGCGCGAGGCGTAGAATTCGGCGGCACGGCAGACGAGGTCGTTGCCCTCGCCTAGAGTGAAGGCAAGGCCGCTGCCGATCCGTCCTCTGTCATCGGTTAGGAGTGTGACAGCATAGGAGTAGATGGGATCCTTGTGAATGGCATCGCTGCCGTGGCCGGAGCCGATAGGATAACGGGTATCGCGGGTAGAAATGCGGGTGATCATGGTTTCCTGGCGGGAGGAAGGAGGCGAATTTCGGTGATGGTTGGACCTTCACTGGCGTCGAGAATGTTCAGCCGGACGGCCATGGTGGTGATCGGGCTGAAGGAGGTTTTGAAATGTTCTCCAAGTTCGGTTCCCTGGTGGAATGTGGTCCAAGACTCGCCGACTTTTTTCTGGAGTTCGAACTTGAGCACGCGGCTCTTCGGTTGGGCGAGGGCTTCGTTGATCTCGATGGAGTCGAGGGAGGTTTCCTTGGGAAGATCGAGTTGGATCCAGCTTTGCTTGCTGCCTTCTGGAGTGGCCCAGCGGGTTTCCGGGTCACCGTCGATTGCCTTGGACGCGTCATATTGCGAAGAATTCTGGTAAGTCACGGAGGCCGTTGCCTTGGAAGGAGAAATGGCGGAGCCTGGCGAGGGATTGATCGGCGCGATGTCCATGGCGGACCGCGCGATGGTGAGTTCGACGATGGTATCGATCTCGTCCCACGCTTGGTCTGGAATCTCAAACGATAGCAGGTCGTCATGGGTTGTGGTCTTGATGGCCGGTCCGCTCAGCAGTTTGGCGGACTGGATGGCAACGGGAAGTGCCGGAAGATCGACCGAGCCGGCAACCTTTTTCAAAAGGTGCAGATAGATCTTGTTACCCTTGCGTGTGCTAACGATTTGTGGCGCGGGCTTCCAAGGGCCGCCACGGGTTCCGTAAATCGATGAGCCGTTTTTGGCGAGCCACGCGCCCATTTCCGCGAGGCGCTTCACTTGGCGTTCTTCGATTTCGCCGGTAGGCATCGGGCCGACGTTGAAAAGTAGGTTACCATCACCGCCGTTGGTGCGGATGAGGGTTTGGAGACATTGTTCCAGCGACTTCATTTGATCGTTGGGTTTCCATGCCCATTGATCGCAAATAGTCATACAGGTTTCCCACGGGCGGGCGATTTGGAAACCGCCGACTTTCTGCTCGGGAGTGTCGTAGTCGCCGTTGGCGCCGGTGCGGTTATTGATGAGGATGTCCGGCTGGATGGAGCGGGCCATATTGATGACGCTTTGGCCGCGAGTGGCGTCGAACTTCTGCGGTACGTCATACCAGAGGGTGAGGAGCGGACCATAGTTTTTCAGCAGTTCAGTGGTCTGTGCCTTGAGATATCTCGTGTAAGCTTCAAGATCGGATTTGTCACGCTCGACGGTGCCTCCGGGGCTGGTGAGCGGGAAATCCGGGTGGTGCCAGTCGGTGGTGGAGTAATAGGTTCCAAAGGCGAGACCGCCCTTTTTGCAGGCGGCGGCGAGCTCCTTGACCACGTCGCGTTTGAAGGGCGTGTTCATGATATTATAATCCGTCTGCTTGGTATTCCAAAGGCAGAAGCCGTCGTGGTGCTTGGTGGTAAGCACGATGTATTTCATGCCTGCGGCCTTGGCGATCGCGACCCATGTGTCGGCATTGAACTGGGTGGGATTGAACCGTTTGTAGAGGTTGTCGTATTCCTCGATGGGAACCCCCGCACCGCGTGACCAGCCGATTTCGGTGCCCTTGAGGCTGACGGGGCCCCAGTGGATGAACATGCCGAAGCGGGCGTCCTGCCATTTTTTGAGAGCGGATGGCTGGGCAGGTGATGCTTCTTGGGCCAGCAGGCTGCCCGCGGCGAGGAGAGCGGTGAGAATGATAGATCCTATTTTCATATGAAGTTTTGGTGTGTTTAGAAATTCAGCGGCGGTAGCCGATTTCGGCCCCGCCGGAGACGTGCATGATGTGGCCGGTGATAAAGCGGGCTTTGGCTGAGAGGAGAAAGACGCAGCTGTCCGCGATGATATCTCCCTCGGGGCAATAGCCGAGTGGGTGTATGTCATCGAGGTATTTGGCGACGCCGGCGGGGTCTGGTTGATCGGCGGCCCACTGGCGGAGCATCGGTGTCCAGGTGCCGGCGGGGCAGACGGCGTTGACGCGGATGCCGTCCTTGGCGTAGTCGAGCGCCATGGACTTAGTGAGGGTGTTCATGCCGCCCTTGGTGGCGGTGTAGGCGGCGTGGTGGGCTTGGCCGATGACTCCGACCATGCTGGAAGTGTTGAGGATGCAGCCTTTGGTTTCCCGCAGGGCGTGGATGCCGTGGCGGGTGGTGTGGAGCAGGCTTTTGAGATTGATGGAAAAGAGTGCGTCCCATTCGTCATCGGTCGTCTCGTGGAGTGGCTTACTCGGGTGTCCGACGCCGGCATTGTTATGAATGGCATCGAGTTTTCCGTAATGCGAGAGCACACGGGCGATGGCGGATTTCACATCGGAGTCGTTCGAAACATCGCAGGCGAAGCCGAGATGGTCGGGGCCGAGATCGGCGGCGGCTTGGGCGGAGAGTTCGCCGTTGCGGGCGACGAGCGCGACTTTCGCGCCCTCTGCGGCGTAGGCTTTGGCGCAGTCGAGGCCGATACCGGTGGAGCCGCCGGTGAGGAAAATAACGTGGTCTTGCAGAAGCATGAGCGACGGGATTGACGTTAAAATATGGGGTGTGGGCCGGGTTTTTCGAGAACGAGTGACTTCATGGAAGGTGATAGAGTTCCTTGGTATCGGACCAAGTCTTGCCGGCCTTGAGTGCGTCTGGGAGTGGGGACTGGCAGGGATCGGTTGCCTTCCACCAGCGTTGGGTTTCGGGATCGGCAGCCATCTTTTTCATGTCGGCATCGAAGTTCGTGCCGGTGTATTCGAGATAGGCGAAGAGATAGATTTTCCCTTCGATTTCGCGTTCATAGATCGAGAAGTTCTGGAGATGGCACTCCTTGATCATGGCGTTGACGGACGGCCATGGGTTGGCATGGAGTTTGTGGTAATAAGCGGCCTTTTGGGGCTTGAGGCCTGTGACCCAAGCGTGCCGCTCGACGCGGTTGGGCGCGCATGAAATGACAAGAACGCTGAGAAGGAGTGCAGGGATGTGGATTTTCATATTAGTAGAAAACCATGTAGAGGGTGGCCATGGCGAGAATGACGATAGAGGCGAGCACCTTGTAGTTGAGGATACCGGACCAACCGGGGGACTTGAGGGCATCTAAAGGATGTGGCCAGAAAAGTTTCTGGGCGTCCTCGCCTGCGAGCTTTGGCATGGTGGCGGTGAAAACGATTTGCATGATCACGCAGGCGACGCACATGTAGAAGGCCGCCATCATGAAGGGGGTTTCATAAAGGAAGGTGGGCACCCAGGCGAAGGTGACTGGTTTCCAGACATGAAGAGTCTTGATGGTGAAGACCGCCGCGCCCATGACGGACCCGAGCCACATCGTCCACTTGGCGCTGCGGGCGGAGGCGGCGGGCCAGAAGACGCCGAGTGTGAAGACGCAGGTGATGGGCGGTGCCATGTGGGCGATGATCTCGTTGACGCCGTTGAAGATGCTTTCGTAACGGTCCAGCAGCGGGACGAGGGCGATTCCAGAGGCGATGGCGGTGAGCGTGGCAATGCGGCCGATCATGACGAGTTTCTTGTCCGTGATGGCGGGGTAGAATCGTTTAACGATGTCATAGCTGACCATCGTGGCGATTGAATTGGAGGCACTGGAAAGGTTGCCCATGAGTGCGGCCATGAGTGCGGCAGCGAGCACGCCTAGGACGCCCATGGGGAGAAGCTTGCGGATCATGACGCCATACACTTCTTTGGATTGGTAGGGCTTGATGCCGGGGGGGATGAGAATTGCTCCGTCATCGCCCTTTTTCACGGGGACGTGAGAGCCGACGATGATGGATGGATCCTTGCCGGAGGCTGTGAGTGGGAGTTTTGATAGGTCGAGTAGATCGCCATCCTTGAGGGTGATAGGCTCGATTTTTTCGCTAGAATGATCGCCGGTGAGGGCGATGACGTTTTGCTTGGTGCCGTCCGCAGCGGTGATGGTTTGGAGCAGTCGAACTTGGGTGAGACCCTCGATATTGCCCTGTTTGACGGCGGTGTAGAGCATCAGGCCGGGGACGATGAAGATGAAGACAGGGAGGATTTTGATAAGGCCGCAGAAGATCGAGCCGACGCGGGCGTCGTTCTCGCTTTTCGCGCCGAGCACGCGCTGGACAATGGTTTGGTCCGCGCACCAATACCAGATACCGAGCACGGGGTAGCCGATGAAGATGGAATACCATGGCATGCCGCTGTCATCGCCGTGAGGGCGAAGCATGCTCATGAGCTTGCCGTCGCTGAGGCCTTGGGCGGTGGCAGCGGCGGTGTCTAGGGCGCCGGTCATGCCGGACCAACCGCCGGTTTTCTGCCAAGCAAACCAAGTGATGAAGCAGGCCCCGATGAGCAGGATGACCGTTTGGATGGTCTCTGTGATGGCGACGGCAGCTAAGCCTCCGGCGACGGTGTAGATGCCGGTGAGGGTACACATCATGATGATGCAAGTCCATTTTTCGATGCCGAAAATATCGTGCAGGACGAGCCATCCGGTGGCGAGGGGGAAGGCGATGTGGAAGATGATGGCGGCGATGATGGAAATGAAGGCAAGCCAGTCCCGGCATTCGCGACAGTAGCGTTTTTCCAGGAAATCCGGGAGAGTGGCGACCTTGGATTTTAGATAGAAAGGGGCGAAGAAGAAACCGAGCAGGATGAGAGTGAAGGCGGCCATCCACTCGAAGTTTCCGTTGAGCAGTCCAGTATCATAGCCGGACTGGGCGAGGCTGACGAGGTGGACGCAGGAGATGTTGGTGGCGAAGAGCGCAAGGCCGATGACCGGCCATTTCAGAGTATGAGCTGCCATGAAGTAGTCTCCAGCAACGGACTCGCCTTGCTGCTGGCCTTTTTTCCTGGCGTTCATTCCGGCCCAGCAGCCGAGGCCGACCACTCCGGCGAGATAAACAATGACGATGATCCAGTCGAGAACGCTGATTTGCATGGCATGGGATTTTACGAATCTGACGACACCACCGTGGGCGGATGGCTCTCCGTTCCGGTTGTTCGAACGTTCGGAGAATGGGGCATTGTCTGGGCGAGGTCTTGCAATATCCTGCGGCGACGAATATTGAACATTCCATGAAAGCCGCAGCTCAATCCCCGATTTATCAAAATCCGGCGGATTACCTCGCCATCGATGACTGTGGCCCGCAATTCAGGGCGATCGGGGAAGGAAAAATCGAGCTGCACGCACTTTCAAAAGGCCACTACCCGGGAAAGCGTATGCATTCAAACATCCTTCCCGGACTGACGAACGTCGGTTTCTGGAGCTGCAGGGGCTCCCAGGACTGGGGCTTGAATTCCCATCGAAATGAAGGACTGGAGATCTCATTTCTTGAAACCGGAGGCATAGGCTTCGAGGTGGACGGCAGGGTTCACTCGTTGCAAGCCGGGAATCTCACGGTCACACGCCCCTGGCAGTTGCACAAGCTGGGCGATCCTCACATCGGGCGCGGCAAGTTGTATTGGCTAATCCTGGACGTGGGTGTCAGGAGACCGAATCAGGAATGGACGTGGCCTTCGTGGGTCGTCCTGTCGCAGAAGGATTTGGCCGAGTTGACGAGAAAGCTCCGGCACAGCGAGCAAGCCGTATGGGTGGCAAACCCGCAGATGCGGCAAGTGTTCCGGGACATCGCAGATTGTGTTCTGCGCTGGAACCAACCCCGCGTGGGTTCGCGACTGGCCGTCGCCATCAACCGCCTGCTGGTCGAACTCCTTGACGTGCTCGCCGAGCAACAGCATGAGGAATCCCCGTCACTGGTGACAAGGCGGCGGACAGTGGAACTTTTTCTCAACGACCTCGTTGAAAATCCATTGAGCTGCGCGGAGCCGTGGACGCTTGAGGGAATGGCGGCGCAGTGCGGCATGGGAATCACCGCGATGGCGAAGTATTGCAAGGAACGCGTCAATATCGGCCCCATGGCGTTCCTGAATCAATGCCGCATCGATCATGCGGCGCGGGCTCTTCGGGAAACGCCAGGCATTTCCGTCACTCAAATCGCGATGCACGTTGGATTCAATTCCAGCCAATACTTCGCCACCCTGTTTCGCAAACGCCATCATATGACGCCGGTGCAATACCGATCACGACAGGTGGTCGGAGGACGAGTGCTTGCGAAATCGGCTAAAAAACCTCCCCACCACTGACGCGATTCACCTAGGCAGCAGCGCGATGAGCTCGTCGTGTGGTCGGATGACACCCAGTCGCGCAAGTCAGGTGGCGAGAGCATCAGCTACTAATTCTAATTGGCTTTCAAGCTGATACGCTTCATCCATGGCCATTCAGTCATAGATCGAATGACTGGGCGGCGGAGTTTTTTCGTTAAAACGCGAGAATGAAGTAGAGCGGGTTGAGCGGTCAGTATTGCAACACCGCCTGTTTTTGAACAAATGGTTTGAAACCAACCAACACGATGAAAAGAAAAGCAGGTATTAAGGCCCCGGTGCAAGCCGGGATTGAGAATTTCAAGGGAGTTTTTCAGGACCAGATCCGCACGATGGTGCGGCAGGGGATTTTGGATCTCATCGCGCAGGAGGTCACCGATTTGTGCGGTGAGAGCCACCTCCCGGGCAACGGGATTTACCGGCGGGCGGGCACAGAACCCGTGACGATCAAGACGAGTTCAGGCAAGGAGTGCATCGCAAAACGACGGGTTCGGATGATGCAGGAGGACGGCACGGAACGCGAGATCCGGCTCAACACCTATGCGGAAATCCGCCGTAGCAAGGGGGGTTTCGACGAGATTTTGGAGGGCATGACCCACGGGACGTCGAGCTCCGGAGTGGCCAAAATGACTGGCACGAGCAAGGGCACCGTCGCCACGGCGTGGAAGGCACGTAGCAACCAGTTGCTCAAAGCGTTTCGCAAGCGGGATCTAACAGACATTGACGTGTTGGCAATGTTCATTGACGGCATTTTCCTGGGTAAGAAGCGCTGCGTGGTGGTGGCCATGGCAATCGACACGAAGGGACACAAGCATCTGTTGGATTTCGAGAAGGGAAGCAGTGAGAGCGCGAAAGTGGTGCGTCGTTTGTTAGGCCGGATCGCCGCTCACGGCCTCGTGGTAGGGCGGGACGGGCGGGTGCTGGTGCTGCGCGACGGCAGCGCGGCCATTGCAAAAGCAGTGAGCGAGTTCTGGCCCGACGCGGTGCAGCAGGAACGCGACAGGAGAGATAACGACATGAATCCGTTGCATCTCATTGGGCGGCCTTGAGCGGTTGGATGTTCGTGTATTGTCAAACGTGCGCTGCACACGTAGCTTCACGCACCATGATTCGCTTTCTCCACACCCGCATCCGTGTTCACGATCTCGACCGATCGATTGTCTTCTATCAAGCACTGGGGTACGCGCTGCGTGAGCGTCGGGACTCGCCGCAGGGCAATCGCCTAGCCTTTTTAGTATTACCAGACAACGACGTGTTTCTGGAGTTATGCAATTCGCCCGACTACACGGCGAGGTGCCCGGAGGATCTGATGCACACAGCGTTGGGGGTGCCCGACATCATCGCGTATTGCGACCGGGTCGAGCACGCAGGGATCGAGATTTGGCCATCTGGGTGGCGTGAGAAGTTTGCGGGGGGAGCGCGCAAGATGGCGTTTGTGACCGACCCGGACGGCTACGAAGTCGAGATCCTCGAATACTGAGGGATCTCAACCACCAGTGCGCGGCGTACGCTTTTTCTTACTGTCTGGCGTAACGTCGCGAATGGTCCCGGTGGCCGTCCCTTGCTGACGGGTTTTTTGATACTCCGTCTGGCGATCGGCCATCCGTTGGACCCATGACTTACCGCCGCCCTGAACGGGTTTGAGAGCGGGTTCGGGCACCTTGCTCATCAGCCATGTTTGGCCGATGGAGAAGATATTTTGGGTGGTCCAATAGAGGGCAAGGGCGGAAGCGAAGTTATAGCAGAAGAAGAAGAACATGAATGGCATGAACATGATAATCTTCTGTTGCATGGCATCGCCGGTCTTGGGAGTCATGCGGATTTGCAGAAAACTACTGATGGCCATGACGACGGGCAGGAGGTTGATCGGCACCCCCGAGATATACGTCAAAGTGTCGGGCTGCGAGAGGTCATGGACCCACAGAAACCCCTGACCGCGAAGCTCGACGGCATACTGGAGCATACGATAGAAGCCGAAAAACACTGGAATTTGAATGAACATCGGCAAGCAACCGCCTAACGGGTTGATTCCGTATTTCCGATAGAGACCCATCGTCTCGGTGTTGATCTTGTTAGGATCGTCGGCGTACTTCTCCTTGATCTTGGCCATCTCCGGCTGAAGCTTGCTCATCCGCTTCATGGTGTGGGTGGACTTGGCGTGGAGCGGCCAGATGAAGATGCGCACGGTGATGGTGAGCAAGATAATGGCCAAGCCCCACGACCAATTCTTGGCGACGTGGCTCAGGGCGCTGTGGTATTTGTTGAGGATAAAGTTCAGGGTGCGGGAAACGATTCCGAACCAGCCGTATTGCATCACATCGCCCCACCCGTCGCCCCAAGATGCGTCCATTTTACGGAGCAGGGCGTTGTGTTTCGGTCCGATAAAAATCCGGTAGCGGAACTCCTTGCGCTCGGTGGGGGCCAAGGTGATAGCTGGCAGGCGCAGACCGGCGCTCACCGAAGTGACCGGGCGAGTCCCAGTGGGCAGATTGATCTGCGCAGGCATCGCCCACATCGAGGTAGCCACCGGGTCGAGTGGACGCACTACCGTGGCAAAAAACTGGTTGGTTACCCCGGCAAATTGAATTTTCTCGCCGTCTGGGCTGGTGGCGATGGATTTGGGAGCGCCGAACATGCCGCCTTTGAAGGACCCGCCGTCTTTGAAGGTGATTCCGCCGTCCACGCGCCAGAAGAAGCCGGTTTGTTGGGGGACTTCTGCTTGATAGAGTGGCGACGCCTCGCCGAGGAAGATACTCCACTGGCCGAGGTTGAGCGCGATGGGGGCGGCGTTTTCGAGTTGGAGGTCGAAGTCGAGCAGATAGGGAGCGCCCGGTTCCTTCCCCTGATTGAGGGTGAAGGTTTTCTTGGCAATCAATCCGGACGGCAGCTTGGCGATATAAACTGCTTTTTGTCCCTCGACCGAGGCATCGGCCTCATAGGCGTAGGGAATATTCTCGAGCACATCGCCGGCACCGGCCAGCGCGCCGATGGGGCCCTTGCTGATGCGGTTAATGCGCACTCGGTTGGTCTGGCTACCGACATCGAATTCGTTCTGGAAGTCGGCGAATGAGACGCCGCCGCCGATATTGGATAGCGAGAATGCCATCTTGTCGTTGCTCAGGACGACGAGTTTCTCCTCCGTGGCTGGCGGCACGGGTTCGACGGTAAGTTGCGCTGGGGTTTCTCTAACCGGGTTGAGGACGGGCGAGTTGGTCTTTTGCAGGGCCTCCTCGCGGGCGGCGATCTCAGCCTGAGCCCGCTGGTTTTTATTCGAATAGTAGATATTGACGGCGAGCAATGAGCCGCAAAGGGCGAGGATGGCCCAGGTTTCACGATCGTACATGGAGGAGGTGGGAAAGGATTAGGAGCAAGGTGAGTCGCCGTGGCAGGCGCAGGAGCGATTCTGAGTGGCGGAGGAGCGCGGCGGTTGAACGGGGTCATAACCACTGCCCCCCCAAGGGTGACAGCGAAAAATCCGACAAATGCCCAACCACGACCCGCGGCACGGACCATGCAGGGTGACGGCATGCAGAAAATAGTGGGAACATGTCGGCGAAAACCGGCAACCGGCGCCGGGCCCTGCCGTGAACTTGAGCATCGGCCCGAGGACCCGCTGGTAGAAGCGGATCCCCATGCGGATGGCGGAGCTGAGGATGCGAGGGATCACGGGGTGGCTGCGGGGCGGGGCAAGATACCAAGGCGCCGGGCCTGCCTCAGCCAGTCGGCCTCAAGCTCGGCGAAGGTTGCCTGCGCGGCACCGGGGCGGGCGATGGTGACGATAAAACGGTGGATTTCTGCGAAGTCCGGGGCGTATGCTTGGACGAGGGCGCGGAACCTGCGGCGCAGCAGCACCCGGTCGTGGGCTTTGCCGCAGCGCTTGGTGGTGATGAATCCGGTGCGGATTGAGCCTAGCGACGGCTCGGCCAGGGTGCTCAAGATGAGAAAGCGACCGGCCTTTGCTTGGCCGGTCGATTTGACGCGCGCGAAATCGGCGCGGCAGGTCATACTGTATTTTCGCGGGAGTCGCATGGCGGGGATGCATCTGGCACCCGTAGCGGCGTGAGCGCGAATTCTCAGGACCCGTGCTGCGTAGTGTGGCGCTCGTATTGGAGTTCGACGCCCTTAGGAATCAAGCGCTTGCGGCCTTTTTGGCGGCGGCGACGCAGGATCTCACGGCCGGATCGGGTGGCCATGCGGGCACGGAAGCCAAATTGGTTTTTGCGGGTGCGCTTGGACGGCTGATAGGTGCGTTTGCTCATGGCGTGGGCCTCTGTGAAGGTTGATTCCCGACCGTCGGGCGGCTCGGGGCGCGAAATCTAGGCTCCAGCCACCGGATGTCAATCCACCAGTGACAGGAAATTAAAAAAATCCTGAATTTGACGATTGCGGGCGGAGGCGTCGTTAGGTTGACGACTGGGCGGATGCGGGCTAGTGGTCTGGCGCCATGATTCATCGGAGTTTAAAATTTTTAGCGGCCGTGCTGGTTTTTGCGACGACAGCGGAGGCGCAATTGTCCGCCTCACTACGGGTAGCCAAGAACCAGCACTTGGCGGGCGAACCGGTGATCGCCATCGTCACCATCACCAACCATGCGGGCAAGGAACTGACATTCCGCAGCGATGGTCGCTTCCAATGGCTCGATTTTATCGTCAAAAACAGCAATGGCTGCCCGGTCTCGACCAAGAGCACCTCGATTTTTGGGCCGATGCAAATCGCGGCGGGCCAATCGCTGGCACGCGAGGTGGACCTCGCGCAGTATTTTCAAATCTCTGAACCAGGCAACTTCTCGGTGGCGGCACTGATTCGCCTGCCCGGCGATAATACCGAAGGCACCTCATCCAACCGGGTCTTCTTCAATCAAAGCCAGGGCCGACTCTATTGGTCCCAAAAAGTCGGCATCCCAAATCGCCCGAATCAGACACGCGAATTCCGCCTCCTGAATTTCTCAGGGGATTCAAAATCGCAAATCTACGCCCAAATCCTCGATGGTTACAGCGGTCGCTTCATCCGCACCTTCTTACTAGGTGACTGCCTGATGCTACGCAAACCGCTGGCCACCGTGGACCGCCAGCAACGCATGCACGTCATGTTTTTGCACACCCCCACGACCTGGGTCCACTGCGTGATCGATACCGACGGCAAACTCACCGAACGCGAAATCCACCAACGCGGGCCGGTCGGCGACCCGCAATTGCTGACCTTCAGCGACGGGTCCGTCCGCGTCACCAACAGCATCCCCTACGACCCCAAAGCCGCCGCCGAACAACGCGCAAAAACCCGCAAGGCCTCAGATCGCCCAGCAATGACGTACTAAGCCCACCGGCTTTTATAAAAATCTCCCCCAAGGGGGAATTTTCTTTACTATTTTTTCAAACTATCAACATTGCTTAATAGTTTTTAACCCATCCTGTAATCGATGAAAACCATCCTACAATTTTGCACTTTATGGGTCATCTGCGCGCTAGGGTCTACGGCGGGAGCGGCAGCATTTCGGACGGTGGTGATTGACGCGGGGCACGGCGGGCAGGATCACGGTGGGCAATGGGGGCAGGTTTATGAGAAGCACCTGGCGCTGGACACGGCGACGCGGCTGGAAGCCAACTTGAAAGCGATGGGTTACCAAACCGTGATGACCCGACGCAGCGATTATTTTATCAGCCTGCCACAGCGCGTCAGCATCGGCAATTCCTACAAGGACGCCATCTTCGTGTGCGTTCATTTCAACTACACATGGAAGCAGGATGTGCGGGGCCTCGAAACCTACTATTACAGCAGCGAGGGGCAGCGCCTCGCTCAATTCGTGCAAAGCAGCTTGGTCAGCCGTACCCACACGGTGGATCGCAGCTCAAAGTTTGCCCGATTCTACGTGCTGCGCAATTCCACATTACCCGCGATCCTGGTCGAGGGTGGGTTTGTCAGCAACGAATCCGAGCGCGACCGCATGAAGTCGGGCGGGTTCCGCGAAGCGATCGCGCGTGGCGTGGCTGAGGGAATCCAACGCTACCGCCGCAGCTACTGAGCACGGTGAGTTTTTCGGGCTGCGCAGGTGCCAGCATTCAGGTAATACTTTGTCATGGCGACTGTGACCCGGACCGAAATGCGCGCAGCGGAAGCTGCTGCGCTGGAAAATGGCTGGACCGAGGAACAACTGCTGGACATGGCCGGGCAACGACTCGGGCGAGCCATGGGACGGTTTTTCCCGCAACCCGGAACGCTCATCGGGTATCTCGGCAAAGGCCACAATGCTGGCGACGCACTAGTTGCCCTGCGAGTGATGCGCGATGACTACGGCTGGCAGATTGCGACCCGGAATGGCTTTGCCATCGACGATTGCACCCTGCTAACCCGGCGAAAATGGCACGAACTCGGCCTCGCTATGCCGTTAGATGAAACACCGGCATGGCGGGAAATCGACGGGCCGCTGGTCTTATTAGACGGCCTGTTGGGAAGCGGCACCAGCGGCGCGCTCCGCCCACCGTTGCTCGGATTGGCCGCCGAAATCGCATGGCTCCGGCAACATGCAGGAGCGCGCGTCGCTGCCGTGGATCTGCCATCCGGCATCGATCTCGACACCGGTTGGAGCTGCCCTGGCAGCGTCACGGCGGACGTCACCTTCATGATCGGCAACCCAAAGCGCGGGCTCTTGAGTGGGCACGCTGCCACCGCCACGGGCGCGCTCGCCTTGGTCCCGGTCGAGGTGCTCACCGCCGCATCCGGCAGCGATATTGAAATGATTGCCCCGCAGACGTTGGATTACGAGCATACGCCGCGAGCCTTCGATTTTCACAAAGGCATGGCCGGTCGGGTGGCAGTGCTCGCCGGATCTGCATCCTACCCAGGCGCGGCGGTGTTGGCAGCGACCGGCGCCCTGCGAGCCGGCGCAGGGCAGATCACACTGCACGTCCCCCACCCGGTGGCGGCAGTCATTGCCGCGAAATGTCCGCCGGAAATCATCGTTCGCGGATATACATCCCTCAACGAATGTCGCGACCTCCACTGCGATGCCTGGGTCATCGGCTGCGGCATCGGCACCCTAGACACCACCGAGGCGCATATTTTGCTCGATTGGCTCGCCCACTCCAACGTGCCGACGGTCATCGACGCCGACGCCCTGAACCTCGTCGCACGCGCCGACGCCAGCGGGATTTTCTCAGCGTTGCATGTCATCACTCCGCACCCCAAGGAATTCGACCGCCTAGCCCCCGATCTGGCCGGACAAGCGCGGGAATTGGCGGCGCGGGCATTTGCCGACCGCTCACCCGCCACCCTCTTGCTCAAGGGCTGCCGATCGATCATCACTCAGGCGAACCACCCGCTATGGTGCAATTCCACCGGCTCACCCGGCATGGCCACCGGCGGCCAAGGCGACCTCCTCGCCGGCGTCATCGGCGCTTGCCTCGCCGCCGGGACTCCCCCACTTCATGCCGCCGCGCTGGCCGCATGGCTCTGCGGCCGCAGCGCAGAAATCGCCCTCAACCAAGCGTCGCTCTCACCCGAGTCACTCACGCCCAGCGACGTCGCCGATCACCTAGGCGCGGCATTTCGCGATTGGCAATGCACACGCCGCTAAAAAACCCATGCCCTCCACAAGGAGACCATGGGTGGGTAAAATGGCCACGAACTCGAGTCAATTAACGGCCACTGCGGAGGAACCGGTTTCGCCCGTACGGATCCGGATCGCTTGTTCAATCGTGGAAATAAAAACTTTGCCGTCGCCAATCTTGCCCGTGTTAGCACTCTTGACGATCACCGAGGCCACGTGGTCAGCTTGACTGTCGTCCACGACAATCTCGATTTTCACCTTGGGCAGGAAATCCACCGTGTATTCAGAACCGCGGTAAATCTCGGTGTGGCCTTTCTGACGACCGAAACCCTTGACCTCTGTCACGGTCATGCCTTGCACACCCACCTCGGCGAGGGCCTCCTTCACTTCTTCAAGCTTGAACGGTTTGATGATCGCTTCGATTTTTTTCATGGTTCAGTGGATTGGTGGTGATTAATAAGCACAAAGCATGCCAACCATAGCTAGCATGGCCGTTTATTTGCCTGCCAGACTTTAACCGAGACACACGCCACTGACGAGAGGAAAACGCCAGCCCAACCATCACCCGCGATCGAGATGATGGATTTCGGGAAGTTTCACAGACACACTTCCTCCGGAGGAATGAGCGCACTGCGGCGCGATGCGATTTTCGATCATCGGATCGAGGGGCAGCATTCGGGCGATATCAATTCACGGGCCGCCCCATGAGCTGAATCCACGTAGCCTGCGGAGCTCCCTTGATTTGAGCGGCAACCTTGTCCGCCTTCACCAACTCGGACCCATTCGACACACTGTCCACCCCACGGTCGCGTCTTGCGGCACCATGGAATCACCTGGAAACCTCGCTAGGAACTCCCGAAAGGATAGGCGAGCATCGCTAAATCCGAGTCCAAAAAATCGCACATCGATTCCCTAGAGCCGGCAAGAACCATCCCAAGATGCTCCGCTGCTGGCTTCTATCGTACCAGCGTGCCGAGGGTGTTAGACTAGGCGCGCGCGAACCGCCCCGGGGGAGGCGTTCGGCTCGCGGCCAGCCACCGAGCGCTTGGGCGGCGTGATGTGCGGCGGTTTGAGATAGAGCGGCTGCGGGATGGCAGTTGCCCACTGACGCCGGGTTTCGTCGCCCGCGCTGAGCCAAGCCTGCCACAACCGATTCGCATCAGGGAACTCCAACCGGATCGGCGCGCCCACTCCAGCCGATAGAGGAAATCGACTAGGTTCCTCAAAGGCGAAAACCTGAATACCAAGCGCCACTGCCGCTGCCACTGCGGCATCCAACCCGTGAGCATCACACAGAGCGGGGCCATCGGTGAGGCGAAGCTGATCAACCCGCGCATGCCAAAAACTGCCGCGCCGTGCATCGCCGACCGCTAGGCACGCCGTCCCGCCATCGGCAGACGGCACCGCCAGAATCGATGGCACGCTCACGGCAGGACAACCCAACGCGATGGCCACGCCCTGTGCGGCGGCGATCCCGACGCGAGTCCCGCTGTAACTGCCTGGGCCGCTTCCAACGAGGACCAGGCCGATGGCATCCGCGGCGCAGGACCGCAACAATTCATCCAGCGGCTCAAACAAGAGAGCATTATGATTGCGGTCACTGCAAAACCGACGCTGGCTCACCACCCCAGCGGGCCCCACTAGGGCGATGGAGGCATGAGGCGTGGAAGTTTCCACCACAAGAGTCAAGGCACCGGACATGCAGGAACCCTAGCCAACGCACAGGCGGTTCGCCAAGCTCGGTTTCATGGACTAGGCCATGCATCCAGGACTTGCCGATGGACACACGCCTAGGATTTCGCGACGCTGACCGGGTGTTCACTACGCAGGCCATCCTGATCCGTCTTACCCGCCTCACGGAGACCAGCTTGATCGTGCATTGGTTGAGCGAGGACCACGGATTGATTAAGACCGTAGCCAAGGGTGCTCGCCGACCCAAAAGCCCGTTCGCCGGACAACTGGATTTATTTTTCAGCGGTGATGTGACGTTCCAACGTGCTCGGCAGGGTGACCTGCACTCGTTGCGCGAGGTGTTTATCGGCCACTGGCGCGAAGGCTTGCGTCGAAATTACACCTCCACGTTATTGGCGGCCTATTGTTGCCAATTAATGGAATCCGCAGTGGAGCCCGAACACCCAGACCCTGAATTATACCACCTACTGGCACGCGCGCTCAACCACATCGATACCACCGCGGCCAGCGCTCGGGCGCTCCGCCACTTCGAACGCGAGTTGGCTCGCCTGCTCGGTGTCTCCCGCCACCCTCAACCCGCCGAGCATGCCCTGCGCGAGTTGCTCGGATCATTGCCGACTTCGCGTGTGACCCTTCTCGAAAGACTTCCAGCAGAGAATGCTTTCCGCTCGTCAGCCGAGTAAAATCAAGCAATAATCAGGCGTACTACCCGACCCAACCCGTCATGGACTCACCGACCGCTACCCTTATTGGCATTTTGCAAGACCGCGTCTCATCGCTGCGCGCCGCCGGCGACCTCGACGAGGCACTCCACGCCGCCTCCGCCGCTGTGGAAAAATGCCAGCAATCCCTTGGCCCCAGTCTCGACCACATCGACGCCTTCGCGTCCACCCTAGAAATTCGCAGCGATATCTATCGTGAACTCGGCGATTTCACCCTCGCTCGCGACGACTCGCGCCAAGCCCTCGACCAACTGGAAAACCGCCCTGACCGCTTCGGCCAGATCGGCCGTCTCCATGCTGGGCTGGGGGCCGCCTATGACGGCCTAGGGCGCGAGGATAAAGCCGGCGAGCACTGGCATCTGGCAATCGAGTTCTTCGAACGCCATGAACCGCCGCTCGTGCTCGATATCATGGCCATGGCCAACAACCTCGGCTTCCTCTACAAAGCCGCTGGCGAACTCGACGCCGCCGAATCACAGTTCCTGCGTGCTCTCGAAATCGCCCACTCGCAACTCGGCCCAGAACACGAAAAAACCGCCACCGTTTCCAGCAACCTAGGCGCTCTCTATCAAACCGCCGGCTTCCACGAACAAGCGCGCGAAATGCACATGATGGCACTCGAAACCCGCCGCCAATTGTTAGGAGAGGAGCACCCGGACACGGCCCAATCCCATAACAATCTGGCACTCGCCCTACTCAGCACCGGTGACCGCGCGTGGGCACGCCGGCACTTTGAAAACGCGCTCGCTGGCTTCGAAGGGCTGGGCACGCAATACAAGGACGACCTCGATGCCGTCGCCTCCAACTATTGCGAATTCCTCCGCAGCGAAGGCGAGCCCCAAATCGCCAACCTGATCGCAGGACGCGTCCGCGCGTTGATCACAGGGGGGGCACCCAATCGTTAGATCAAGCGCGACAGTATCCCGCCATTCAGCTCGCCACGCATCCAGCAGTTGCACCGCAGCAGCGGACCCACTAGCATCTCCGCGTGATGCGTCCCGCTGATGTCTTGATTGATTTCCTCGAAGCCGAACAGGCACGTGGCGTGAGCCACATTTTCCTCGACGACGGTGCACGCGAGGGGCTGCGCACCTTGCTCCGGCGCCCACCCGCTGGCACCACCGCCGCGATTGACCCACCCACCCAGACTGCGATCGCGGCACCCGCTGCGGAGCCACCCGCGATCGCGGCGCGCCCACTCACGGTTGAGGGGGCGAGCAAGGCGCAGCGACTGGCCGCATTGCACCAGCAAGCCGCTGACTGGCCACCGATACGGGCGTTGGGCACGCTGCGTGAGATTTTGGTTTTTGCAGCGGGCTCCCCTGATGCACGCCTGATGCTTGTGGGCGAGGCCCCCGGCCATGAGGAGGAAAAAATGGGCGAACCATTCATTGGCCCCGCCGGTCAAAAACTCGACCGCATCCTACAAGCAATGGGCCTGAACCGGCAGGACGTTTATCTTTCCAACATCGTCAAGTTCCGCCCCGCGACACCGCGCCAGACGACCAATAACCGCAAACCCAGCCGCGCAGAAATCACGGCCTGCCTGCCGTTTCTCCGCGCGGAAATCGACATCATCCGCCCAGCCTGCATCATCGCGCTAGGCGCCACCGCCGCCGAAGGACTGCTCGGCCTGACCGGTCCGGTAGTGCCCATGCGTGGCTCATGGCACCAGTTTGAAGGGATCCCAGTGCGCGTCACCTATCACCCGAGCTACCTGCTGCAAAGCAGCGCGAGTCTCGCAATCAAGCGTCAACTGTGGGAAGATTTCTTGATGGTGATGGAGGAACTCATCCTACCGATCTCGGCCAAGCAACGCGGGTTCTTCCTGCCCAAGGCGTGATCCCAGCCACCAAAAAAGCGACCGCTGCCCACCTAGGCTGCGGTCGCTTGGAACATCAGAACGACGTGTTTAAGCCGCGAAGTTAGCTGCGACCACATCCCAGTTCACCACATTCCAGAACGCGGCAATGTAATCGGGGCGACGGTTCTGATAGTGAAGATAATAAGCGTGTTCCCAAACGTCCAACCCGAGAATCGGTTTGCCGGAGCAACCTGCCACCGCCTCGCCCATGCACGGGCAATCCTGGTTGGCCGTCGAGCACACCGCCAGCGAGCCATCCGCCAGCTTCACCAACCACGCCCAACCGGAGCCGAAACGAGTCGCACCAGCCTTGGCAAACGCTTCCTTGAATGCGTCCAGCGAACCGAACCCCTTGTCGATCGCCGCCGCAAGATCGCCAGTGGGTGCTTTGGCACCACCCGGAGCGATGCATTTCCAGAAAAACCCATGGTTCGCATGACCCCCGGCGTTGTTGCGCACCACGCCGCGGATGTCAGCGGGCACAACGGCTAGATCGCCGATCAATTCGCAGAGCGATTTTGATTCGAGTTCCGGTTTCCCGGCGAGGGCATTGTTGAGATTGGTGATATACGCCTGATGGTGCTTGGAGTGGTGAATTTCCATTGTGAGAGCGTCGATATGGGGTTCGAGCGCGTCGTAGGCGTAGCCGAGGGCAGGTAGTGTGTGAGCCATAGTGTTTCGGGGAGTTTCGTTTGCTTATCATCGGACTCTTCGCTAGGACAGAGCCACAGACAACACGCATAACAAACCAAGCTTTCTGTAACCCGCAAGCGAAAACCACCATGATTCCAACTGCCATCGCCCCATACTTGCCCGAAATCATCACCGCCATCATCGGCCTGTGGATCGGCTGGTTGCTCACCCGCTTGACCGCCTCGGGAAAAATCGCGGCCAGCGAAGAACGCCTCAAATCCGAAGTCCGCCGGTCCGGAGAAATCGAAATCCGCCTCGCCCACGCCACTGCCGAGACCGATCGCAACGCGCAAGAGGCCCAATCGTTCCGCAACCAACTCACCGAACTGCGCGCCCGCCTGGAAGCCGAACTCAAAACCGCCGCCGAAAAACAAGCCCTCCTCGAACGCGCAGAAATCAAACTCTCCGATACCTTCAAAGCGCTCTCCGCCGACGCCCTGCGTTCGTCGTCCGAACAATTCCTCCAGCTCGCCAAATCCTCACTTTCCTCCCAAACCGAAGAAGCCAAGGGCGACATCGAAAAACGTAAAATCGCCATCGAAGCCCTCGTCAAACCAGTCGCCGACTCGCTCGGTAAATTCGAGGCCCGCATCGGCGATATCGAAAAAGCCCGCGAGGGCGCCTACGCCGAACTCAAGGAACAAGTCCGCGCCCTTGGCCAGGGACAACTCGGATTGCAGCGCGAAACCGCCTCACTCGTCAAAGCCCTGCGCCAGCCCGTCGGTCGCGGCCAGTGGGGAGAAATGCAATTGCGCCGCGTCGTCGAACTCGCCGGCATGCAAGAGCACTGCGACTTTGAAACCCAACTATCATCCACGAGCGACGAGGGAAAACGCCTCCGCCCCGACCTCATCGTCCGCCTGCCCGGCGGCAAATCCATCGTCGTCGATTCCAAAACCCCGATGGATGGCTACCTCGACGCTCTCGAAGCGACCGACGACACCATCCGCGAGGAAGCCCTCCAGCGCCACGCCCGCCAAGTGAGAACCCACATCCAACAATTGGCCTCGAAAAACTACTCGGCCCAATTCGCTCACGCTCCAGAGTTCACAGTGCTGTTTCTGCCGAGCGAATCATTTTTCTCCGCAGCGCTCCAATGTGACCCCGGCCTGATCGAGCGCGGCGTCGATCAAGGCGTGATCTTGGCAACCCCCACCACCCTGATCGCCCTGCTGCGCGCCGTCGCCTATGGCTGGCGCCAGGACGCCATCGCAGATAATGCGCGCGAAATCTGCGCCCTCGGCCGCACCCTCCACGAACGCCTCGGCAAACTCGCCGACCATTTCTCAAAACTCGGCCGCTCGCTCGGCAATGCCGTGGAAAATTATAACAATGCCATCGGGTCGCTGGAATCCCGCGTCCTCATCACTGCCCGTAAGTTCGAAGACCTTAAAGCCGCCCCTGCCGCCGCCACGATCTCCCACCTCGAACCCGTCGATCAAACCCCTCGCATCCTCCAAGCCGCCAGCACCCCCAATCACATCGGTGGACTGCCCGCCGCCGATGATCTCGAAGACGACGATTTTACCTTTGTGACCGAGCCGCTCACGTCCAGTAGCGCGAGCATGCGGCCCACCGCCGATGACCTTGAAGACGACGATTTCACGTTTGTGCCCGAGCCACTCGCCAGCGCGCGCGCCGTCGCATCGGATCTACGCTCGGCATTGTAAGTCCCCATGCCACCGTCATCCATGCCCCAGCCCGCGCTCACTGGTCAATCACCCGACGCCCTTACAGCCTGGCTCCAGGAGGGCGGACAACCTGCGTTCCGCTCCAATCAAATCCTCGAGTGGGTGTGGAAAAAAAAGGTGTCGTCGATTGAGGCTATGACCAACTTGCCGGTGGCATTGCGTGCACGGCTCACTGCCAGCTTCCGGCTCTCCGCCCTAGAGCACGCGCACACCCAAGGTGCTGCCGACACCACGCGTAAGTTTCTCTTCCGCCTGCACGACGGTCGCTACGTCGAGAGCGTGCTCATTCCAGCCAATCCGGCGCTTTACGGTGAGGCGTCCGACCGCCGGACGCTCTGTATTTCGTCGCAGGTCGGTTGTGCCTACGGTTGTAAATTCTGTGCTTCAGGATTGGCTGGATTCGCTCGCAACCTCGACCCATCCGAAATCGCCGGCCAAGTCCTCGCCGCCGAACAACTCGCCGGCCAACGCGTCGATAACCTCGTCTTCATGGGGATGGGCGAACCGCTCGCCAATCTCACCCACCTGCTCGCCGCCATCACCCTCATCACCAGCGAAAAATCCCTCCATCTCGGCGCTCGCCATTTGACCATCTCCACCTCCGGCCTCGTCCCTCAGATCCGCCAACTCGCCACCCACCCGCAGCAAATCCGCCTCGCGATCTCGCTCCACGGTGCCACCGACGAGGTCCGCCAGCAAATCATGCCGATCAACCAGAAATGGCCGATCGCCACACTCTTCGACGCGCTCGACGACTGGAACGCCCGTAAAAACCAAAAGCTCACCCTTGAGTATATCCTGATTCAAGGGGTCAACGATGCGCTGGAGCAAGCGGTCATTCTGGCCCACCTCGCCCGCCGCGCCCACGCCAAGGTCAACCTCATCCCTTATAACACCGTCGAGGGCCTCTCCTGGCAACGCCCACCCGACACCCATTGCCGTGCGTTCCGCGATATCCTCCTCAGCGCCGGCGTCGCCGCGACTCTCCGCCTCGAAAAAGGCCACGACATCGACGCCGCCTGCGGCCAACTCAGACTCAAACAAGAAACCCGCGACGGCATCTGCTAAGCCGCAACGCCTGCCACTCCGCCCCTCACAAATCCGCCGCTTGGATCTTGCGAGCCCCTCGCGCGCCCGCCAGAGTCGGGCGGATCTGCATGACTCACTCTCAGGATTTATTGACCCAAACCCCACCACCTCAGGCGCAGGACTCCTTGGCTTGGCTGGCACGACGGGATGGCAGCGTCCTAGTGGGCCAAGGGCCGTTCACCTCGCACTCCGCCCCACCCGCTACTGGCGTCGCGTTCTACGTCCAGGACTTCGCCCTCCACGACCCAACCCCCTGGAAGATCCCCGCTCATTGCGAGCGGACCACCGTCGCCGAATTCGCCACACGCTTCTGCGCCAACACGCCTTGCCATCATCAATGGCAGACATTGGAAACCGCCCCGTTTGCCAGCGTCTTTCAGGAGGTCATGACCGCCATTCAAAATGGCATTTTTGAAAAAACTGTGCCAGTCGTCACCGAATCCGGCACCGCAGCCCAGCCACCCGGTCGCGCGATAATCGCCGCCATGTGCCGCCAAGTATCCCCGCTCCAATCCTACGGATGGGTCCAGGCCGATGCCGGATTCGCCGGTGCCACGCCGGAATTGCTGTTCTCTCTCCACGGCCAGCGGCTCGAAACCATGGCTCTCGCCGGCACCGCACGCTGCGAGGACCGCGACGTTTTCGCCGTCGATGAAAAAGAAATCCGCGAGCACGAATACGTCGCCCAAACGCTGGTTTCCAAACTCATGCATTTCGGGCACCTCCTGCGCCACACCCGCAAAATCCTCGACCTCGGACCCATCGTTCACTTCCTCACCCTCATTGAGGTGGACCTGCAAACCCGCATGGCTCCAGAGGATTTGCTGCAACGACTCCATCCCACGCCTGCGCTCGGCCCCTGGCCTCGAACCAACGACACCTTGGATATGCTGCTAGAGTGGCGCCAACGCCTTGGCTGCCCGCCACAGTTCGGCGCACCCTTTGGCGTCTGGGAGAATGGACGATTTGACGCCATTGTTGCCATTCGCGGCGTCTGGTGGCAGGGAACCCAGCTCAGCATCCCCGCTGGCTGCGGCGTCATCGAGGCTAGCCGACTGGTCAACGAATGGCGCGAACTCCGCCTGAAACGCGAGGCCGTCAAACGCTTCCTCACCCAAGCCACTCCCCCCCGCCCCTCCAGCCTGACTTTCCAGCTTAACAAAATTCACAGCCATCCCACCGGGCCGGACTCGACGCCGTTGGCATAGCCGTTGCGCTCGGTGCCGCGCTGATAAGAAGCGGCTCCGATGTGCTTTCCGCGTTCGAGCATCCTGGCGGGTTGTTTGGTTTTATTCGTTCATGGCTGGTGCTGTTTTGCTTTGAGCACCTCCAGTCTCTGGTCATGGACGGACGCCGACAACCCCGGCGGGTCGGAGGGAGGTCGGCGCGCCGCCGCACTGGCTGCGTAGCGGGCTTTTACAGACGAATCTTTACACTATCCAGTTTTGAGCCAGCGCCGACAATGGCTGTGAAAAACATTGATTGTTTGGGGGGAAGATTCAGCATCTAAAAACATTCCCTATTTCAATGCTGAAACCCACCCACTCAGGTCTCTCCATGGTCGGCGGAATGCTGCTAACTGCCGCATACGCAGCGGGTTCACCAGTGGAGGTCGCTCACACCGAACTGGCCGCCAACCCGATCGCTCACATCGCGCGGATGTTAAGCCCCCAACTCGTCGAGGTCGAGGATCGCATCGGCGTGCTCACGCACGGACTCGCCTCCTTAGCTGCGCCCACCAGACATCCCCTGAGCGCTGACCTCGGCTACCGTGGGTGCCGCAGCCAGGCCCACTCCGAAAACCCCTCACTCACTCTGGATCTCGGCGCGGAATGGCCAATCGAAACCGTGGCCCTCATCCCCGCCCAAACCGAATCCAGCGAGGATGCAGGAATCTTCCCACGTCGCTTCTCCCTGGATGTATCCAATGACGCCAATTTCGACCACTCCACGCCAGTCTATCAATCCAAATCCAGCCCACTCCACGCGCCCGATGGCATCCCTGTTCCCATCCACACCCGCGCCACCGCCCGCTACGTCAGACTGACCGTCCAGGAAGGCGTCAACCGCGGAGTTCTCGACCTATTCGGACTTTCAGAGGTGATCGTCATCTCGCACGGGCAACCCGTCTCGTTCGGGGCCTCCGTGACCACGGTGGGCGCTCTCAATACCCCGGGACTCTGGGACCCCGCGAACCTAACCGACGGACGGACCCCGTGGGGAATCTGGCAGCGCGCCAGCCCAACCAAGGTGGATCCAGGCGATGCGGTTGACCTCACCCAACCGGGCGAGTCCACCACCTGGACCGTGCAGCTGGATGCGGCCGCCCCGCTCGACCGCTTAGTCGTATTTCCCTATCAATCTGACACCACCTGCCAAGTGGCGGTTTTACCGGAAGCTTTGGCATTGCGACTCGATCGCCTGGACCGTCCATCCGGGGGAGGATTCGACTGGACCCACACGGCGCCCGGCACGAGTCAAAGCGCGCCACTCATCATCCCCCTGCACGGTCAGTCCGCCCAAACGATCCAACTCACCGCCACCCAACCCTTCCTCATCGGCGACCGCCTCATCCACGCCATCTCAGAAATTGAAATCTGGTCCAACGGCCGCAACCTCGCCGCCGGCCACCCCGTGATGCGTGAGCACGCTGGCCAGACCACCCCCGTCACCGCCTTGACTGACGGCTCGAGCTCCACGGGCAACATCATGCCCGTCGCCATCTGGCTCCGCCAACTCCATGAACGCAATATTCTGGAACGCGAACTCGCACCCCTGCGGCTGGCACAGCGGCAATTAGCCGCGAACAGCGAGCTGAATTCCCTCTGGGGATGCTCAATGGTCATCGGCCTAACTTTTCTAATTCCTGTGTTCCTTATCGAGCGCCGCCGCCTCATCACCAAGGACCAACTGGACCAAATGCGCAAACGCATCTCGGCAGACCTCCATGATGACATCGGCAGCAATCTGGGCTGCATCTCACTGATCGCCCGCACCGCCCGCAAGGATCTGCTACGACTCAACGGACCGCAGGAAACCGCCACCGACCTCGCCGAAATGGAAACCATCGCCCGCGAAAGCTCACTGGCCATGAGGGACATCGTCTGGCTGCTAGAACGTAAACAAGATTCGGTCGGCGACCTCGTCCAGCGGATGCGCGAAACCGCTGGGCGACTCCTGCGCGAAATCCCATTCACCCTGGATGGCGAGTCACTCAAGCCGTCCACGAAGCTCTCGCTCAACGCAAAACGCCATCTCTTCCTGTTCTACAAAGAGTCGATCCATAACATCCTCAAGCACTCGCAGGCCAACCACGTCTCTATCCGAGTGTGGGACGAACGCGACCACCTCGCCCTCGAAATCATCGACAACGGCGTCGGCATTCCCATCGATACCAGCGCACGCCCTGCAACGCTCAGCAAACTGGAAGAACGGACTAACCTGTTAGGTGGGCGCTTGAAGATCACCTCATCCCCGGACACCGGCACCCGCATCCATCTCCTCGTCCCCCGCGCCCACCTCACTCCCCACCACTCCTGCGCATGATCGAACCCTCCGCCATCGCCACCATCTGGATCATCGAAGATCACGAGATTTTCGCCAAACAAATCCGCCGCCTCATCGAGGGCGAACCTGACTTGCAGTGCCCCCACCACTTTACCTGCGCCACCGCCTTTTTTGATTACCTCAGCAGCCACGAAGACCGCCCGGACCTCGTGCTCCTCGACCTCGGTCTGCCCCGCCGCGACGGCTTGGAAATCCTTGGCGACCTACGCGGGCTTCTACCAGACCTGAAAGTACTGGTTCTGACCGCCTCGGATGATCGCGAGAAAGTGTACCGAGCGATCTGCAACGGTGCCTCCGGCTACCTGCTCAAAACCGCCGACCCCGATGAGATCCTAGCCGGCATCCGCGACGTGACCCACGGCGCGTCCGCCCTCAGCAGCCCGATTACCAAGATGATCCTCGAGGGGTTCTCGCGCTACGGCTTAGTCGAGGAAATCGACCCCCTCACCGCCCGCGAGCAGGATGTGCTACGCGAATTGGTCAAGGGGTTCATCAAAAAGGAAATCGCCGACCACTTGTCGATTTCACTGCACACGGTGGATATGCACCTGCGCGCGGTCTATCGAAAACTCCACGTCCGCTCACAAACCGAAGCGGTCTCCAAGGCACTGCGCCAAGGGCTCGTCTAACAAAATAATCGTGCGCTTGCCAAAAAAAATCCTCCTGATCGGATTGACCGGTCAGGAGGAGGATTAAAAAATCGGCTGGGCCCGAGTATTACCCCTGAGTCACATCGTCGCCTGCATCCACCGAGATGGTGAGGGTGGTGATGACCTGCGGGTGCAGACGCACCGTGACTTCCGTCTTGCCGGATTTCTTCACTGGCTTGTCCAACTCGATGGCATGGCGGTCGATCACGATGCCAGCGGTTTCGAGGTGCTTGTGGATGTCCATGCTCGTCACCGAGCCGAAAGCCTTGCCACCTTGACCGGTGGACAGCGTGAACTTCGGCTTCAGCTTGCCAATCTTGGTTGCCAGCTCCTGGAAGGTGACGATTTCTTCGGCTTCGCGGCGGGCGCGGGACGTTTTGAGGGCCTCGACGTGGCGAAGGTTGGCGCGACTCGACTCGTAGGCCTTGCCTTGCGGGATCAGGAAATTGCGCGCGTATCCGGCACGGACTTTCACGACGTCTGCTTCGGCACCAAGGCCTGCGATTTTTTCTTTGAGGATGACTTGAGCGTTGGCCATGGGAGTCAGGAGTAAGAGGTTCGGTTGGAGGGGGCGCGGGATATACCCGCCACCCCCAACCGAGTCAAGAAGAATGAACCCAAAATCTCTCAAGCCAGGGATTTCCCCGACGCCCCGCCACCTCACTACAACTGGTTGAGCGGCTTTTTGAGGAATTGTTCGTCGCGCATGCGCCGGAGATTCTCCATCTGCCGTTGCTGGGCAGCCAGACTCGGGTCGCTCGCCGCAGGCAATTCCTGGCCGTATTTTTTCCATGGGCCGAACGGGACTTGAGCGGCCTCGACGAAGCGCCAGTGGACTTTTTCGCCCGATTTCACCCCGAGATAATCCCTGATGGCTGGGGACAAATCAATGCCGGCACAACCATTCTGCGTGGTCTTGGGCGGCTTGCTGCCAAACACAAACTCCCAATCATTGGTCTCCCAGGGACCACAATCTTCCCACTGGCCGAAACAACTCCGCCCCGCCCGGAAAATTTGCAACCAGCGGCCTTTGCAGACGGTTTTACCAGGCTCCGGGCGCATCCGCCCAAACCACGGAATCACCCGCGACGCCTCTGGCTTATGACAAGTCGAACTCACCACATCATTGTAGGGCAATGCGATGTAAAAGGGATTCAACTTGGGCACAAAACCCTTCGGTCGAAATTCACCCGTCGTGAAACTCGCAATCCGCCGCGCCGGATCGGGATCATCATAGCCACCAAAATTAGACTCCCACTGCTGGTCCCATGAGGATCGGTTATTCGGCGTCGGATTCCGGTCACTTGGCTGCTCGCCGATCCAAAATATCGTGCAGGTCACCTGGGTTTTCCACGGATAAAGGACCCGCGTGGAAGCCGCCACCGCGGCGATCGGATCTGGCGGGCGACTACCGGTGGGCACCATGACCCGCGGTACCACCTGGGCACTCGCGCTGACCGCGCTGGTGACGACCAGCGCGGTGACAAGGCTCCTGAAACAGGAATGAAAGGATCTTTGAACCATAGAACGCGGCGCTCGCCAGAGGGGTACACCCATCAGACGCTGCAGATTTGATCGATTCCCGACCGACAATCAATGCCAAAGGTCAGCTGTCGGGCGACGGCGCGCCACCCCCGCGCCAGAGACCCCGACCGAGAACCTCGACAACCCTCGCGCTTGAATTAGGCTCGTCGCCTGCTATAGCGTGACCCTTGTTTTGTTAACCCACAGGCCGCTATTGCATCCCATGCGTATCCTCATATCGATCTGCTTTTCGTGGTCCCTGCTCACCCCGAGCACACACGCGACCGCCACCATCCTCCTCATTGCTGGCCCCAAAAGCCACGCCCCAGGCATGCATGAACACCCGGCCACCTGCGAGATGCTCGCCAAGCACCTGCAATCCAGCGGCCTACCCCTCACCGTGGTGATCAGCCAAGGCTGGCCGCAAGACCCCGCCACCGTCGCCGCGGCCGACACCCTCGTGATCTACGGGGATGGTCTCGACGACCATCCTGCGACTGGCCACCTCTCAGAACTCCGCCAGCGCTACGCCGCGGGCAAGGGCCTCGCCATCCTGCACTGGGCGCTCGAACCCAAGGACGCAGAAATGGCCGAATTCCTCGACACCGCACTCGGCGGCCACTTCGAGGTCAATTGGTCGGTCAATCCGATCTGGTTGATGCAACAACCGACACTCGCCAACCATCCGATCACCCGCGGCGTCGCTCGTTTCGAGATCGAAGAAGAATTTTACTACCACCTGCGGTTGCGCAACGATATCACGCCGCTCGTGCAAGCACTGCCGCCCGCGTCGTCACTGGCCGCTGATGATGGCCCGCGCTCGGGCAACCCAGCCGTCCGCCAGGCGCTGGCCGATTACCTCCCGCAAACGCTGGCCTGGGCCGTCGTCAACACCAACCAATCACGCGGATTTGGCTTCACCGGCGGCCATTTCTATCACCACTGGGCCAACCCAGATTTCCGCCAACTCGTGCTCAACGCCATCGTCTGGACGGCCGGACTGGAGGTCCCCGATTGCGGCGTCGTCGCCCACCTCGCCGCAACCCCTGCCTATCAGACCATCGACGAGGCGATTGCCAAAAACGACCTGGCTGACGTGCGCCTCCACCTGGCCGCCGACCCGCGACGCGCAAACCAGGGCGGGCGCGACACCTCGCGCCCGCCGCTTGAACAGGCGATCCTACGCAACAAGTCGGAGATCGCTCTCTATCTGTTGGAATGTGGGGCCAACCCGAATAGCACCAGCTCATCCCTCCGCACCCCACTCCACCTCGCCGTGGAACGCAATAACCCGACCGTCGCCACCGCCCTGCTCAAGGCTGGTGCCAATCCCAATGCCCGCGACCACGACGGATGGACACCCCTCCACCACGCCGCCGCTAAAAACCAACTCGCCACCGCCCAATCCCTGCTGGCCGGAGGGGCGAACCCAATGACCTTGAGCGACCTCGGCGGCACCCCGCTGCATGAAGCCGCCGCCAGCGGCGGACCCGCCATCCTCCACCTGCTACTCAACCATCATGTCGATCCCAGCGTAATCTCCAAACATGGAGTCACCGCTCTCGAAATCGCCAAACAATATAACAACCAACCCGCGATCGATGTGCTATCAGAAATTAAATAACACGGCCCTGAAAAAACCCGATGCTTGGAATCATGAGCAAATCCACCGCGCCGCCCAAGCAAGGGGCGGCGCGGTGATCTGGTAACGCGTCCATGACCGCCGAGGCCATGCGGGCAGCTCACGCCATCGCTTTTTCCATCAGTGTATTCATCCGGGTAACCGTGTCGCGGGCATCCTCCAGCAGACCCGCTGCAATCAGAGCATTATCTAGCAACTGGCGTGCTACGAGTTGTGCAAGCTCTGGATTGGCATCCTTGGCAACTGCTAGTTTTTGAATCAGCGCGTGACGCGGGTTAATCTCCAACTCGACTTTCACTTCGTCTTTAAAGTTTTCGTCCATTGCCTTCATCATTTGGCGCATCTGCGGGCTCATCCCATCGGCGGGCACCAGCGCGATGACTGGGTTTTCAACCAAGCGTTTGCCGCTCGCCACCGCCACCACCCGGTCGCCGAGCTCCTGCTTGAGGAAGTCACACAACTCGAGGGTTTGCGCGGCGCTGAGCGATTCGCCCTCGGTCGCCTGGTCCTCAAGCTCGACCCCACCATGACGGACGGAAACGAGCTTTTTCCCATCGAAAGTGCCGAGCGAATCGACGACGTATTCATCGACGGCATCGGTGAAATAGATCACTTCCAAGCTGCGCGATTTGAACGCCTCAATGTACGGGCTGCTTTCGACCTGAGCGCGACTGGCACCGACTAGATAATAGATCGTATCCTGACCGTCCTTCATGCGGGCCACATAGTCGGCGAATCCGCAGACCGTTCCGGTCTCGGTGAGAGACGACTCGAAGCGGAGCAGTTTGGCGAGGGCCTCGCGGTTCGGATAGTCGGTGGCCACGCCTTCCTTGAAGAAGCGGTCAAACTTCCGATAGAAGGCGCGGTATTTTTCGGGGTTCGCCTCGGCTTCTTTTTCGAACATGCGGATGACGCGCTTGCTGATGACGCTGCCGAGTTTACGGATGAGAGCGCTATCCTGCATTGACTCGCGGGAGATATTGAGTGGCAGGTCGGCACTATCGACGACGCCTTTCATGAAGCGCATCCAATCGGGCAGCAGGTCTTTGGGAGACGGGTCAATGAGGACCTTGCTGCTGTAGAGGGCGACGCCGCAATCCGCCTTATTGAAGCCCATGCGTTCCGGGTTTTCAGAGGGAGCAAATACCAACGAGTTAATCGCTAGCGGCGCGTCCGCGCTGAAGTGCAGCCGGTAGGCCGGTGTGTCAAAGGCCTTGCACGCAAACTGATAGAACGCGGTGTATTGTTCATCGGTGATCGACGCTTTGTTTTTCAACCACAGCGCCTCGACCTCGTTGATGCGGGTGCCGTTGAGGAGAATCGGGAAGCCGACGAAGTTGCTATAAGTTTCAATGAGGTGCTTGATTCGTTGTTCCGTAGCGTATTCCGCACATTCCTCCTTGAGGTGAATGACGATTTTCGAGCCGCGCTCTTGGCCGGGGGATTCGGTGATTTCGTAGCTACTTTTACCATCGCTGGTCCACACCAACTCCGGCGAGTCTGCGTGCCACCCGCGGGAATGCACATCCACCTGATCGGCCACCATGAAGGCCGAGTAGAAACCGACGCCGAACTGGCCGATCATGTTCGCCGGTGTGCCGCCCCCCTCTTTGACCGACTTAAGAAACGCCTTGGTGCCTGAGTGGGCGATGGTGCCGAGGTTTTTCACCAATTCCTCGTGGGACATACCGATCCCGTGGTCGGTGATGGTCAGGGTTTTGGTTTCCTCGTCGGTCGTGATGTGAATCTCTAACGGCAGCGTCGGCTGGTGGATGTTTTTCTCGGTGGCCTCGACGTGGCGAAGTTTTTCCATGGCGTCGGAGGCGTTAGAAATCAACTCGCGCAGGAAGATCTCCTTGTCGGTGTAGAGGGAATGCACCACCAGATCGAGCAGTTGTTGGATCTCGGCTTGGAAGACGTGTTTTTCAGAGGTAGTTTCGCTCATAAAGTGGGGATCGTTGGTTGAAAGGAAGCGGAGAATAACCATCATTGCGCGGCTGTCAAAATCCGATGTGGCCTCCGATCTCGCAATATTCAGGCGACCATCTCAAAACGGGCAACTCCCACCCACCAATCCGGCGATTACCTGCGGTACAATTGGCGCGGCGCGATCCAGGCGGCCACCGCTGGTGCCAGCCACGGGTGAGTGGATGCGCCACTGGAGAGGACCGCGCGGATCGCCGTGGCGGACGCCGGGTGCTCGCAGGCGATCACATGGAGTTGGCAGCCAGGGCGCGGCAACGGGTGAGTGCCTCCACGCGCCAACACAATAAACTCGACGCACGCGGCGAGACGATCGGGGTGCCGCCACTGGGGCAGGGCGTCCCATTGATCGCCGCCCATAATCCAAAACCGCCTGGCCTGCGGGACGCGCGCGGCCAGATCCTCAGCCGTCTGATAGGAAAATGACGGACCATTGCGCCGAACCTCCGTGTCATCGACCACCGCCCACGGCAACCCGGCGGTGGCCAGACGCAACATCTCCAAGCGCGCGGCCGCCGGGGTGGGCACTTGGTCCGGCTTATGCGGCGAGATTTGGCACGGCAAAAACCGCACTTCATCGAGCGCCAGCGCCTGCCGAGCGAGGTCCGCCAGGTGGAGGTGGCCGAGATGCACTGGATCAAAGGTGCCGCCAAACAGAGCGATGTTCATCGGGGTCAACATGGCAATTTAGTGGGTCATCGGTGGCGAATTCTCCTCTGGGTTGCTGGCTTCCAGCGCGCTGCCCGCCCTCAATTTGGCGCGGATTCGCAGCAGTGCGGCGACCATCCCCCAAGCATCGCGCAGTGGGTGGACCTTCCCTCCTCTTTTCTGAACCCAATTGACTGGAATTTCCACCCAGGTCGCCCCCGTGCGCATGAGCGTGGCAAGCAGTTCGGAATCAAAGGCCAATCCAGATTCAGTCAGGCGGTGGGCGATCCGGCGGTAATCCGCGCCGCGTAAGATCTTAGCCCCGCACTGGGGGTCGTGACAGCTCAGGTCGAGGACGAGCCGCGCCACCAGCAGGAACCCACGGTGCGCCAGCCCCCGCCAGAAACTCTCGACGATTTCGGTGGTGGGCGTGCGTTTGCGGATGCCGAGCACCGAGGTGCCGGAATCCAACGCGCTGGCGAGCAACCCTAACATAGTTTCGGCGGTGACGCTGCCATCCGCATCCACAAAGGCAAACCATGCGGCATCGGGCGCGAGCGCCCACGCCTCGCGGACGACCGCCCCCTTACCATGGTGGCGAGCGGCGAAGTGGAGATCGACCCGTGGGTAGATCATGACAAATATTTCGTGAAGCGCGGTAAGGCGCGCGGATTCACTGCCGTCCGATCCATCGTCGGCGATGATCCAGCGGATGGGAAGCGGGGATGCGGCGAGCGCGCTGGCCAAGGTGGCCCCGAATTCCGCTAGGCGCGCGGAATCGTTCCACACCGGAGTGACCAGCAGGATGTGAGGCGACGGTGAAGACACGGGCGATGCACAATAACATTGCGGGAGTAGGGATTCTTTCATCGTATCCGTCCGGTTTGCTCAAACATGCTGTCATCATTATCCTCTGGATCAGCGTGCTTGTCACCGGAGTATTCCTCCGTTTCGACCACCTCGACAAGCGCCCGTTTCACGCCGACGAAGCTACCGGCGCGCGGATCACCGCGCGACGCATGGAATCCACCGCCGGGCAATTCGATCCGACCCACTTTCATGGCCCGTTGTTGGCGGATTTGGCGATTCCATTATGCCGCTGGCGCGGAGAATCGAGCTGGCGAGAACTGACCAAGAACACTCTGCGGACGGTCTCTGCAGCGGCTGGGTGTCTGCTAGTGATAGTGCCGTTGTGGTGGCGGCGGCGGTTTGGGGATGGGCCGATGTTACTGGCCTCATGGCTGTTAGCGACCTCACCGCTCTTGGTTTATTACAGTCGGATGTTCATTCACGAGTCGCTGTTAGCACTGTTTGGGCTGATGGCGGTCATGACCCTGACCCGCAAACCCCGCTGGGGAATCCCCGGCCTGCTCATCGGGTTGATGTTCGCCGCGAAAGAAAGCTTTGCCATCAGCATGATCGCCTGGGCCGCCGCCGCCCTACTCGTCGCCGTGGAAAATCGCCACCGACTCAATCGTGAAATGTTAGCCGCTGCCTGGCGTGACTATCGGTGGCCAGTGGCCACTTCACTCATCGTGGCCGCCGTGACCACACTCGGGTTCTACACCGACGGCTTCCGCCATCCACAGGGTGCCATCGACGCGGTGCGCACGTATTTTGTCTATCAGACGGGGGCCGGCCATGACCAGGCGATGGATTATTATTGGCGGCTTCTTGCGTGGCCGAAAAAGTCTGGTGGCGTCTGGTGGGGCGAAACGCCAGTGGTCGTGTTGGCACTGTGCGCCTGGGCGGCCACCTTCCGACCCTCCCCACCCGCCGCCCGCTCGACCCAGCGCTTCATCGCCTATGCCGCCGCCGGACATTTCCTGATCTACAGCCTGATCTCCTACAAAACGCCGTGGTTAGCGTGCTTGGCGTGGTCCCACTTGTGCCTGTTCGCTGGCTTGGCGCTGGTCGGGTTCACCCGCCACCGCCTACCCATGCGCGCGGCGCTGGCCGCAGTCGTTGGCGGTGGCTTGGTAACCCAGGCCATCCAAGCGCAGCGCGCCAGCGGGCGCTACGCCGCCGACGAGCGCAACCCCTACGCCTACGCCCCGACCTGCAATGACGTTGAGAAGCTAGCGGCATGGTTGCTAGAACTTCGGCAGGCCGTGGTGCCCGGCACGCTGGAACCCATCGCGGTGATCGGCGAGCACTACTGGCCATTGCCGTGGTATCTACGCGCGTTTGAGCACATCGGTTACTGGCGGGTCCCGGCGGCGGATCTCGCGACGATGCCCTTGGTTTTTGCGCTACCGGATGCGGCGGAGGCGGTGGCGAGGGCGTTAGAGCAGACCCACGTTGAGTTGCCGCGCGGGTTGCGAGCCGGGGCGCCGGTGGGGGTCTTTGTGAGGTCCGACCTATGGCAGCAATGGATGGAGGCGAGCGGTCGATGAACGCCCCTGCTCCGATCCCTGATGCGCATGTTTTCAGCCATGACGCGATGAACACCACCTTCAGCCTGCGGTTCCGCGGCGTGGACGAGTCCACCGCCCAGGGAATGGCCCGCGAGTGCTGCGATCAACTCGAGTATCTCGAGTCGCGCTTGAGTCGCTTCATTGAGGGCAGTGATGTGGCGCGCATCAACCAGTTGCGGGCCGGGGAAACCCTCTATCTGAGCGAGGCGTGCCATCAATGTTTGCTGTTAGCCATGAATGGGTACGGTCGCACGGGCGGCTTGTTTGATATCACGCTGGGCGCGCGCATCGACCACCTCAAGACCGGCGACCATGGCCCACCACCGACGATTGCCGGGCAGTTGACGATTCACCCCGACGCTCCCGCCATCACCTGTGAAACGCCCGGCCGGAAAATCGACCTCGGCGGCATCGGCAAGGGGTTCGCTCTCGACCAACTCGGGCGCACTCTCACCGAGTGGGGTGCGCCCGACGTGCTGCTCGCCGCCGGCGGCAGTTCGTTGCTCGCGTTCGGACCCACTGCGTGGCCGGTCGACCTAACAGGCGATTGTGAGGCCGCGCACATTTTCCTAACCCATCAAGCGCTCAGCGCGTCGGGCACGGGCGTGCAGGGCAGTCACATTGTCCATCCCGGCGGGTCGGCGGCCATGCCGGTTGACGCCTATCGGCGGGTGTGGGTGTTGGCGGAGACTGCGGCGCTGGCGGAAATCTGGTCCACGGCGATATGGCTGATGGATCCGGCGGAGATGGCGGCCTACCTGACCACGGCGGATTCGGATGTGGCCGGCGTGTTCACCGATCGCGGCGCTCAGGTGGTGCGCGCTCACCCCGACGGCCACGCGGTAGAAAGATCAGACAAAACCAGCGGCGGCTTGCGTTTGAGCACGTGACAGTTCATGAGTCGCCCCGTCGTGCGGGCGTGGCCCACCATCAATCACACCACTACACCTATGGGACCGATCGGAATGCCTGAAATGATGATGATTTTCATCGTCATCTTGTTGCTTTTTGGAGCCAAAAAACTCCCTGAACTGGCACGCGGGGTCGGTAAAGCCATGGGTGAATTCAAGAGCGCCCGCGATGAATTTGAGCGCGAAATCACCCACGCCGTCAGCCAGGCAGAGAGCACCGTGACACCCAAGAACGCGCCCGCCACCGAGCCACGCACTGAGTCGCCCGCTCACCCAGGCCGGTCGGACGCGTGATGTTGGGGTGAGCGGTGGCCGGTGTGCCGTTTGCCTGAGGGATCAGGCGAGGCCGGCGCGCACAAGGAGCGGGTCAAGCTCGGGGTCGCGGCCCATGAAGCGGCGGAACAATTCATCGGCGGGAGCGGAGTTGCCTTGGCTGAGGATGTGCTCGCGGAACGATCGTCCGGTTTCCGGGTTGAGGATACCTTCGTTCTGGAAGCGGGTGAAGGCGTCGGCATCGAGCACCTCGGACCACTTGTAGGAATAATACCCCGCAGCATAGCCGGTGGGGCTCCCAAAAACATGAGTGAAGCGCCGCAATGTTGAGGGCGACGAGGATTGCAGCGGCGGCCGATAGTCTGCTAGAACGGCGAGGTCCACAGCGTCGAGATCCTGGCCACGCCAATCATGCAGGTGGATGTGAAGTTCGAGATCCAGTTTGGCAAGCGCGAGTTGACGCATGAAGGCGGACGCACCGAGGTAGTTGCGCGCCGCTAACATCTTGGCAAACAACTCATCCGGAATGACAGCGCCCGATTGGTAGTGGCGTGCAAATAAATCCAACGCCTGACGGTCCCAACAAAAGTTTTCCATGATCTGCGATGGCAGTTCGACAAAATCCCACGGCACGTTGGTGCCTGAGAGTGATTTCACCGGCACCTGGCTGAGTAGCCCGTGGAGCAGGTGGCCGAATTCGTGGAAAATGGTCTCCACCTCGCGGTGGGTGAGCAAGGCAGTTTGACCGGCGACGGGTGGGCTCATGTTACCGATGATCAGCCCGAGGTGGGGTTCTCCCAAATCGCCGGTGTGCAGTGAGTTCATCCAGGCACCGCCACGCTTCGACTCGCGCGGGTGCCAATCGGCGTAGAACGACCCGAGGTGGGCGGCGCTCTGCGCATCGTGGATTTCATAAAAGGCGACTTCGGGGTGCCAAGTTTCCACTTTCGACTCCGGGTTACCGGGGAGGCTGGCCGTCGGGCAAATCGTCTCCACCTGGCGGATCGAGATCGCGAACAAGCGCGAGGCGATTTCAAACATACCGGACATCACGCCATCGACTGGGAAGTAGGGGCGCAGCGCTTCGTCGTCGAGGTCGTAGTGGGTCATGCGCTGGCATTCGGCCCAGTAGGCGATTTCCCACGGTTCGAGGGCGGTGGCGGAGCGACCGGTGGCGGCCGCTTTGTAGGCGGCGAGTTGACGGAAATCCGCGAGAAACGCCGGCGCGATCCGGGCGTGCAGGTTTTCAATGAAGGCCAAGGCACTCGCTCCGGTCTTGGCCATGCGCCGCAGCAACGTGAGATCCGCAAAATGCGGGTGCCCCAGGAGATTGGCCTTTTCTTGGCGCAACTCCAAAATCCGCCAAACTAACTGCGAATTATCATGCGCCTCCGTGCCGCCAACCTGCCCAGAGGCCAACCACACTTGGTGGCGCAAGGCATCATCGTGCGCGTATTGCATGATCGGAAACATCGAGGGAAACTGCAGCGTAAACCGCCACGCCGGCAACTCGTCGGTCGCCACCCCCTTGGCACGCGCACTGGCGGCGGCCCCGGCGATCGCCGACTCGGGCAAACCGGCCAGTTGAGCGCGGTCAGTCACGACGAGATCCCATGCATTGGTCGAATCGAGCACGTGCTCGGAGTATTGCTTGGTGAGTTGGGATAACTCGGCCTCAATGACGGCAATCCGCAATTTTTCAGGGGCGGCCAAATCGGCACCGGCCTGGCGGAAATCGGCTAGTGTCTCGGCCACAAAGCGTTGTTGAATCGGTGCCAGCGCCTTGACTGCAGGCCCTTCACCAAAGGCTTTCAGCACCGCCCACAGACGCTCGTTGAGTGGGATCGAAGAGTAAAACCCGGTCACCTCCGGCAACATCCGGTTAAGCGCCTCCCGCTGCGCCGGATGGTCCGCTACCGAATCCAAGTGATTCAGTCGCTCCCACCCGCGGTTGAGAACCTCAGTGGCGTGCTCAAGTGCTAAAAATGTGGACTCATAGCAGACAGCGGTTAGATCCTGGGCGCAGATGGCCGCGACTGCTCGCGTCGAGAGATCCAACGCGTGACGAATGTCCGGCTCGATGTGCTCGGGCGTGAGTGTGGACCAACGGATATGAAAATCAGGAGTGAGAAACGGGTGCATGGTGACGGGATAGGCGGGTGATTAGCGATGGTAGATTCAAACTAACTGAGTTTCTACCAGAAACCGATAGGTACCGGCCTGCGCGATGAGTTCATCATGCGTGCCGCTCTCAACGATCCGACCGTGATTGAACACCAAAATCCGATCCGCGTGCCGCACCGTGGACAAGCGGTGGGCAATGACCAGACTGGTGCGCCCGTCCATCAACCGCTCCAGCGCCTCGTTGACCAACCTCTCGCTCTCGGAATCGAGCGCGGAAGTGGCCTCGTCAAGTAGCAGAATCCTCGGATCGGCAAGAATGGCACGGGCGATGGCGATGCGCTGGCGCTGGCCGCCAGAGAGCTTGGTGCCACGTGGACCGACCCGTGTGTCGAACCCATCGGGCAGGGCGGCGATGAAGTCATGGGCATTCGCCTGGCGTGCTGCGGCGGCGATTTCCTCGATCGATGCGCCGGGTTTCCCGTATTCGATATTTTCGCGGATGCTACCGCCAAATAATAACACCTCCTGCGGTACGATCGCAATTTGCGATCGCAATGCCTCTAACGAAAGCGATCCCGCCGACCGCCTGTCGAACAACACCTGCCCATTAAGCAGTTCGTTAAACCCAAGGATCAGCCCAAAGGTCGTCGATTTCCCTGCTCCCGATGGCCCAACCAGCGCCACCCGCTGGCCCGGCTCAACGGTGAAATTCAGATCATCCAGCACCATTACGTCCGGCCGCGACGGGTATTGAAACGACACGTGCTCAAAGGCCAGCGCACCCCCAAGCCGCGCAGCCGACTCGCCATCGGTGCGCTCGGGCGGCAGGTCCAACAACTCGCGCAGCCGGTCGGTGGCACCGGCGGTTTGTTGGAGCTGCGAGATAATCTCAGGGAACGACCCGAGCGAGGCCCCCACGAAGATGGAAAACAATATGAACGAGGCGAAGCTGGTCTGCGTGATTTGGCCGGTGGCCAGCATCTTGGCCCCATACCAGACGACAAAGGTGATCGTGCCAAACAGCGCAAATATAATAAATGATAGAAAGGCGGCCCTGGTTTTTGCCCCGCGCTTGGTCACATCCAAAAAGCTATCTAACGAGCGCGAGTAGCGGGCGCTCTCGAATGATTCGTTGGTGAATGACTTGACGTCGGCGATCCCTTGCACCGTTTCTTCGATCACCGTGCCTGCCTCGGCTAACGAATCCTGTGCCGCCTTCGAGTAGTTGCGCACTTTTTTTCCAAAAATAGCGATGGCGAACACGACCACCGGCACACTCCCTAACATGATGAGCGAAAGTTTCCACGATGCCACAAAGATGAAGATGAGACCACCGATCAAAATGACGGTCTGGCGGACTGCCTGCGGCACGGTGGTGAGCAGCGTTTCACGCACCACCCCGAGGTCAGCGGCCACCCGCGTACTCAGTGCGCCTGCCCGCTGCTCGTGAAAAAATGCCATCGGCAACCGCACCAGGTGAGCAAACAACTCGCGCCGCAGGCGGTTGAGCGCCGACTCGCCAGAGCGGATGAACCCTTGCACCCGAAAAAATGCCACCGTGGCCTGCAACGCCAGCACCGCAGCCAACTCCATCATCACTTGGTTCGAGCGCGCCAAAATCACTTGGGCATCAATGTGTTGGTGCAACGCATCCGACGGGTTCCCTACCAACTCCTTTAAAAAATAGGGAAACCCTAACGACAAGATCGCGGTGAAAAACAAGGCCGCCAACGATGGAAAGAAAACCCGCTTTTCCTCCATCAAATACCCGAGAATCCATCGGTACGCGGAAATGGCTTTCTTAAGTTTTGGCTCGGGCATGCCGACAAGGGAACCGATGATCCCCCCGGCGTCAATGGCGGGATATTCGCCGCCGCCGCAAAACCACCCACATTCCTCCCACCAGCAGGGCCGCCGCCGAGGGTTCCGGGATAATCGCCGCAATCGCCGTGTGATACGTGCCGACCCGAGCGAAGTAATTCAAATCCCCATTTGGGTTGCTCGCCTTGTCGTTGCCGAAGTTCGACGTGCCAGCGGTGGCCACCCCGGTCGTTAGACCGATCAAATACCAGGAGCCCGCGATTTTTTGAAATAACCCCGAGCCCGAATCATACAACGCCGCACCCGCCTCGCTCGCCCCCAACCCCGCCGGATTCCCCGTGGTGCTACCCAGAGCGGTGTAGAGGCCGGCATAGCTGCCGCTTTGATTGGCGATGGAGACGGTTCCCAGCGGTGTATTGAGTCCCCAGCGTTTGGCGATGGTGCTGTCATCGCCCCACGTGACGGCCAGGGAATCCACAGGCACGGTGGGGCTGCGGCCTATGCCCCAGGCCACCAAGGTTGCGGGGGCGACCGGTTCGTTCACTCCGGTGTAGAGTTGCGCCGCGGCCACTGTCGGCATCGTCGTGAGTCGGAAAACCTGCAGATCCACATTGGCCGCCACCTGGACCGGCGCAAACCCCAGATCACGCTGATAATAGGTCGTGCCGTCAAACGTGACGTAGGGCGTCATCACCACGTGGTTCGCCGTCAGCATGTACCCACCACCCAGATAGACCGCCGAACCCATCGGATTGGCCAACCCGACATCCGCGAGTATCCCCACCGAACTGAACGGCACCCCCGTGCCGGGGTCAGATTGATTGGCCGAATTGTCCAATCCGAATAAAATGAGCGCACTGACCGGCTGAGTCGCCAACCCAATCCAGGCCAACCCCAGACGCAACACCAACAACCAAGAGGTTTTCATCGCAACGCAACTTACGAGCCACCCGACCCTTGTCAATCCACCAACCCACCGCGCCAATTCATCACCGCCGCTCAATTCAGCGTCTGACTCTCTATTGGATAGGCGGCGCGCTGCCCAAGCGGGCGGCCATCTGGGCTAGGGCGGCCGGGTAGAGCCGGTGTTCGGCGACTTGGATCCGCGCGTGCAGCGACTCGGCGGTGTCGTTAGCCCACACGGCCACCCGCTCTTGCAAAATGACAGGGCCAGTATCCATTCCCTCATCGACGAGATGGACGGTGCAACCGGTTTCAGCAACCCCGGCATCCAGCGCTTGCTGCCATGACGCCAAGCCCGGAAACGCCGGCAACAACGCCGGGTGAATGTTGAGAATGCGCTCCGGAAACGCGTCCAGCAACGGCCGCTTCACCAACCGTAAAAAACCCGCCAAGCACACCACCTGCACCCCGGCAGCCTGCAATCGACCAGCCGTCACGCCCTGCGCATCGTCAGGAAACTTCGTCCGATAGCCACCGCAATCAATCACTCCGGTGGCAATCCCACGCCGCCGCGCACGTTCCAGGATGAACGCATCAGGGTGGTCCGAGAGCACCAGCGCGATCCGTGCGTCAAGCGTCCCGGCGTCGATCGCATCGAGGATCGCCTGCATGTTAGAACCAGA
>JAYSPI010000209.1:0-14927 GCA_043722215.1 Prosthecobacter sp.
GGTATTTGTTACTCATAGTCAGTTTGTTGTAAAACCAGACTAAATGAATCCCCGCCTCTGCCAATCTAACTTATATTCGCTAACAAACTGAAACCGCCATTTTAACAATCTAGCGGAGAAACGAATTTCCCTTCAATGGTTGCTAGATTGCATGCGCAAATCCCAGACGTCGCTCACCCCGCCATCGCCAATGGTGGACTCCGCCACTAATCCACTAGCCGACAAGCGATCACCGTACATGACTTGTTTCTAATCCTCATTGGTGCCGCCGGAGTGCCTCTGACAGGTTCTCCGAAACTCGATCGCCACTCAGCACACTATCAAATATTGATAGACCCCAGCGAAAGCATTAATTTGTTAGATAAGGAGTCTGCAATCGTCAGTCGTCTCGCTACCACCCTCGTTGATTTAAAGAACGGCCTTCCCGCCGTGCAAGCACAGCTCCGTTCCAGTGGCCCGGGTGTCAGATGACGTGGGTCGCTTGGGTTTTCGAGTACGGTCCAATGAATGTGCTTGTGTGGCAGGTGGGATTATCGGTAGTGACCGTCGGGTTATGCAGTCCACGTCACCGCCACCCGTCACCGAAACCAAGATTGTTCTCTCCGATCCGACCGCCTTGGGTGTGTTTGGGCTTGCGATGGTCACCTTTGTGGCCGCCTCCCAGAAGTTGGGATGGACCACGGGCATCACGTATTTGATTCCGTGGGCGTTGTTTTTGGGTTCACTCGCGCAGATTTGGGCGTCCACCATTGATTTCCGGAAAAACAACTATTTTGGGGCGATCGTGCTCGGGGCATATGGTTTGTTCTGGGTGGCGGTGGCCATGCATTGGGCGATCAGTCTCGGGTGGTTCGGAGCGGTCGCCGCCAATGCCGATGCGAAGCAGCTCGCGTTCGCGTGCATCGGCTACGCAATTTTTTCGGTTTTCATCATGGTGGCGGCGTTTGAGGCCAATAAGGTGTTTGCGGCCATCCTGGTGCTCATCAATGTGCTCTTGCCCGCGCTGGCGATTAGCATCCTGAGCAAGGGGTCGCCGCTGGGCGAGACCTGCCACCATCTCGCGGCCTGGTCAGAATTCGGCATCTCGTTGCTCGGGTTTTATTGTTCCGGTGCGGTTTTCCTTAACAGCTACTTTGGACGCGTCTTGCTGCCGTTAGGGAAGCCGATGGGTTGGATCCGTAAGGGCCCAGCCGGGGTGACTCAATCGACCAAGCCGTAAGTAGCGGCACGCCTGAGCGTTGAGTCGAGAACGCAGCTCCACGAGCGCCTCAGGAGTGAGAGCGGGGGGCTCTTGGTTTTTTGATGCAAGGTTGGCAGAGCGGCGGCAGTAATGGGTTTCCAGATCAGCGGCTGCAGCCGGATTTCACTTCAACGACGGACATTTCATGACAACACCCACTCATTTGTTCATGCGCCGGGAGGTGCTGAAAGGCGGTTTAGCCTCGGCCATCGCGTGGTCGACGGCACCCTTATTTCTCTCGTCGCGGGTGCTTGGGCGCCCGGGGCAGGTTGGGCCGAATAGCCGTATCAATATTGGGATCATCGGCAACGGGCTTATTGCTGGCGGTCACCGAGGGTATTGCCTAACCCAGCAAGCGACCCAGGTGGTGGCGTTGTGTGACGTCAATCAATCGCTGCTCGACCAAGCGATGGGCGAGGCAAAATCGAAAGGAAGCACCTGCGATGGCTACCGGGATTCGCGCGAGTTGTGCGCCCGTCCCGACATTGATGCGGTCTTTGTGACTACGCCGGACCACTGGCATGCGGGTATTGCCATCGATGCCATGCGTCAGGGCAAAGATATCTATGTGGAAAAGCCGATGACCCTAACGATCGAGGAAGGTAAGGCGATGTGCCGCGCCGCCGAGCGTTACGGGCGAATCGTTCAAGTCGGCTCACAGCAACGCTCTAACGGATCATTCCGCAAGGCTGCCGAGCTCGTTCTCAATGGCTATATCGGCACGGTGCATACCGTGGTGTGTGCACTCGGCGAGTTTCCGCCACCCACCCAATTTTTGGAAGAGCCGGTGCCGAGTCACTTGGATTACGACCGGTGGTTGGGGCCCACCCCGTGGGAACCGTACAATGGCCAGCGCGTCCAAGGGAACTTTAGCGGTGGCTGGCGCCGATTCTGGGAATATGGGTCCCGAAAAAATGGCGACTGGGGAGCGCACCATTTCGATATCGTCCAGTGGGCACTTGGCATGGACCACTCTGGGCCGGAGCTTTTTGTTCCCAAGGGCAGCGACGGGCCATTTCAATACCATCAATATGCGAAGGGTCCAAAAATCATCCGCGATGGCGATAGCAAGCGGGCCATGATCCGCTTCATCGGCGACAAGGGAGAAATCCTCGTGAGTCGTGACGACGAGTTTGAAACCACTCCGGTTGGCCTGAAAAACCTTGTGCTTAAATCATCTGACCAGCGGTTGTATGTGTCCAGCGATCATCGGGCCGACTGGCTCCACGCGATCAAGACGCGTCAGCAACCGATCTGCAACGTGACCATCGGCTACCGCACAGCCACCATCTGCCAATTGAGCGGCATTGCCGAACGCCTCGGTCGCCCAGTGCATTGGGACCCAGCTCGCGAGCAAATCGTCGGTGACCCAGTTGCCAGTCTCATGATGGACAACCCCCGCCGCGCAGGGTACAGCCTTCCAATCTAATTCCATAATTCGCTCATGAAATTTTTACGTTTTCTTCTGGTGGGTGGCGTGTTTTTCAGCCGTTTGCATGCGCTAGAGGCGATCGATCTCGCGGCGGTGGCCAAGCGGTTTGACTCACCAATTGGCGAGGACCAATACCAAGCGCGCAGCGAGTTGAATCGGCTCGTCGCGCAGGCGACCGCTCCCGGCCAGGGTGATTGCGCCGCGGTCACCCGCGTGCTGGTGGCTGCCTTGGGATCTGCTGACACCTCGCAAGAAGCCGCCAAATACATTTTGCGCGCGCTGGCCCGCGTCGCCACCGCAGAGGCGATCGCGCCGCTGGCTAAGATCCTGGCGAGTTCAGATCTGCGGCTCAAGGAGGAGGCTCGCGCGGCGTTGTCGTGGAACCATTGTCCGCAGGCGGTCGCGGCACTCGAAGCGGCGCTCACAAAAACCACTGACCCAGGCGAACAAGTGGGGTTGGTAGAAGCGTTGGCATCGCAGCAAGCGTCCTCATCGGTGCGGGTGATCGCGCCCTTGATGTTGGCCGAGGATGCGGCGCTGGCGGGGGGGGCGATGGCGGCCATCGCGCAGATCGGCGGCCCGTCCGCAGTCGCTTCGCTGATGGCGGTGCGAGCGAACCCTAAGTTACTTCCCGCCCGCATGGCCGACGCCGATCGCGCGTTGCTCTGGGCCAGCGGCGACGATGCTCAAACCGCATTGCGGATCTATCAATCGGGGGCGTCTGAATCAGTTAGGTTGGCAGCATTTATGGCGTTGATGAAAATATCACCCGCAAGCGCAAAACCGGCATTGGTCGAAACCGCACTCAAGAGTGAAGCTGCTGACCTCCGCCAGGCTGCGTTGGCTCAAGGGATCGCCATCAGTCTGCCCAGCCTGCAAGCCACATTGGTGCAAGGATTGGATCAAATGCCCAAGGACGAACGACTCATCGTGCTCGCCAACCTCGATCAATTCAAACCGGCAGCAAGCGCCGAAAAAATTGCCCTTGGTCGGTTAGAGTCCGCGGAAGAGGACGAGCGGATCTATGCCATCACCGCGCTCGGGAAATTTCCAACGGCATCCGCCTTTCTAGCGGTGTTGCAGGGGGTGGGCGCACGTGACCCCCGGATCAACCAAGCTGCTGCCGCCACCCTCGCCAGCATGACCTGTCCAACGGCGGAGGCTATCCTGCTTGCCATGCTCAAGGGTAACTCCAGTCCGGATCGAATCCTCGCGCTCAAGGCCATGTCTGCCCGGCAGGTGCCTGATGCCGCGGCGGTGTTGTTAGGTGTGATCCAAGGAAGTGACAAGGAGTCATCGAAGGAGGCCCTCAAAACCCTCTACTTCACCGCCTCGGTCGATGACCTGCGGAGCTTATGCGCCGTGGTAGCGTCCACCCAGGATGCGGACCTGCGCCGTAGCTTGGTTTCTATCAGCCACCGCATCGCCACCCGCATCAACAGCGACGAAGCTCGCGAACTTGTCAAAGAGTTGAAGTGAGTTGACCGCGAGCGAAATCACCAGCGCTCGCGCGGCTAGAGTCCCTTGCACCCGTTGTATTCCAGATAGGTTCCGGTGGGCACGTTGGTTGCCCGCCACTCGCGCTTGAGGGTCCGGTGTTGGTTGATAAACTCGGTGGGGTCCGCCCAGTGAATCATGTCGGCAGGCACATTGTTGCGCTGCATCCCGATGGTGAGATCGTGGCGCATTTCAAAATGGAGGTGGGCGGGATACATCCCGAAGTTGTTGCCCAAGGTGCCGATTTGTTGGCCGCGCTTGATCGTTTGGCCGGTGTTGACCATGATTTTGCAGAGGTGTGCGCTGAGGACATCGATGAATTTGACCTCGCTGGTGGCGGGTTCTCGGTAGGCGTGGCGGGTGAGGATGACGTTGCCCCAGCCGCCATGGACGTTATCGGCCAGGGTGACGATGCCATCGGCGATGGCGTAAACGGGATCGCCATAGTCGGTATCGCCGCCGCTGCGGCCGTTCCAATCCTCGCCGTAGTGTTGGGGTGCGCGCAACCTCAGCCCCCGCGATTTGTAGTAGCCCTCGGCATTCGGTTTGCCGACCGGGAAATCAAAGCCATCGGCCAGGGGGATTTGGGGAATCCCAGCCGCCATGGCAGCGGTCAAGACGCAGCAACCCGCGACCGCCAAGGCAGCCATGAGTCCCCGCCAATGATTCCGCACCTGATCCATCCGGCCAGAGTTGACGCGTGGGATTGCCTGCCCGCAAGTGCAAATCGCCCGCCCGCCCAGTCGCCAGCCGCCACTCAGGCAAATTGGTGGTAAAACATGATCGCCGTAAGGGTGAAACCAATGGCGGTCACGGTGCGCCGGACGATTGGCCGTGGGATGCGCTGGGACAGGCTGGCACCGAGGTAGTAGCCGGTCACCGCGCCCACGGTCATCACGCCCGCCTTGTTCCAGTCCACCATGCCACTGGCGACGAACCACCCGGCGGCCACCAGATTGATCAATGAACCGAGGACGTTTTTGAGCGCGTTCATTTGATGGATGTCGCTCAGGCCGATCCACCCGAGCGACGCGAGCATCAGGATGCCGATGCCCGCGCCAAAGTAGCCACCATAGAGCGCCACCGCGAATTGGAACGCCACCGCGAGCCACGGCGCAGTGGTGTGTTGTGGGATCGCCCCCGCCGTGGGCAGTCCGAGCGCTTTGCGCATGCCCTCCTGCAGCAGAAATAAGAGGGTCGCGAATAAGATCAGATAAGGCACCAGCGCCCCAAACAATCGGTCACCGCTGTGCGTCAGCAACAAACTGCCCAACCACCCGCCTAGCAAACTCACCGGGACCAGGCGGCCGAGCCAGGAGCGGATCTGCGGCAGCAGGCGTTGGAACCCAAACAAGCTACCCGCCGTGCCAATCACGAGAGCGGTGGTGCTGGTGGCGTTGGCCATGACTGGACTGGTGCCGAAAAATAACAACACCGGAAAAGTCAACAAGGTGCCGCCGCCAGCCACGGCATTGATGATGCCAGCGCCAGCGCCAGCCAGGACCAATGATACGATTTCCAACCACGACATTCCGCAGGGATTGTGGCGTGGCCGGTCACGAACGCAAGCCGGGCGTGCATTCCCTGCGCTCACCGGCTGGAGCGGGATTTTATCCTTTGCGGAGCCGGGGTTTCGCGGAAAACTCGCGGCAATGGATGGGGGATGGAATATTCTAGCAGCGGGGGTAGCGAGTGTATCGCCGTTGTTTGCATTGTTGACCCTGGTGCTGGTCCTCGCGGTGTTGGTCTCACTGGTGCTCGTCAAACTCAAGCAAAGTCTGCTAGTCGGGTATCTGCTCAGCGGGGTACTCATCGGCAATGTCGGGTTGTTGTGGCTGACCGGCACCGACAAGGGGGATCCCGTTATCTCACAATTTGCCGAAATCGGCGTGGTCCTCCTGATGTTTACCCTGGGCGTCGAGTTTTCCTTCGCCGAACTCAAACACCTGTGGCGCACCGCTGTCATCGGCGGCGGCATCCAGGTCAGCGCGACCGCCGTGGTCGGTGGCCTCACCGCTAGGGCGTTCGGGTTTCCTCCCGCCGATAGCGTGGTGCTTGGCCTGGCCATGGCACTGAGCTCCACGGCCGTGGCGATGAAGTCATTCCAGGACCTCGGCCAGCACAATAACCCCGGCGCCCGCGCCAGCTTGGGCATCGCCTTGTTTCAAGACATCCTGGTAATCCTGGTTTTCCTGCTGATGCCCGCCCTCTATCACCAGGGCAATGGAGGTATCGGCTGGTTGTTAGGCTCCTCGCTCCTCAAGGGCGTGGTCTTCCTAGCGGGCGCGTGGTTGTTAGGACGCTACGGACTGACCCCGCTGCTCCACGCCGTCGCCCGCACCCGTAGCCGCGAGTTGTTCACCCTGACCGTCATCGGCCTATGCGCCGGGGTCGCATTTGCCGGTAGCTCACTCGATTTGTCGTTGGCGCTAGGGGCGTTTGCCGCAGGCCTCGTCGTCAGTGAGTCGATTTACAGCCATCGGATATTATCGGATATACTACCCTTCAAGGATTTGTTTCTAGCGATTTTCTTTGTATCAGTTGGGTTGTTGATTGACCTTTCGGTAGTGGCGTCGGAATGGCCGCGTGTATTGTTAGGTAGTCTGCTCATCTTGGTGTTGAAGGGTTCAATCGTGTTTGCGGTGCTCAAGGGGTTCAAGCTGCCGGGGCGGGCGGCGATGCTCGCGGCGGGCAGCCTGGCGAGTACTGGGGAGTTTTCGTTGGTGCTCATCGGCAAGGCCGGCGGGTATCGGCCATTTGATCCGGCGACCGAGCAGATGTTGTTAGTGTGCACGGCGGTGACGATGGCGGTGGTGCCATCGCTGATGCGCGGGGCGATTCCATTTGCTAGATTGCTAGAGAGGTGGCGGGTATTGGCAGGGCACACGGCGGTGCCGGCGGCGATGGGGCCCTCGCAGGTGATCAAAGAGATCCGTGATCACGCGATTATTTGTGGATACGGACCTGTCGGGCGGGCGCTCAACGAGGCGTTGAAGCGTTGTGGGGTGGCGACGTTGGTGTTGGAGTTGAACGCGGACACCGTGCGAGCCCTGAAGGGAGCGGGGCAGCCGGTATTGTTTGCAGATGCGACCCACCCGGAAGCCCTCGATCTGGCCGGAATCGCCCGCGCTCGCTTGGTGGCCTTCACGTTTCCCGCGGTGACTGCCACCTGCGCCGCCGTGCCACTGGTGCGCGAACGCAACCCAGGAATCTATATCTTCGGCCGCGCCAAATACCCCAATGAAGTGAGCCGACTGCGCACGCTCGATGTGCAAGTCATCCACGACGAGCGGGAAAGCGCAGTGGCGATGGTGCGCGCGGCCGTCTCCTCGTACGAGCGCGCCGACATCGACCCTGAGGAGATTGTCAGCGAGACGATGGAAGAGTGCGGCTGAAATCACCGGATTTTTTGATCGGATTTTAGGTGGTAGGTGGTTAAGACCGGTGCATGGCTGTGCTGTTAGCGATTGAATCCTCCTGCGATGAAACGGCGGTGGCGATCGTGCGTGGCGCGGTGGGGCACGCGACCGAGGTGCTAGCGTCCGAGGTCTCCTCGCAGATCGAGTTGCACCGCGAACATGGTGGGGTCGTGCCCGAACTCGCGTCCCGCAACCATTCGTTGCGCCTGCGCGCATTGGTCGAATCCGCGCTCGCCAGCGCGGGCGTGGTGCCGGGTGAGATTGACGCGTTTGCGGCGACCACCGGGCCGGGTTTGGCGTCGTCGTTGTTGATCGGGAGCACCGCGGCCAAGGGCATGGCCTGCGCTGCGAACCGGCCGTTTTTGGGGATCAACCACCTGGAAGGTCACTTGCTCTCGCCATTTTTGGAGCGCACTGCGGTGCCCGCGCATTTGGCGCTGATCGTTTCAGGCGGTCACACCTTGTTGTTGGATGTCGAGGGGGCCGGCCGCTACCGCAAACTCGGTGGCACCCGCGACGATGCCGCTGGTGAGGCCTTTGACAAGGTGGGAAAAATGTTAGATTTGGACTATCCAGGCGGTCCGGAGATCGAGCGAGTTGCCCGCGGCGGCAATCCGAGCGCCTATGATTTCCCGCGTTCAATGCTTCACGAGGCGCACTTGGATTTCTCGTTTTCCGGCCTCAAAACCGCGGTGCTCTACACCCTCCAGCGGGCCGTCTTGCCGGTGGTTGTTGCGGATGTTGCGGCCTCATTCCAGCAGGCGGTCATCGATATCCTCATCGGTAAAACCCTCCGCGCCGCCCGCCAAACCGGCCGCCGCGTCATCGCGCTGTCCGGCGGCGTCAGTCTGAACCGGGCGCTGCGGAAAGCCTTGCACCTTGCCTGTCAGGATGCCGGTTTCGAGTGTGTCACGGCGGCTCCAGCTTTCTGCGCCGACAACGCGGCGATGATCGCATTTGCTGCGTTGTTGCGCCATCTGGCCGGCGAGCGCTCACTCCTCGGCGAGGATATTCACCCGAATTTGCCCCTCGTGTGACAGCCCGCCGCGCGACTTGGTGCAGGACGCTGAGTTGCGTTCGCATCCGCGCGGTGTCGGGCGTATTGACAGCGGCGGAATCGGGTGGGCAAGCTGCGGCCATGCCGGAGCAACCAGCCGCCCACGAATCACCGCCGAACCACGAGCCATCAGAACCGGCCACCGCTGCGGGAAGCAGGCCGCTCATGCCGCCAGCAGTGATCTTGGCATTTGTCATCATCGTGCTGTTAGGCGTGCTGATTGTGCTAGGTCTCCGCGGAGGGCTACACAAATCGGGTAGCGTGGCGAGTGATCTGGGTGACCTGCAGGCGGAGGCGACGGCGCTGCGCAGCCAGTTGAACCGCGAACGGGTGGCGATGGGGCTTCGGCCATTAGAAGGCGGCAGCGAGTCGATTGAGGATATTTCAGCGCGGCTAAAAAAGGACGCAGAGACGATTGTGGCGCTGGCTGGCAGCTACCAATCGATGCTGGCGGAAAAATCAATCGAGCTTACCGCTAAAAACGCCGAAATTTTGCGCTCTGAGCAGCTGCGTCAGAGTCTGGCAGCCGAGGGCGTGCGGCTCCAGGGCGAGCTTCAGCGAGCGCTGGTGAGCGGCTCGGACGTGGATGTGCTGCGTCGGGATTTGGCGGCGATGAAATCGCAGCGCGACGCGGTAGTGGCCGAGTTGGCGACAGTGCGGCAGGAATTGGCAAGCAAAGGGCAAGGGGTGTCGGCTGATGAATTTGCCGATCTGAAACGACAATTTGAGGAAACGAAGCGGGCCAAGGAGTTTTTTGAATCCAAGGTGCTGGCGCTGGAAGATGAGTTGTCGAAATCCAAGGCCAAGTTGTTTGCCAGCTCGGAGAACGAACTTCTGCCCGCCGCTGTCGAGTTGTTCCGCAGTCTGCGGGCGTTGGAAAATCGCCCGGATTCGGAGATTTCAGCGGCCTACAGCAGCCTGGGTGAAAAGCTCGGTGCCAATGTCTTGCAAACGTTCACCTTCGCCACCGGTTCCAGCGCTCTGGCACCGGCCGACCAGGAGAAGCTGCGCGCGCTGGCTGCGGAGATCCCCGATGGGGATTTGCTCTTAGCGATCGGTTATGCCTCGGAAACCGGCAATGTCGATGGCAACCGCACCCTCTCGTCGAGCCGCGCCACCGCTGTGGCCGAGATGTATTCTACGGCCAAACGCAACGAGCAACTCGTGCAGGCCGTTTATCTTGGACAAACCGACCGCTTCAGCAGCCGGATCCCCGAACGCAACCAGATTGTCGAAATCTGGCGCATCCGCAAAAAGTGACCCCATGCCACCGCCACGCCGACCCAACCACCGCCCGCCAGGCCAGCCCGCTGCGGGCCAGCGGGTTCACGATGCGAGCGGTGCCGACCGTGGCTGGGACCCGGTCGCCGCCTGGTACGATAAGCTGGTTGGCGAGACCGGCTCGGACTACCATCGGAATGTCATCTTGCCGGCGGCGCTGACGATGTTAGCGCCCCAGCCCGGCGAGTCGGTCATCGACGTTTGCTGCGGCCAAGGCGTACTCGCCGCGCCCTTGTTAGATGCAGGGCTTGGTCGCTTCACCGGGGTGGATGCCAGTCCGCGGTTGATCGCGGCGGCAAAATCCCGCCATGGCAAGGACCCGCGCGCGGCCTGGGTGGTCGCGGATGTCTGCCGGCCCGGCACTTGGGCGGATGGCAGCCACGATGCGGCGGCTTGTTTGATGGCGGTGCATGATGTCGTGGACGCGGTGGCGATGTTTTCTAACATCACTGGTGCGCTCAAGCCAACGGGTCGCGCCGTGTTGGTGATGATGCACCCGTGTTTCCGGATTCCGCGCGCGACTCACTGGGGGTGGGATGCCGACCAGAAAATCCAGTTTCGGCGTATCGATAGTTACCGCACGCCGATAGATATTCCGATCACCACCCACCCGGGCAAGGGGACTGGCGAGCACACGGCGTTTCACCACCGGCCACTGGCGGAGTTGCTCAGTGCGCTGGGAGCCGCTGGCCTAGCAGTGACTGCCTGCGAAGAGCTTTACAGTCACCGCCGGTCGCAAGCTACCGGCCCGTTCAGTAAGGCCGAGCACCGTGCCGCCCAGGAGTTCCCCCTGTTCCTCGCTCTAAAAGCAGTTAGAATCTAAGCGCCTGGCTCATGGTCGCTGGCCGATTCCTAACAACGTTTGGAAGTGGGGCGGGGTCGGCTCACGGTCAGCGGCAAGGGTTTCCACCGCTTGGAAACCGGCTTTTTCGAGCATGCCGGCCAGGCCGCTGGTAGAAAACCCGAGCCACCGGTCGGCGTAGAGTGTGCGAGCTTCCTCGAAGTGGTGCTGGACTAGGTCAAGGACGATGAGTCGGCCGCCGGGTTTGAGGATGCGGAAGGCGGCGTCGAGCGCGCGTTGTGGGTGTTCGGCATGGTGGAGGGCCTGGCTGAGGATGGCCAGATCCAAGGATTGATCACGGATCGGTGGGTCTTCGATGTCGCCGAGGCGGTATTCCAGATGAGGCAGGCCATTCTGGATAGCGAGCGCTTGGCCGAATTCCACCATTTTGGGCGCGAGGTCCACGGCGATGACGTGAGATGCGCGTTGGGCGAGGAGTTGCGCAAGCGTTCCCTCGCCGGCACCGAGGTCCGCCACCACCTGATAGTTGAGCACCTTGATGAGGGCCTCGGCCAGCGCCTTCCACGACCTGCCGGGCACGTAATCTTTTCCGAAGCGGCCAGCCAGTTCATCGAAATACGCGCGGGCGCTGTCCTTGCGCTTGCGCAGCAGATGACGCAGCGACGTCAGATCCGCCGCAACCTCCGGCACTTCCTCGGCCGCCCGTTGGGCAACCTCCATGAGATCCGGCGGGGCGGTGCAGGAATACATGTTATTTTTACCGCTGCGTTCGTCGCTCACCAGGCCCGCCGCCTTGAGTTGTGACAACTGGGTCGAGATCCGGCTTTGCCCCATGCCCAAAATTTCCTGCAACTCCGCGACCGACAGCGCATCGTTGCCAACCAAACGCAAAATCCTCAGGCGGGTCGGATCGGAAAGCAATTTTAGAGATTTGAGCATTGACGCCATGGCAAGGCAGTTGTATCTACGCATCACGATTTGACGATACGAAAATAAAAAAACATGAGCACTTACATTTTTTCCTCAGAATCCGTGGGAGAAGGCCATCCCGACAAGGTTTGTGATACCATTTCCGACGCGATCCTCGACGCCTGCTTGGCGATTGACCCGAAGAGCCGCGTGGCATGTGAAACATTCGTTAAAAGCAACCTGGTCGTAGTCGGGGGTGAAATCACCGTGCCAAAACTCGGTCTGCAGCCGATTGGCTCGGTCATCAACATTGAAAAAGTCATCCGCGATGCGGTGCGCGGCATCGGCTACACCAACGACGATGATATTTTTCATGCGGACAAGATATTCATCAACAACTACCTGACGACCCAATCGCCGGATATTGCGCAGGGAGTGGATGCACTGCAGGCGGACGGCAAAAAGCACGCCGAGCAAGGAGCAGGCGACCAAGGGATCATGTTTGGCTATGCCTGCGATGAAACGCCTGAGCTAATGCCCGCGCCGATCATGTTTGCGCACCGTCTCGGGCGCGAGTTGACTCGCATCCGCAAAGAAGGACAACTTGCCAAATGGCTGCGCCCCGACGCCAAGTCGCAGGTGGCCGTGGAATACGTCGATGGCAAGCCAACTCGCATCATCAATGTGGTCATCTCGACCCAGCATGCCGCCGATGTGTCGCACGCAGAGATTGAAACGTTCTGCATCGAGCAGGTGATCAAAAAGGTGCTACCTCAAGAACTCCTCACCCAAGACACCGCCTATCTGATTAACCCGACCGGTAAATTCGTCGTCGGCGGCCCACAGGGCGACTCCGGCCTCACCGGTCGCAAAATCATCGTCGATACCTACGGCGGAATGGGCCGCCACGGCGGCGGCGCCTTCTCCGGAAAAGACCCGTCGAAAGTTGATCGCTCGGCCGCCTATATGGGCCGCTGGGTGGCTAAGAACGTGGTTGCCGCCGGCCTCGCAACGCGCTGCGAGGTCCAATTTGCCTATGCAATTGGGCACCCGGAGCCACTCAGCGTCCACGTGGATACCTTTGGCACAGGCACCGCCAGCGACGAGCAGATTCTAGCAGGCATCCTCAAGGTGTTTTCATTCAAGCCCGCGGACATCGTCCAACAACTCAATTTGCTCCGTCCGATTTACTCGCTAACCACCAATTACGGCCACTTCGGCAAGGATGATACCGACCTCACTTGGGAAGCCACCGACAAGGCGGGCGAGCTCAAACAGGCCGTCGGATAACACCGCTGAGATCAAAGCAAACGCATCACCTATCTAACAATCATACGACTACACCATGAGTTTCACCGACTACAAAGTAAGCGATATCGGCCTAGCTGATTTCGGCCGCAAGGAAATTGAGATTGCCGAGCATGAAATGCCCGGGTTGATGGCGACACGGGCCAAGTATGGTCCTCAAAAGCCGTTGCAAGGCGTGCGGATCATGGGCTCGCTGCACATGACCATTCAGACGGCAGTGCTCATTGAGACGCTGGTGGATCTGGGCGCGGAGGTGCGCTGGGTTTCCTGCAACATCTTCTCGACCCAGGATCATGCCGCTGCGGCCATCGCGGCGACCGGCACGCCGGTGTTCGCATGGAAGGGCGAAACCCTCGAAGAATATTGGTGGTGTACCTGGCAGGCGCTCGTCAACCCGCAAGGCCTCGGCCCGCAGCTCATCGTCGATGATGGTGGCGACGCCACTCTCCTGATCCACAAGGGATACGAAATGGAGAATGGGTCGGACTGGATTCTAACGACGTCTAGCAGCCAGGAAGAACAAGTGATCAAGGACCTGCTCAAAGACGTAAAGGTGAAGCAACCGGGGGTTTTCCACGCCATCGTCAAAGACTGGAAGGGCGTCTCGGAGGAAACCACCACCGGTGTTCATCGTCTCTATCAAATGGCGAAGGCTGGCACGCTGTTAGTACCGGCGATCAACGTCAACGATTCCGTGACCAAGTCAAAGTTCGACAACCTCTATGGCTGCCGCGAGTCGCTGGTGGACGGCATCAAGCGCGCCACTGATGTGATGATCTCCGGCAAGGTCGGGGTGGTCTGCGGCTACGGCGATGTCGGCAAGGGGTGCGCGCAAGCACTGCGCGGCCAAGGCGCCCAAGTCGTGGTTACCGAAGTCGATCCGATCTGCGCATTGCAGGCGGCGATGGAAGGCTACCGCGTGCTGCCGGTAGAGGACACGCTTGGATGGGGTGACATTTATGTGACCACCACCGGCAACAAGGACATCATCCGCCTTGAGCACATGGAGAAGATGAAGGACCAAGCGATTGTTTGTAACATTGGTCACTTCGATAACGAAATCCAGATCGATAAGCTCAACACGGCCGCCGGTGTGGTGCGCAAAAATATCAAGCCACAGGTGGATAAATACACGTTTCCCACCGGCAACAGCATTTACATGCTAGCCGAGGGCCGCTTGGTCAACCTCGGCTGCGCTACGGGTCACCCGAGTTTCGTGATGTCTAATAGCTTCACAAATCAGACGTTGGCGCAGATTGACCTCTGGGCAAACAAGGATGTCTATCAGGCAGGTGAAGTGAAGGTGTTGCCCAAGTATCTCGACGAGGAAGTGGCCCGACTGCACCTCGCCAAGATCGGTGTGAAGTTGACCCAACTCACGCCCGAGCAGGCCGACTACATCGGCGTGTCGGTGGATGGCCCGTATAAGGCCGATCACTACCGGTATTGATGGGCCCAGGGCGGCCGGTGCAATGCCCATTGCGGCGTGGCCCCGGCCCGGCCCCGGTGGGCGTCAATCGATGACCTCAGGCCAATCGGTGTGAAACATTGCACCGCGCGGCTTGTCGGTACGCTCGTAGGTGTGGGCACCAAAGAAGTCGCGTTGCGCTTGTAATAGATTGGCAGGCAAGACGGCACTACGATAGCTGTCGTAGTACCCGAGTGAGGCGCTGAACGCGGGGGCCGGGATTCCGGCCAGGGTGGCCAGGGCGACGACCTCGCGCCAGTTTTGTTGGAAGCCATTGAGCAGGTTGGAGAAGAACGGGGCGAGCATCAGCGAGGAGAGTTGTGGGTTGACGCGGTAGGCGGCGGTGATGTCGTTGAGGAAGCGGGCGCGGATGATGCATCCGCCGCGCCAGATGGCGGCGATGCGAGCGAGGTTGAGGCCCCATCCTTGTTGGGCGCTCATGGTGGTCATGAGGTCGAGTCCCTGCGCATAGGAAATGATTTTGGAGGCAAACAACGCGTCGTGAACTTGTTGG
>JAYSPI010000210.1:0-7636 GCA_043722215.1 Prosthecobacter sp.
CGCATTCATCGGGGTCGGTCATCGGTGGGGGGGGGCGGCGGGTTACGCGTGGCGGATGGCGGCGATGGCGGCGGCCATGTTGTGAGCGTGGAAGGTGGAGGAGCCAGCGACCATGATGTTTGCTCCGGCGGCATAACAATGGGCGGCGGTGAGAGCATCGATACCGCCATCGACTTCAATGTGGAACGATAGGTGGTGGCGCTCGCGCAGGTGGGCGGCGGCGGCGATTTTATCCAGCACGTCAGGCATGAACGGTTGTCCGCCGAAGCCGGGGACGACAGTCATGCAGAGGAGTAGGTCGATGTGATCGAGGAACGGCTCGGCGACGCTCAGTGGAGTGGCTGGGTTGAGAGCCAACCCGCAGAGGCAACCCGCGGAGCGGATTTGCTGGAGGGAGCGCGAGACGTCATGGTCGGCTTCGACATGGACACAGATGAGGTCGGCTCCGGCGTCGATGAAGCGCTGGAGGTATGGGCCGGGCCGCGAGACCATCAAGTGGACATCAAGGAAGACCTCGTGGATTTGGTTGACGGTTTCCACGACGGCCGGCCCGAACGAGATGTTGTCCACGAAGTGGCCGTCCATCACGTCGAGGTGTAGCCAGTCGGCGCCTGCCGCGACCGCCCGCAGGACCTCATCGTGAATTCGCGAGAAATCAGCCGCCAGTAGAGACGGGGCAACCAATCGATCGTGGAATGTTTTGGCAATCACGTGGGCGAGACGAACCATGGAGCGCGGGTTACGCGAGAGCGAGCAGCTTGGCTTTGAGTTGGTCCTTGGTGACGTTGGCTCCGACGACCTGGTCCTTGACCTCGCCGTTTTTGAAGAACAGGAGCAATGGAATCGAACGCACGCCATATTTCACAGCCAGCTCACGGGCGTCGTCGATGTTGACCTTGGCGACCTTTGCCTGGCTGCCGAGCTCGGCGGTTACTTGGTCCAGGACCGGGCTGAGCATTTTGCACGGGCCGCACCATTCGGCCCAGAAGTCAACGAGGACGGGGACGTTGGAGTCGATTACTTCGGATTGGAAATTTGCTTCGGTAAGGTTCAGAGCCATGGGTGAGGATGGAACCGCATCGCTAAAACGTCAAGAGCCGCCCGGCGAAGAATGCGGGACGGCTCTGAAGTATTCAAAGGTGGTCGCGGCTTGACGCTGGAGTCAGCGATCGGGCCGGGGTGATTAGAATAACTGTGACCAGCCGTCGGCGGCCTTCGGGTTGTCTTCGGCGCTGATCCATGAATTAGCGAGCATCAGCTGGCAAAGGAGAAGGATGACGGCAGCGGCCAGGCTGGCGCCTGCGAGCATCAACACGCCTTTGGATTGCGGTTCTTGTTCCTCAGGCTCTTCCGCTTTAAAGGTTGAGGCCATGGAGGGTGGCGGCAAGGTGCTCTGCGCTTGGCCGGGGATCTGAAGTTGAACGGTGGCCTTGGGCAGAGTCGGTGATCCGCCGGGCCGCAGTGGGCCGGTGGCGGATGACGTCGCGAGACGAATCGTCGGCGCGGGTGCGATCATCGGTGCGCCTGCTGCTCGTAGCGGAACCGTTGGCGAAGGGGCGCTGAGCGTGGGTGTAGGCGGCGCGCCACCTGGCACCGGTGGGCGGACTGGCGGGGCCATCGGTACGGTGGCGGATGATGGGACGGAGGGTGGGAGGTCGGCGGCCTTCAATGTCACGCGAACGGTTTCCTTTTTCAGGGGTACGCTCGACGTTTGTTTGGACGGAACGGGTGGTTGGTTTTCGTTTTCAGACATGCGCGCAGACGGTTTTTAATTTCTAGCGCCGGAGTAAGGCAAGTTCGTCGGCAGGTGTCAAACCCCCAAGCGGTGAAATCTTTGCTTTTTTTGATGATCTTTGGGCCGCGCCGTGATTCCTAATTCGTTGCACCATGACCGCCGAAAAGACCGCCATCACCCCGACCCGCGCTCAGGACTTTCCCGAGTGGTATCAGCAAGTCATCAAAGCCGCCGATCTAGCGGAAAACTCGGAGACCCGTGGCTGCATGGTCATCAAGCCGTGGGGCTACGGGATTTGGGAGCTCATCCAACAGCAACTCGACCGGAGGTTCAAAGCCACTGGGCACCAAAACGCGTATTTTCCGCTGCTCATTCCGTTGTCGTATTTGGAGAAGGAAGCGGAGCATGCGGAAGGATTTGCCACCGAGTGTGCGGTGGTCACCCACCACCGGTTGGAAGCGGTGAAGGACGAGGTCACGGGGAAGACGCGGATGATTCCGGCAGGAGAGTTGGCGGAGCCGTATGTGATTCGGCCGACCTCGGAGACCATCATTGGAGCAGCGTTTGCGCGGTGGATTGAGTCCTACCGGGATTTGCCACTCCTGATCAACCAGTGGGCAAACGTGATGCGCTGGGAAATGCGGCCTCGGCTTTTTTTGCGTACCGCCGAGTTTCTCTGGCAGGAAGGGCACACCGCCCATGAAACCCGTGACGAAGCGATCCAGGAAACTCGGATGATTCATGGTCTCTACGAGGAGTTCCTGCGCGATCAGCTGGCCATCCCGGTCGTCGCCGGCGAGAAAACCGCCAACGAACGCTTCCCCGGTGCGGATATGACTCTGACCGTCGAGGCCATGGTCCAGGACCGGAAAGCCATCCAAGCCGGCACCTCGCATTACCTCGGCCAGAATTTCTCCAAGGCTCAAAACATCTCGTTTGCCGGGCGCGACGGCCAGGTCCAGCACGCGCACACCACCTCGTGGGGGGTTTCGACGCGTTTGATTGGCACGTTGATCATGGCGCACTCGGACGATGATGGGTTGATTTTGCCGCCGCGGGTGGCGACCCAGCAGATTGTGATCCTGCCGATCACGCCGAAGGACGACACTCGAGCGGCGGTGATAGCGGCCTGTCAGGCGCTCGCCGAATCCTTGCGTCATCAAAACCATCGCGGCGAACCGCTGCGGGTCCACGTCGATACGCGCGATCTAAGCGGCGGTGTAAAAAAATGGGAGTGGATCAAAAAGGGGGTCCCGATCCGCATCGAAATCGGCCCGCGCGACCTCGATACCCACAAAGTCTGTGTCCAGCGTCGCGATCAACCGGTGGCCACCAAAGAGTTTTTGCCACAAGCGGAATTTCTGCAGGCCGCCTGCGATATTCTCGACGATATCCACCAGTCACTGCTCGCCCGCGCCACCGCCATGCGTGATGCCCACATCACCCGCTGCGATTCGCTCGACGACTTCCATGCCCACTGGGCGCAGGAGACCCCGGGTTGGCTCTACACCGGCTGGGCCGGCACCTCAGAGCAGGAGGAAGAACTCTCGAAACAGCATAAAATCACCATCCGCTGCATCCCCCTCGCCACCGCCTCGCTGGCCACAGGCCTAGGCGACGACGCTGACGAGCGGTGTATTTTAACTGGCGCGGCCACCACCACTCGTGCCCTCTGGGGTCGGAGCTACTAGGCTCCTCGTTGCACGAGCAGCTCGGCGATTTGCACGGCGTTGAGAGCGGCCCCCTTGCGGACCTGGTCGCCGACGACCCACAGGTCCAGGGCGTTGTCGAGGACGAGGTTTTGGCGGATGCGGCCGACTAGGCAGTCGTCCTTGCCGGTGGTGTCGAGGGGCACCGGGAAGATTTTGTTAGCGGGGTCATCGACGACTTGGATGCCAGGTTTGCCGGTAAGGGCGGCGCGGGCGGCATCGGCATCCACCGGGCGGTCGAACTGAGCGGTGATAGAAACCGAGTGTGACCGATAGACCGGCACTCGCACGCAGGTGCATGACACGCGCAGTTCGGGTAGGTCGAGGATTTTACGACCTTCCTGCAGCATCTTGAGTTCTTCCTTGGTGTAGCCGTTGGCGGTGAACGCGTCCACCTGCGGGATCACATTGAAGGCGATTTGGCGCGGATAGATTTTCGGGGTGAACGGCTGGTTGAGTGTGATTGCTTTGACCTGTTGTTCGAGTTCGATGATTCCCTGGGCACCGGAGCCGGACACGGCCTGATAGCTCGATGCGATGACGGCGCGCAGGCCGAAGACTTGATGCAGAGGGGCCAGCGCCATCAGCGAGATGATGGTGGTGCAGTTGGGATTGGCGATGATGTTGCGCGGGTGGTGGTAGGCGGCCTGGGGGTTGATTTCAGGCACGACGAGCGGCACCTCCTGATCCATGCGGAACGCCGAGGAGTTATCGATGACCACCGCGCCCGCTGCTGCGGCGGAGGGTGCAAATTCCCGAGAGATGTCGCCACCCGCGCTGAACAGCGCAATATCGACGCCTTGGAATGAATCGTGGGTGAGTTCCTCGATGACGATCTCCTCACCGCGGAATGACATGCGTTTTCCAGCTGAGCGGGCGGATGCGAGTAGTTTGAGTTTCCGGAGTGGGAAGTTCCGTTGCTCGAGGCAGAGGAGCATTTCAACGCCGACGGCACCCGTGGCACCAACAATCGCTAGATGGGGATGATTCATTTTCAGTGGCCCGCCATGCAAGACGGGCCGCACACCATAGCGGCTTACCGCCCGCTGGCAATCGATTCGTGCGGGGAAATCACTCGGCCCAAAAATTGTCCACCACCACGATGTGGGCGTCCTCGTAGCGCCGCAGGGTCGCACGGAATTCGCGGACGAGTTGCTGGCGGTGGACCGCCGCCAGCGCCGCCATGATTTCAGGTTTGGCTTGCTCGTAGGTCCGGTGAGTCGACGGTTGGCGTGCGGTCACTTCGACGAGATGCCACCCGAGGTGGGTGCGGACCAGCGTTGGTTGGTGGTCTGCTAGGGCGAAAACCTGTGCTGCGAAATCGTTGGGCAAGCGGTCGCGGGTCATCCATCCGAGCACACCCCCGCGATCTTTGGTGGCTGGGTCTTCGCTGATCTCGTGAGCCAAGGCGGTGAATCCCTGCCGCCCAGCCGTTAGATCGGCGAGTGCGCCCGCGAGTGTCGCTCGCGCCTCCTCCGCCGGGTGGTCGAGCGTGGGGAGAAAGATATGGCGGGCCTCAATCCGTTCTGGTAGTGCGAGCGCCAACTGGTTTCTATCAAACCAGCGGCGAGCATCCTCCTCGCTGGGAGTTGCTAGCAGGCCGATTCTGGATTCAAGATATTGTTCTTGTTGGAGGTGTGCGGTGAGGTGGTCGCGCAGGTCGCACTCGCTGGCCATCCCCTGGGATTTTAGCGCGCGAGCCAGCGCGGCGGGTGACTCGAAGCGGCTCGAAAACTGTTGCAGGCGGGCGGTGATTTGTGCGCTGCTCACCGGGGTGGACTCAGCGGCTTTCACCCGCAATAACTCGTCATCAATCAATTCATCGAGCGCGGCGGCGCGGGCGTGGTGTCGGGCGTCGGGCGTGAGTGCCTCGCAGGATTGTCCGTCGCGCCACAGGCGAGCACTCAGCGCGCGGTCAAGTTGGCTACGGGTGATCGGGCAATTGAACACCCGCGCCACGACCGGGGACGGGGGAGCGGTCAGGCGTGTCAGCGCTTGGCGCAGTGGATCACGCCAAACCCCTAAGCCACCGATCAGGCAGGTAACGGCTGCCGCGGTGAGCCACAGGGTGATTTTGCCGCGGGCGGTCACGGGGTGAAAGATGCAAGCGAACTCGCTGCTAGAGATAGCGATTTGCTGCTAGATGCTGGTTTTCGGGTGGCGTTGCGATGAGCTAGTCTAACGGATTTCTACGGTTGCTCCAGGGCGGATTAGGCTGGGCAGGCGGATGGCGTCCCAGTTCGCTAGGCGGATGCACCCGTGGCTGCGGGCGCGGCCAATGGTTTCCGGGCTGGGGGTGCCGTGCATGCCGATTCCGGGTTTGCTCAGGCCATTCCAAATCACGCCCACCGGGCTGTTAGGTCCAGCGGGGATATTGAGTGATTCGGCATCGCTGCTGCGTTTGCCGGTATCGAGCAGTTGTTGGTCATACCGCCAGTACGGCAGTTCAACCATGCCGCGCAGATCCCAGGTGCCAAATTTGATGAATTTTGGCTGCCCGGGAGTAATCGGAAACGACGCGATGAGTCCGTGGTTCGGGCGGTTGAGCGAGGTGGCGGCGGCGCTGCCAGGCTCGGCGACGACGAGTGCTGCCGGGGCGGCTTCGAAGATGCGCGCCTGGTTCATTTTGGTATCCACCACGACGTGGCGCTGGCTGAGGACGGGGTCGGCCTCATAGCGTGCGCCGGTGAGTTTTTCGATGTAGAAGGGTGTGATGTTCGGCACAAGGATCGAGTCCCTGGCCTTGAGGGTGCTAATTTTGGTGACGCCGTTGAGAGTGGCTAGGTACGGCTCGTCGCAATGGTAGCGCTCGGCCATGAACTCGCCCACGCTCCGGTAACTCATGCGTTTTTTCTTCGCTTGTAGAATCGGCTTGGTCGGTAGATCGGGGTCCACCCAGTCGTTCACCAGATCGGGCACCAGCGCGGTGGCGGTTGGATTCGGGATCGCCCGGCGGGCGGCGGTGTTGACGGCGACCCAATCATCGACCGGGTAGCCGTTGGCTTCGTTCCAGCAATTCACCGCCAGTTCGGTGAATCGACCGGGTTTGCCATCCACGATCCCCGGGCCGAACTTCGCTTCATCTAGGAAAATCTGTAGCCGTAGGGCGTCATCTCCTAGCGGTTTGCCCTCTAACGAACTGTGCACCGCCGCGCTCTCCCGCCGAGTAGCTGGCGGTGAGGTCGGTAGGTTCACCGGAGCGGGTTTGATGATGACCCCGCCGGTGGGCGGTAGGGCGGGGTGGGTCGGGCAGGTGATGGGTGGCACGGTGCTCAGTTGGCCAGCCGCAGTGGCAAGCGCTGCCAAGAGTGATAAAAACACGAATCGAAACATCTGAGGTAGGACAGGGAACGGGATTATGCGGGTGCCGTTGCGAAGGCTTCCAAGCGCCCCGCAATAGTCGGTGGAACTACCGCGCGCACCAGAATATCATCACTCTCGTATTCCGTCGAGAGCACCTTTGCCTCACGGTGCAGCAATCCGACGAGATCGGCGCGCTGCTGGGGAATTCGGTAGTCCTTGCAGCGCACTCGGTCGGCCAGCATGTCGGCGCACGCTTGGCGCAATTCATCCATTCCCTGGCCAGTTAGCGAGGAAATCATGAGGGCATCGGGAAACTTCCATTCGAGTGCAATCAAGGCGTCAGGGTCGGTGACCCGATCAATTTTATTGAGCACGGTGATGACTTGTTTGTCGTCGGCGCCGAGTTCTTTGAGTACTTCCAGGGTGGTGTCGTGGAAGCGCTCGATTTCCGGAGCAACGGCGTCGAGCACATGGATCAGGAAATCCGCGAGGACAGCCTCCTCGAGGGTGGCCTTGAACGCCTCGACCAGGCGGTGGGGAAGATTGCGGACAAAGCCGACGGTATCGGTGATGAGTAATGGTTGCCCGTCGGGGAGGTCAATGCGCCGAGTGGTCGTGTCGAGGGTGGCAAAGAGCATGTCTTTCGCCATCACGTCCGCTCCACTCAGAATATTTAGCAGCGACGATTTACCGGCGTTGGTATAGCCGACGATCGCGGCGTGTGGGGTTTCGAGCTTTTCGCGTTCCTTGCGTTGGGTTTTGCGTTGTTTGCGCACTGCTTCGAGTTCGCGTTTACAGCGGTCAATGCTCATGTTCGCGAGTCGTCGGTCCACCTCGATTTGTTTTTCGCCCATGCCACGGGCGGCGCCGCCCCCCCCTTGACCGCCCC
>JAYSPI010000211.1:0-4655 GCA_043722215.1 Prosthecobacter sp.
GGCGACCAACACGCAGCCGTTGTCACCGACCCGACCGCCAACTTCGATCAAACGTTTGCCGACGACGATAAGACCAGTGCCGCCTATGGCTTGAACCTCGGATACAGCGTCACCGACCGCACCACCCTCTACGCAGGCTACGCGGGCCGGGCATCGTCCAACCCTACCGGCAACGCCAACCTCGGCCTGCGTATCAGCTTCTAAGAACGCTTCCTCCCACCTCGCGGCTCGCCACGATCTCATGGCGTCCGCGGGGCGCTGGATGAATCACGGAAGAAACAATGCGCTAAGAAGCCAACGGCTGGCGTAAAATCGCCCATTCTGCGACTATCAGTCGCTTTCAGACCGCAGGGAAATCACAGGCCAGGATGGTCGCCACGCTCGCCCGGTCAAGATGGCTCGTCATCGTGGCGGGAGCCAATCACATCCGGTCGGGGCAGCGGATACCTAACAGGCCGAGCCCCGTGGTGAGAATGCGACTGGTGAGTTCGCACAAGGCGAGTCGGCTCGTGCGCAGCGGCTCGGCGGACTTGAGGACCGGGCAAGCCTCAAAAAACGAATGAAACGCGCGGGCCAGTTCCAGCAAGTAATTGGCGAGCAGATTCGGGCGGAAATCCTCGAGGATCAGCGGCAACAACTCGCCGAAGCGGGCGTGCAGCCGCGCCAGATGAACCTCGGCCTCGTCGTCGAGCGTGATGACCGCTGTGCTGGCGTCAAACGGCGCGTCTAGCTTGCGGAAAATCGAACGAATCCGAACCGTCGAATATTGCAGGTAGGGCGCGGTATCGCCTTGCAGCGCGAGCATGCGGTCCCACGCAAACACATAATCAGTTAGGCGGTTCTGGGAGAGCTCGGCAAATTTGACAGCACCGATGCCCACGATACGGGCGATTTCGTCAGCTTCCTCGCCCTGCAAGTTGGGGTTTTTTTCGGCGATGATTCTAGCAGCGCGATCAACCGCCTCGGTAAGCACATCGGTGAGCTGCACGTTGTCGCCGGAGCGAGTTTTCATCAACTTGCGGTCCTCGCCAAGGATCGAACCAAACGCCACATGCTGGAAATCACCGGATTTCCCCCAGCGGGTGGCGGCTTCAAAGAGTTGACGGAAGTGCAGTTGCTGCGGCACGCCCACCACATACCAGATGTGGTCCGCGTGCCATTCATCGATGCGAAATTGGATCGTGGCCAGATCCGTGGTGGCGTAGAGGAACCCGCCGTCGGCCTTGCGGATGATGGCTGGGTTGTCGGTCCAACCGTCCTCCTTGTGAACCATGAATGGATCGTCCTCCGGCTTCTGGCGGGCATCCGAGAAGATGCAGATCGCGCCGTTGCTCTCGCGGGCCAAGCCGTTTGTTAGAAACTCATCGACCAGCCCAGCTAGCCGGTCGTTGTAATAACTCTCACCCAACCAGTGGTCGAAGCGCACATCCAGCGTATCGTAGATTTTTTGCAGGCCGCGCTTGGAAACGTCAATGCACTGCTGCCAGATCATGAGATTGGTGGCATCACCGGCCTGAAGTTGAACCAACTCGTTCTTGCAGACTTCGAGCACTGCGGGATCCGCCTTGGCGGCGGCATTCACATCGCGGTAGATGCGCAGCAGTTCGGGGATCGGATCGGCATCGAGCGCCGCTTGATCTAGCAGGGTTTTCCAGCCATGGAGAATCATTCCGAACTGGGTCCCCCAGTCGCCGATGTGATTATCGGCAATCACCTTGAATCCCAGAAAGCGAGCGATGCGGCACAGGGAATCGCCGATGATGGTCGAGCGAATATGGCCGACGTGCATCGGCTTGGCGACGTTGGGCGCGGAGAAATCGACGATCACCGTTTTGCCAGCACCCACCGGTGGGACCCCGAGTTGCGGGTCACGGATCAGGCGGGTGACGCGGGCCGCATAGGCTGTCGGCAAGATCCGAAAATTGATAAACCCAGGCCCAGCGATATCGGCGGTGGCCAGTCCATCCAGCGCAAGATGCGAAATGATTTCCTGGGCCAGCGCGCGCGGGTTGGTCTGGCGCTGCTTGGCCAAAACCATCGCCGCATTCGTCTGGTAATCACCAAACCTCAAGTCGGCGGCCGCTGTCACTGCGGCGGTGGCAGGTTGTCCCAACGCGGCAGTTAGGGCGGTGGCTAGGCGGCTTTCGAGATCCTGAAGAAGCGTCATGACGAGTGAAAAATGAGTGCGGCCCGCGTCAGGCGACTGGGGCCACGGCACGGGACGGTTTACCATCCAAAATGGCAAGGATTTCCTCACGAGATTCAGCGGCGGCCAGTTGGCGGAGAATTTCGCGGTTTGTAAACATCTTGGCGATCGCAGCCAACGTGCGCAGGTGCCAATGATATTCTTTGCGCGGAACGATGAATAGAATGATGAAATGAACCGGCGCGTTGTCGAGCGACTCAAAATCCAGGCCAGCCTCCGAGCGACCGAACACCGCAACCACCTCGTCGGCCTCATCGGAGAAAGCATGGGGAATGGCCACCCCGCAGCCGATGCCGGTGCTCACCTGGTCCTCGCGGACCTTGAGTGCATCCAGAATCGGCAGCTGCTGGGACGCGCACAACCGTTGGCTGAGAACCAATTGTTCGACCAACTCGGTGATGGCGGGCCAATGCTCGACCGCCTTCATATCAAGGATGATCTGGTCAATGCTGAGCAACTGTGCCAACTTCATAAAATCAAGTCCCCGCCGCTTGCCAATCAGCGGCGGAGAGTGGAATCACCCCACCCCCGCTTGGCAAGCGGATTCCCTCACTCAAGCAAAATCATTCCGCCAACGCCCGCCACAAATCGCCAACTCTCGTGACCGGTCGCCCGCGAAAATCCCGCAGCGCTGGCGGCGACGCGTCATGCGCCGCGCATCAGCGAGATTTCGGCAAGCGAAACCATCGCCTTGAACAAATCCTCGCGAGGTGCCGATTTCAGATCGGCTACTGTGACGGCGCGCTCCAACGTGAATTTTCCTGAGCGGGTCCGGCGCAGAGCACTGAGATGTGCGCCACAGCCGAGGGTTTCGCCGATATCATGGGCGTAGGTGCGGACGTAAAAACCCTTCGAGCAGTTCACGATGAAATCCACTTCCGGCAGCGCAATCCGCGTCACCTGATAGCCATCCACCCGCACTTGCCGCGGCTCGCGCTCGATGACTTGCCCCTTGCGCGCCAGCTTGTAGAGCGGCACGCCATCCTTCTTGATTGCGGAAACCATCGGCGGAATCTGCCCGAATTCGCCCAGATAGCCGTCGAATGCCTGGTGGACTTCTGCGTCGCTCAAGGCGGGCACCGGTCGGGATTCGAGGATTTCGCCTTGGCGGTCTTGAGTGCTGGTAGACGCGCCGAGCGTCAGAGTACCAACGTACTCCTTGTCTTCGCTCATGAGCAAATCCTGAATCTTGGTTGCTCGTCCAATCACTAACATCAGCAGCCCAGTCGCCATCGGATCCAGCGTCCCGCAGTGACCGATCTTCTTGGTGTTGAGCGCGCGGCGCGCGATGGCCACCACATCGTGCGATGTCATGTCCGGGGCCTTATCAACTAACAACACACCGCTCGGGCCGTTCATATCCATGGGATTGTCTTTCATAGGTCTAATCAAATCTTTGCTGGAGTCACTGGATTCGCGCAACGCACCTCTGCCACCCGGCGGCTGATGGCGGCAAGCACCTGGGATTTCGCCACGGCCAGCGGGCCGGGGATGCGCAGCCCGGCGGCCAGCGCGTGGCCGCCACCGCCGAATTCCATGGCGATCTGGCACACATCAAGACGGCGATCCTTCGAGCGCATCGAGGCGCGGATTAAGCCATCAGGCAGTTCCTCAAAAAACACAGCCAACTGCACCCCACGGATCGCCCGAATCACGTCGATGAGTCCCTCGCTGTCCTCGGGCAGTAAACCAAGTTCGCGCCGCGTCGCATCATCTAACTCCCAGTGCGCCACCCAACCGTCCGACGTGCGCCGCAGCGTGCCTAACAACGCGCGCATCAATTCAAGACGCCGGAATGGCTGCTCATCGTAGGTTTGCGAATTGATCGCACCCACGTCCACCCCACGGCGAATCAAATCCGCCGCCATATCATACGTTCGCGCCGTCGTTGAGGGATACTGGAACGACCCGGTGTCGGTGGAAACTGCCACATAAATGGCGTCGCGCGCCTCGGGCGGCAGCGGCAATCCCAGCTCCAGAATCAGCTCGTAGAGAATCTGACCCGTCGCCGGGCTAGCAGAATCAATCAGATTGAGGTCACCGTACCCCGGGTTAGAAACATGGTGGTCGATGTTGAGCCAAATTCTTGCCTGCGACGCCGCATGCAATGCCCGCTCACCGAGCCGCGGCTTGGTCGCCGTATCGAGCGCAATGGCCACCTCCACGTCCAGTGGCTCAGCAGGCGGCACCTCAATCCGCTCGGAGCCGTGCAAAAACGCCAGATTGTCCGGCAGGCCGTCCTCGTTGATGAGGCGCACCGCTTTGCCCATCGAGAGCAAAGCGAACCCGAGCGCGAGCTGCGAGCCGATCGCATCGCCATCCGGACGCACGTGACTCAGCAGAACAAACGATTGATGAGCACGCAGCACATCGCCGATTTGCTCGAAAGTTGCGGGATTAGGCTGCTGAGTAAGATCGCTCATGGGGTTGAACCGCGGCACGGGGCGCG
>JAYSPI010000212.1:0-25293 GCA_043722215.1 Prosthecobacter sp.
AAGGGTTTCCGCGGGTTCCGCTCGAAACTCTTCCGTTACGCCAAGGACGCTGTCCGCAAGGCGATGACCTACGAGTATCGAGATCGGAAAAAGCGCAAGGGTCAGTTCCGCCGGTTGTGGACGCAGCGTATCAACGCCGCCGTCCGCGCTGAGGATCTAACGTACTCGCGCTTCATCGAAGGGCTGAAAGCCGCCGGTATCGAAGCGGACCGTAAGATCCTCGCGGATCTCGCAGTCACCGATGCCGCCGCGTTCTCCGCCATCGTTGCCCAGGTCAAAACGGCCCTCGAAGCAAAACGCGCTTCGATGTCCGCCTGATCCAACGACCCTCAATCCTCACCCCGCTGCCCGGTTCGCCGGACGGCGGGGTTTTTTTATGAGCGGCAGTGGTGGCGCGTGCGGATTCGTTGGAACTGGCTGATATGATAGCGCGGAAAACGATCTTGCTCCCGGCGGTGAGACAGCGGATGGTGCGTTCACAAGCAAACGCATGGCGAAGAAGGATAACAAGAAGCGCGGGGAGGTCGAGGAGCCGTCGCGCTGGACGAACGAGGTGACGGGGATTATTTGGATCACCGTGGGCATCGTGTGTTTGCTGTCACTGGTGAAATACAGTCCGGCGGATCTGCCGCGATGGTGGCTGCTCGAAGCGTTCGCCGACCCCTCGCACGCGGTGGGTGGCAATGTGCTCGGGCCGTTAGGCGGCCTGGTCGGGTTCGTGCAAATCCAGTTACTGGGAGCGGCGGCATATTTTGTGCCGGTGGGGCTGGTTTGGTTTGGGGTGATCAAGCTGGTCATTGACGGGCGGATTTGGCCGCGGGTGGTACTGGGGTTTGGTTTATTGTTAGTGGCGGGCGCGGCGTGGTTGCATGCGGCCGATTATTTTTGTCACGACTGGGCGCAGAGCTGTCGGTTGAAGAGTCCGGGTGGGATGATTGGCAGTGGCGTCGGTGGGTACGTGCTGACGAATCTCATCAGTCGGGCGGGCACCTTGCTGGTGACGAGTTTGGCCTATGGGGTGGCGGTGATATTGTTGAGCGGCCAGCAGCCGGTGAGTTTTCTCAAAGGGTGTGGCCGATTGGTCCTGAGTCAATTGAGGAGGTGGCGTGCCAGTCGTAGCGAGGCAGGGAAGGCGGCGGCACGCGATGCGGTGATGCGCGCCGAACACGAGCGCCAGCGGGAGCAACGGCGGTTGGAGCGAGATGCGAACAAGGCGGCGACCCTCAAGGCGGAGGCCGCGCCGGATCCACAGGCGTTGTTGTCGCTGCGCGAAACCCCTCCGCCACAGATCATTGATGCCTCACAGCGTCGAGCCAATGAGTCGCTAGTGCCAGGCACGAAGCCCTTCGAGCGCAAGAAACCCAGCCACCAGTCGCTTTCGGTGACGGGGTTTGAAAACTACGAGTTGCCAGGCTTCGATCTATTGGATGCGCAGGAGGTGGATGATGCGCCGGAAGCCAACCGTGAGGAATTGTTCTCCACGCAGCGGATGATCATCGAGACGCTCAAAGCCTTTGGCATCGACGTCACCGCCGGTGATATCACCCGCGGCCCGACCATCACCCGCTACGAGATTTATCCGTCAACCGGTCTGCGGGTATCGCGGATCTCGCAGTTGGAGGCAGACATTGCCCGTGCCACCTGCGCGGAGCGGATCAATATTTTGGCCCCTATTCCCGGCAAGGACACCGTTGGGATTGAAATTGCGAACACCCAGAAAGTGGCGGTGCCGCTGCATGAATTGCTGCACGATCCGGAGTTTGGCTCGGCCAAGAAGAAGATTCCCTTGGCGCTGGGCAAGGATGTTTACGGCAAGACGGTCATTGGCGACTTGGCGGCCATGCCGCACTTGTTAGTGGCGGGGGCGACCGGTTCGGGCAAGTCGGTGTGCATCAACTCGATCATCGCCTCGATGCTCTTCAAATTCACGCCGGACGAGTTGCGCTTCATCATGGTGGACCCCAAGGTGGTTGAGATGCAGATGTATAATCGTCTGCCGCACTTGGTGGTGCCGGTGGTCACTGACCCAAAGAAAACTGTGGCGGCCCTCAAGTGGGTGGTCAACGAAATGGAAAAACGCTATCGGATCTTCGCGAAGGAAAACGTCCGCAACTTCGACGGCTTCAACAACCGTCCTCGCAAGGAGAAACCTGTCACTCCAGTCGTCATCGCCGAGGACGTCGAGGAACCCGAGTCAGTCACCGCCACCGACGCGTTCGATACTCCCGCGGTGCCAACGAGTCACCAACCGCCGCCATGGGCACTGGATGATGTGGATGACGAACAACTCGACTCCATCGCCAGCGCGCTCGCGTCGGGCGAGCTTGGCCCGGAGGCCGATGACGACGACGATGAAATCGAGATATTTGAGGACCGGATACCCGATCATTTCCCATACATCGTGGTGTTGATCGACGAGTTGGCGGATTTGATGCAGACCGCGCCGGCAGACGTCGAGATGTGCATTGCGCGGATTGCGCAAAAAGCGCGGGCGGCTGGGATTCACCTGATCATTGCCACCCAGACGCCGCGGGCGGATGTCGTCACGGGGATCATCAAAGCGAACATTCCGTGTCGGATTGCCTTTCAAGTTTCCTCGGCCCTCGATTCGCGTGTCATCCTCGATACCAAGGGTGCCGATAAATTGGTCGGCAAGGGCGATATGCTTTACCTCCCGCCTGGATCGGCCAAGCTGGAGCGCGCTCAAGGGGCGTACGTGACCGATGCAGAAATCGAGCGCATCATCGACCATTGCGCGGCCCAGGGGAAACCGAAGTTCGAAACCGATATCCATGCTTCGCTTAGCAACGATGCCGCCGATGACGACGACGATGTTTCCGAAGCCGACGAAGAACTCGTCATCAAGTGCATCGAGGTGGTCCGCCAGGAAGGGAAGGCTAGCACGTCCTTGCTCCAACGCCGCCTGCGACTCGGCTACACCCGCGCTGCTCGCATGGTCGATATCCTCGAACTCCGCGGCATCGTCGGCCCCGGCGATGGGGCGAAAGCCCGCGAAGTCTTCCTCAAGTAAGCCGCTTGCAGGGAAATTTCACATTCGATGATTTTCCGGTTGTCAAACCGGTTTCCACCACGCTTACTCCGTGCCCGCCCGCAAGGGATGGACTCCTGTGAATGGCTCGATAGCTCAGTTGGTAGAGCAGCGGATTGAAAATCCGCGTGTCGCTGGTTCGATCCCGGCTCGAGCCACCACTCCCACCCAAGTGGGAGGTCGTGGTAGGACTAGTCGTTAAAGTGCCGGGTCTTGCGGACTGGCCGGCTCGGCCGCTGTGGTACAGCACACCTTACTTTTTCAGCAGGTCGCGGATTTCCGTTAGGAGTTTGATATCCTCGGGGGGGGCTGGCGGTGGGGCATCGGCCTCGGTGGATTTCATTTTGGCCATGAGAACGTTGGTGGGTTTGACGATGACTAGGAAGATCACGGCGGCCGTGATGAGAAACCCCAGCAGGGCGTTGATCATCATCCCGACATCAATCAGGTTGGCGACTTTATCACCTTTTTCATTAGTAAACTCACCAATTTTGATACCGAGCGAGACATTGGGGTTGCCGCCGATGGCTTTGAGGAGCGGCTCAATGATGCCCTTGGTGAATGCGGTGACGATGCCGCCGAAGGCCGCGCCAATGATGACGCCGGTCGAGAGATCGACCACATTGCCTTTAAGGATGAATTTTTTGAATTCGTGGAGCATGGGGTGGGTGGGAGATTTGGGGTGCCAGCGGTGGTAGTTCTAACTGGAGTGATTAGCATAGGTGCGGTCACTCGGCAAGTTGCATCATCGGCTGCAGCGGTCAAGTGGTTTGCAGGCAGCGGGTGATTACCGCCAGCTTTGTTCTAGCAATTTCCGGAGGCGCGCTGGATCGGTGGCGGTGGTTTTGGCGACGAACCCGCGGGCGTGGGCGAAATGGACATCGTCACATCCGGCGATGCGGGTGAAATCCAGGCGCGGGTGGTCGTTGTGGCGCGACAGTCCGAAACCGGGGCCACGGCGGTCGGGGTACACTAGGGCGACGACCTGTTGGCCGGCGGGATGGCTGTGAACGTAGCGGACGAGCCCGGCCGACGGCTCGTCTGGGAGTGGGTCGGTGCGCGGTAGAAAAAGCACTTGGAAGGGACCGGTGGCGGATGGGATATCCCAAAATTCGCCGGCTTTCGCGATGAAATCGAGGCGCTGCCGGAGGTTGCGCAGGTAGGTGAGCAGGTCCTCGCCAATCCAGCGCATCACCTCCCAGAGTGGGGTCGCTAGCTCCAGTCGGGTGAGCGAGGCGAAGCGACGCAGCAGGGTGACATCGATGGGTGAGTTGAGTTTGGCCAGGGTGTTGCGCTCGATGCCGAGCCAGCGTGACGTTTCCTGGGGTCCTCGGGTGTCGAGCCACTCGGTGGGTTCCAGCCAGTCGCAAAAGGCCAGGGCGTCATCGTAAACCCCTAGGTACTGGAGAACCAGACTGAGCGCGCACATCGGCGGATGGTCTTTTGGAAACTGGTGATGGTCGAAATTTCCCAGCTCCGGATGATGCTGGCCGCCGACGTCTACCACCGCGATGGTCGGGTCGGCGAGGTCTGCGGTGGTCGCTTCCTGCCGCACAATCGGCACCGGGTGTTGAGCTAGCAGCAGGCAACATGCAAGAAACTCGTCCTTATGCGAGCCGCCGGGGTGGGTCAATATCAGTGAAAAACTCATGGGCTGGATGACGGGTAGCGTCGATGAGGTGGTCTCGCTTGGCAACTCATTCCGCTGCCTCGCCCGCCACCGCCATGGGGGGGCACTGGTGGTTCTAGGCCAAGCGCCCCGTGGTGCGCCATTTGACAATTTACAGAATTGTGTAGTGAGTGGCGGTGATGAATCACTCGCGGCTTGCCATGAGCGCCTGGGGGATGTTTTCTCCGCCAGGTCCATGGCGGGAGTCGTCTGGACGGTTATTTCATCTCTCTTTTTTCATGTCCCGCAAAACAAAAATCATCTGCACGCTCGGTCCGGCCACGGAGTCCGAGGAAACGATCGGCAAGCTCATAGATGCCGGCACCAACGTCTTCCGGCTCAATATGAGCCATGCCAAACACGAATGGGCTGCGGGCCTGGTTAAGATCGTTCGCCGCCAAGCACACCAGCGCCGCGCTCACATCGCCGTGCTTTTCGATCTGACGGGTCCCTCGATTCGCACCGGCGACTTGCCGGAGCCGATCACCTTGGTGGAAGGCGACGTGGTTGAGTTCCGCAAGGTGGATGCTGCGGCAAGCGTCGAGAAATCCACGACGGTCAACTATGACGGGTTAATGGGAGACGTCGCGGTGGGCAACACGCTGGTGGTGGACAACGGCGCGCTGTTGATGCACATCGACGTGGTGGAAGCCGAGCGGATTCTCTGCCGGGTCATGACCCCGGGGACCATGGGGTCGCGCCGCCATATTAATTTGCCCGGCGTGCGCCTCAATCTGCCAGCTCTGACTCAAAAAGACCACCGAGACCTAGCGCTCGCTGTGGAGTGCGAGGCCGATTACATTGCCGGCTCGTTCATCCGCGATGGCGCGCACGTCCAGGAGCTGCGCAATGCGATGCGCGCTCTCGAAGGAGACTCACAGATCATCGCCAAAATTGAGGATCAGGAAGCCCTCAAAAACCTCGACGCCATCATTCAGGAGTCTGACGTCATTATGATCGCTCGCGGCGATCTTGGTACTGAAGTTGAGTTCGAGGAATTGCCGATCATTCAGCGTAAAATCATCAAACGCTGCCACGAGCTGGGGACTCGCGTGATTGTTGCCACCCAGTTGCTGGAATCGATGATCACCAACCCGACGCCGACCCGTGCTGAGGTGACGGATGTGGCGAATGCCGCCTACGAGGAAACCGACACTCTCATGCTGTCCGGTGAAACCTCGGTCGGTCGCTATCCCGTGCGCTGCGTCGAGGCGCTCGTCCGGATTTCCAAACGCATCGAGCGCTCCGGCGGCCATGGTTTCAGCCAAGGCATGCTGCTGCGCGATGAGCGCCAAAAATCAGCGCGTGCGGCGGTCACATTGGCCGATTCGATGCCCGATGCCTGCATCGTCGTGCTGACTCGCTACGGGGTGCTGGCCAACTTGGTTGCGATGCTTCGGCCGCGGACGCAGTGTTTTTATGCGGCGACTCCCAAGGATAGCGTCTGCCGCAAGCTGGCCCTGACTCGCGGTGTCCACGCCATTAAACTGGCCTTTTCGTCGAGTATCGAGGAAACCATCGAGCGCTTGAAAAACCAATTGCTCGACGAGCGCTTGGTGGAGCCCGGATCGCCGATTGTGATTGTGTCGGACATCCTCTCAGACCACTTCGCGGCCAACTCGATTCTGTTGCTCCACGCGTAACCGCTAGCCACGCTTCGCCCGATGCCAGTCCGAGGTGTCGGGCTGAAGGCAGCATGCCAGTGGCTGACCGCCTAGATCGAGCACCTCGATCAGGTGGACTAACAGAACCAACGACGCGGTGGCGTCAAACAACGCGTCATGCCAAGACTTGCCTGGCACGATCGCACGCACCTTGTCGGTCAGGCCATGGTCATCGCACAGCGCACCTAGCGAGTGGCGCGCGAGGGTTGGCCAGACCGCGCGCGCGAGCAGTAAGGTATCGAGCCACGGGCCAAACCCATGGCCCGGAAATGCCCGCAGGAAGCGCTTTTCGGTGCCTTTTCCGTGGGCAACGACGACCGCGCCAGCGAGGCGAGCTTTGAGTTCGGGCCACAGGGAGAGGAGGCATGGTGCATGGGTGAGGTGTTGCGGGCCGATGCCGTGGATTTTTTGGGCGGCCCACTGGACCGGTTGGTCGGTAAACAAATACGAAACAAATGGATCGGCGTGGCCGGTGTCGGCGGACCAAGTTGACAGTCCGACTTGCACCGGGCGATCGGTCATGCCGCGAGCAGCCCCTGCGGATTCGAAGTCGATTGCGGTGAACCGGCAGTGGCGGATGAGCGGCATCGAGCGCACTCTGGCACCACAGGCGGCTGCGAGGCAACGCGAAACCCAGCTCGTTCATCGGGGCGGTCAGCAGATTCGGCTGAGGGCAGGCGCTTATTTGGTCGCGTGGATAACGTGAGCCGGGTGAATATTTTCAGGCAGGCAGCGGCTGGATGGTTTCATCGTGTTAGGATCGATGGGTGTCGAGGTGCGGCAGGCACTGGCAATCAGGGTGATTCCAAGGGCGGGGATGAGGAGGAGTAGGGATTTCATGGCGTGGCGGGCAGTCTGTCGCCCCATCGGTAAAACTCCAGCATTCTCTTGCCCTTGGCTCCATGTGTTGCCTCTACGGGGCGGTCGATATTTTCAGCGGGCACGCTCAGGCAGCGGGTCCCCTGATTTCCGGCAGGCACCTCAGTCGGCAGATTGCGTCGGTGTTGAAATTTCAGTGCCGCATCAGTGGGCGACATAGACGGTGCTGGCGACGCTGCGGTCCTGGTGGGGGTTGTGAAAGGGGACAATATGGGCCCCAGCGGTGGCAAACACCTCACGCAGCGCCGCGAGGAATCCCTCGTCTGGCGGATCGTCCGACCACAGGGCGAACACGCCGCCCGGATGGAGTTTTGCGGCGACTTGGCGGAGGCCACTCGGTTGATAGAATGCCGCATGGCGCGTGTGCAGCAGGTGGTTTGGCGAGTGGTCGATATCGAGGAGAATCGCGTGGAATTTGCGGCCAGGGACGTCCGGGTCGAACGCGGGGTGCTCGGCGGCGGTCATCGCGAGTTGGAAGAAATCGCCGTGGATGAAGCGGCAGCGTGGGTCGGCGGTGAGGGCGGTGCCGAGCGGGACGAGTCCGCGTTGATGCCAGTCGATGACGGGTTGGAGGAAATCGACCACGATGAGTGACTGAGTCGATGGATGGTCGAGCGCGGCGCGCGCGGTGTAGCCGAGTCCTAGGCCGCCGACGACCACATCGAGGGGCGTGGAGCGGCCGAAGTGATCGACTGCAGCGCCTAGGCCGAGGCGGGCCAGGGCGACTTCGACCACCGTGAACAAGCTGGACATGAGGAAGGCGTCGCCGAGGATGATTTCGAAGACTTCGAGGTGGTCGAGCGATGGCAGGGTGCGTCGCCGGAGGATGAGGTCCCCCAGCGGGGTTTGGCGGTAGTCGAGTTCTTCAAATCGTGGGTTAGGAGTCATCGCTGGAGCCATGGAGTACTGGAAATCGTTATCGCCGGAAGGCGGCAATGTCTGTGCTAGAACGCAGAACCGGCGGACCCTTGGGAGGTCCGCCGGTTGAGAGGCGCGAGTGACAGGACCTGTGGTTCTGTCAGATTCGCGGAGGGTCAGCCGAGGACCTTCATTTTATGGATGCCGTAGATTGCGCTGTCGCCCAATTCCTCTTCGATGCGGAGGAGTTGGTTATACTTAGCGATTCTGTCGGAGCGGCTCATCGAACCGGTTTTGATTTGGCCGCAGTTGGTGGCGACGGCGATATCAGCGATGGTGCTGTCTTCGGTCTCGCCGGAGCGGTGGCTGAGCACGGCGGTGTAGCCGCTTTCCTTGGCCATTTCCACGGCGTCGAACGTTTCGGTGAGCGTGCCGATTTGGTTGACCTTGACGAGGATCGAGTTGGCGACGCCCATCTTGATGCCCTTGGCAAGGAATTCGGTGTTCGTGACAAACAAATCGTCGCCAACGAGCTGGGTGGTCTTGCCGAGGGCTTCGGTGAGAACCTTCCATCCGTCCCAATCGTTTTCATCGCAGCCGTCCTCGATCGAGATGATCGGGTATTTCTTCTGCAGCTCAGCGTAATACGCCACCAATTCGGCGGCCGATTTCACCGACTTGTCGGATTTTTTGAAGACGTAGGCTTTTTTCTGTTTGTCGAAGAACTCGGAACTCGCGCAGTCGAGGGCGATCGAGATATCCGAACCGACTTTGTAGCCGGCCTTTTCGATGGCCTGGCAGATCACTGCCAATGCGTCGTCGGCGCTGTTGAGGGTGGGGGCAAAGCCACCCTCGTCACCGACGGCGGTCGAGAGGCCACGGTCGTGGAGGACTTTCTTGAGCGAGTGAAAGACTTCGGCGCCGTAGCGGATGGCTTCACGGAATGACGGTGCGCCGATGGGCACGATCATGAATTCCTGGAAATCGATAGGTGCATCCGAGTGGGCACCGCCGTTGATGATATTCATCATCGGGACGGGAAGCACCTTGGCGTTCGGGCCGCCGAGGTATTTGTAAAGCGGCACGCCGAGTTGGGCGGCCGCGGCTTTGGCAACCGCCATCGAAACGCCGAGAATCGCATTAGCTCCCAGCACCTTCTTGGTCGAACTGCCATCCAGAGCGAGCATGGCGGCGTCGATCGACGATTGTTCGGTGGCGTCGTAGCCGAGGATCGCTGGCGCAATCTTGGAATTCACGTTTTCGACGGCTTGCAGGACGCCGCGGCCGAGGAAGCGGCTCTTGTCACCGTCGCGCAGTTCGACGGCTTCGTTTTCGCCGGTGGAGGCACCGGAGGGCACCGAGGCGCGGCCGATGGCACCGCCTTCGAGATGCACGTCAACTTCGACGGTGGGATTGCCGCGTGAGTCAATGACTTCGCGGCTACGGATTTCAACAATTGTGGTATAGTCCATGGTTATGTGGGTGGGGATCAGGTGATTGGGAGTGCCAGAGACTCACGACGGCACGAGCGATGACACAAGCGAAGAGGCGAAAACGACATGGAATGAGCAGAATTTGCCGCTTGCGCGCTCAATGTCTGCTTCATTCGGCCGATCATGGATTATACGGCCGGATCGACTGGATCGTCAGCGGCTGAAACTCTTCGGTGACTTCATCGCGGACCTGGACGATTTCGCCGAGTTCGCGACCCACGAGTGCCTTGCCGACTTCCGATAGGTAGGAAACAAGTTTTTTATCGGGGTCCGAGTCCCAGGCTCCGAGGACGGTCATTTCGACCGGGGTAGCGGAGCGGTCGATCAGGGTGACGATGGTGCCGATGTTGACTTTGGTGGCGTCGGAGCCTTTGAAATCCGTGCCGCGGGCGCGGGTGATGTCGCGTTCCAGTTCGCTCTTGCGGTGCATGAGGTATTTCTGGAGGTCCTTGGCGGATTTATATTCGAAGTTTTCGCGCAAGTCGCCGTACGAGCGGGCGATGGAGATATCCTTGGTGTTTTGGGGGATTCGCACGCGGATCAGATCGTCGAGTTCGGTTTTCTTGCGTTCTAGGCTTTCCCATGAGACGAGCAGGGCTTCTTCCGGGCGTTTGGCGTTGGTGCCGCTGACGAGTTCGCCGGTTTCCGGGCGGACTTTGATGATGCGGGCCATCAGTGATTTTTTTTCAAGCTCGCCGAACACCGGGCAATCCAAAAGCCGCCGGGCAAAATTGCGTGCTTCGTTGACGTCCATGATGCTCACCAGGTCGTAGAGCAGGTTTTTGTCGTCACCGAGCAAGCTTTGGAGGCGCGATGTTTTGCGCGGTCCGTCGGAGAGGTGGTCGTTTTCCAGGAGGTTGAGGATGGATGCGCCAACGTCGGCACTGAAAACTTCGACGGCGGCTGTCTTGCGCTCGCGACAAACCCAAATCAAGGCGTCCGAGCCGAGCGCACGCCGCGCGATCGATGATCGGAGGTGGCTGACGAGCTTGGGCAGTTCGCCCCGCTCCAGCAGGATGCGGGCAATTTCCGTCACCCCGCGCGCCCCAACGTGATCGAAGACCCGGACGATTTTACTAACCCATTCGTCGGCAAATGCATCGGGAAACGCTTCGTAAACCGCACGCTGGCGACCCGATGGCAATTTGCTGGATTCTTCGGCAAGCTTCAGCGGCTCGGTGGACAGAAGTAGGTCGGAGAGGCGGACCGCACCGGGGTCGAGTTCCAGGATCTTGGACGAGCCGATCACTTCGTCGCGGGCGGCTACCAATTGGAGCGCCTGCCCGAGTTGGACGCGGGCGGCTTTTTTGGCTCCCTCGTCGATATCACCTAACAATCGGGTGAGTGCTTGGGTGTCATTTTCAAAGGCTCCGATATCGGCGGCGATCGCTTCGAGAGCACGGATCATCCCTTTGATATCGCGGGCGGCTTCAAAATCGGCGACGAGCGACTCGGCGGGACTACGGTCGCCGGTGCGCAGGACGATCGCGTCGGTGCGCTTCTGCGGGACCACAGCCAGACGGCTTTCGCGCAGCGCTTTTTTGGTAGTATCCCACCATTTTTTGAATGAGGGGGCGGGGATGACTGCGCCCGAGATCTCTTGTTCCAAGGCATCGCCCGTCATGCTGCCGCCGTGGCTTTGCAGCAGGTGAACCACCAACGCGATCGGATCGCTTTTTGAAAGTGCGCGCAATTCTTCGAGTTGCTCGATTTTTTTAGCGCGGAAGTCGTCGCTGGGAATCCACTCGGTTTTTTGGAATGCGAACTGCAGTTCCATCGTCTGCCCAGCGGATTTCTCAAAGTCGATGGTGACTTTTTTTGCGGGCAGATCCCAGTCGATCACCTTGCCGGTGCCGAAGGATTTGTGAACACAGAAATTTCCGGGAGCCAATTGAGAAAGGCGCTCACCGATCGGTTTAGGAATGCGGCCGGCTTCAACCAGCTTCGCCACGTCAGGATGCATGCGGCGGAAGATGGGAAGCGACGGGGGAAAACGCAAGGTATTCCCATGACAAATCTCGCGAGGCCTGTGGTTTTAGGGATTTGGGGCGCTTGGAGGGACCACTCGTGGTCGCGGTTGACGACTCGGCATCATCCGGCCATCCAGCGCGTGATCCAATCCACGGCGCAGGGCGTGGACGCGCCGCTGCCATGCTTCGGGAATCCCGTCGAGCGTGCCATCGGCGGGCAGCTCGCCTTGGTATATCGGCTCGTCCTTGGGGCCGGTGATGGTCACCTTGTAGAGTGAGCCGTCGATGCAGACAAGCGCGCGGCCATCGTCGGTGGAGTAGCTCGCGCTACGCTCGGCCACGTTGATGACCCGCATCGGGCTGCCACAATCGCCGGGAAGAATTGCGGAATCCACCAGTTCCCCGGCGAATGGCGGTTTGAGAGGTGGGGCTTCACCAAATTTCAATTTCACGGTCAAGGGTTGGCCGTTGCGGAATCCAACCAGGGTGATTGGCTCGCCGGGTTTATGTAAGCGCAGCAAGGTGGCCAATTGCCCTTCGTTGACGAGCATCTGCTCGCCAAACTTCCATAACACATCCGCCTCATGCAGGCCGGCTGCGGCCGCCGGCCCACCGCCCTCGATTGCGCGCACGACCAACCCCATCCCAGTGGGCAACGATGGTACCTGCGCCGCAAGCGTGCATTCCAGTTTGGCCACCTTCAATCCCAGCCACGCGCGTGGCGGCGGCTTGGTGGCCGCGGGCTCCGCCGCCAATAACATCACCTGCCCGAGCAGGAGGCCGATGAGGAATCCAGTTTTCATGTTAGAATGTGCTCACTGGCATCAGGAAGAGCTCCTCCCGTGGTGTGGAAACTTGCATGACGATGCCGCTTTGTTCATCTAGTAGACTGTTTTCCTCGACCACTCTGAGCCGTGTCGCCTGCATCGGCGCGCCGTCCGAACCGTCCTGCCAGCCCTCGTCGGTCATGGCTTCGACGCGATCGGATTCACCAACCAGCACGATCCCGGTGCCGACCGGCGCGCTGGCTGCGGTGCGGGTCGTGGCGGCGGGCGGGTGGGACCAAGGGATTGCCATGGCGGCGGCCACGCCAGCAGCGGCGATGCCTGCGGTGAGCCAGCGATGAGGCCACGAGTTCGGTGCGGTGCGGGCGGCCGGGGAGGGTTTAGCCGCGGCAGCCAATTCGGTGAGCATCGTTTCGATGGATTGCTGGCCGGCTTGGCTGATGGCCGTGGGCATCAGGCGGGCGAGGATGTCTTCGATGGGGTCAGGCGTGAGCATGGCGGGCCTCCTTGATGCGGCGCAGTTCGTGGGCCAATTGTTCCAGGGCATAACGGTAGCGTGAGGCGGCGGTGTTGGGGGAAATCGCCAGCGCTTCGGCAATCTGCAAAAACGTCTGCCCACCCCAAAACTTCATCACCACCACCTCGCGTAATTTCGGGCTGAGATGCTCGACGGCCGCTCGCAGCACCAAGGCCTCGTCGTCGTCGTCAGCGACCGGATCAAGCCAGACGTCTTGGAAATCATTCAAATAGATGATCGATTCCTCGCGTTTCCGGCGGCGTGATTCGCTCCGGTGGTGGTTGAGGCCGCAGAAGCGGATGGTAGAAAAAACGAGTGGGAGGTCGGGTGGGCCGCCGCCCTTATCGGCTTGGTGGTGCCACATTCGGAGGATCGCCTCTTGGACGAGGTCCTCAGCATCATGGCGGGAATGGCTCCACCCGCGCGCAAACAAAACCAAGCGCGGTCCGTTTTCGGCCAGCCATTGATGCCACGAGTTTGCAGGAGAATCCATCAGTTGAAGGTAGTGGGTAAATGCCCCATGCCCAGAGATTTGTCTGAAAATCCCTGCTTTTGGCCGCCGCCGTGTTGGCGGGGTTGGATTTCAGTGCGGTCAGCCAGGCACGGAAGTCGATTAGGGTTTTTTGGCCCATTGAGCGGCGGCTTCGGCGCGTTCGTGGTTTGGATAGTCTTTGACGAGGGTGTTCCATAATTTGCGGGCCTCATCTTTGCGCCCAAGTTCGTAGAGCGCCCGCGCTTGCCAAAATACCACGTCGATCCGCTCTGGCGACCCCGCCCGAATCTTGAGGCTGGTTTCCAAGTCTTGGAGTGCCCGTTGCCATTGACCTGCGAGGCAAAGTACCCGCGCGCGCCACAACAATTGGTCGCCATCAAGGCGCGCGGCGGGCCGCATGCGCTCCCATTCGTCGATCATGGCGCGGGCGTCGTCGAGGTGGTGGTGGGTCACGAGTTCCTCGATGGCCAGCGAGTGCGCGTGGTCGATGGCCAGGGCGTTGCGTTCGATGGCGGCGTGGTCTGGTACGGCCTCGGCAAAGCAGCGGGCGGCCTCGTCGAGGCGGTTATTGCGGAGGTGATAGTCGCCGAGGCGGATCACGGCCATGCGAGCGAGCCGCGGGTCGCGGCTTTTGCGGAGGCGGGCAACCACGCTCGGGAGTCGCGGGTCATTGAGCCCGAAGACCCGCAGATCGAGCTCCAGTAAGTCCGCCGATCTGCCCATGGCGGCACGTGCGGCGACCGACATTCCTGCGAGTTGCTCCACTGCGGCCTGTGGGTCACGCTTGGCGGTTTCTTGGATCACCATGGTCATCGCTTTGATCCACGGGCCGGCGGCGGGTTTAGCCACATTCAGCCATTGGTTTGCCCATCGTGCCGCCGTTGCTGAGGGTAAAAACTCGCTGGCCAGGACAAAGCCCGCCCGACGCGCTGGTTCGGCGAGAGTCGCCGGGTCTTCTTTTTCTAGTAGTTCCAGAACCCCCTGCAACTCATCCGGCTGATTGACCGAATCCGCTGGGGTATGGTGGGGGATGGTCAGCACCTGGTGGCCTTCGATCACGCGCATGCCATTGCGCAAGCGGAGGGTGATACGGACCGGTTGGAGGCTCATCCACAACCGTGAGATCTCGGGGCCGGGGTCCACGCGGCCGTCGGGCCACAACCATTCGACCCGCCAACCTGCCGCAGGAGCCGCGATCGAGCATTTCACCCGCACGTACCATTCTCCTCCATACTCGAGATGTCGCTCCGCTGCTAACGATCCCGCTGGCACCGGCGCTCCGTCGTGCGCCTCGCATGCGCCTGCCACGACCGTGCCCGGGTGGACCCAGGCGGACGGTGGTACGTTGCCGAGTTTGCCGTCCTGATCCCATCCGAGGGCCATGGCGGCGGGCGGGGTGGCCACGGCGTGGTCATACTCGATGCGGGTGAGGCCGTTGGCCAAGTTGACGGTGGCGCACGGCACGGTTTTTGGGGTGAACGGTGGCGGGTTGTTTTGCTGCCACTTGAGCGCGGTGCGACCATTGATCTTCACGTACGACACGTCGTCGGAGAGCGTGTAAAACCGCCGCGCCCCGCCAGACCCGGCCTGCAATTGGCCGCTGTAGCGACTCATGAAATGCCCTGCTTCTCCGAACGGATTGTCACCATGACAAATCATCGATACGAACGCCATCCCATCCGCCACGGCGGATTTGTTCCAGGCGTCTTGCCACCCACCAAAGGTCGAGACGTCCGCCCCGGCCGGCAAGGGGCGGGTTTCTAATAATAAACTGCGCTTCGCCGACCATGCACGCGTCCGCCGCGCCACACTGCCGCCGAAGTAAAGCGTCGCCGCGGCATCGTCCGCAGGCATCGATTCTGCTAGTAATAACACCGTACGCCCGGAACCCCGCCAGACCGCGTCCAACGCAATTTCTTGGCCATCAGGACCTAACAAAATCATGTCGCGCATGTCGGCACGGCCGATTCCGAAATCTGCTAGGCAGATTTGCCACCCGGCCTCGGGCACGCCGGGTGGTTGGTCGGCGCGCACGACCACCCGGTAGGGGGCGTTCTCGACGGCCCAACCGGCGGCCGTGGGGGGGGTGCCGGTGGCCAGCGGAGTGAGTGCGCCGAGGGCGAGCAGGGCGGCACGGATCGGGTGGAGATTTAGATGTTTCAAAGGGATCATGGAGTGTCGAGGGAGTGAAAGAAATCGTCAACTGGTAGTTGAAAGCCAGCGGGCACGGCGAGTTGGGCGTTGCGGCGGCTCCGGGTGTGGCGGAAGAACCCCTCGGCGCAAATCAAACGTGCGGATCGCATGTGATGGCACGCCAGATCAGTAGGAAAACTGTCTCACTGTGGAAAGCACGATTCGCGCGATCACAGGGCGGCAGTCGTTTCATTCCATGTGCCTGCATCGCCTACGATGATACCATTCTACCCCCTCGGCGGCCATCCATGCACCGCCAGGATGGGGGATTCGGCCGTGACACCGGGGGTGGAGTGTGAGATCCTCGTCGCATGAAGAGTCCGGTAGAGTGGAGTGCGTGGATGGTCCATCTCGCCAGTGCCGTCGCAACGTGGACGCGACCCTGGCGATCGAGCGCTGGCGTGTGGTGCGCCCTCGTCGTTGCCTGCACACCAGGCCGTCCTGCTCGTGAGAATGTGCAGGTCTGTGCGCCAGTCCCGCACGCTCCGGTGGTGCTGCCGACGTTTTTGCCCGATCCGGGCGAGCCTCTGAACCGCGGGCTGTGGGCGGTCAACCATGGCTTGCTGGTGGGAGTGATGCAGCCCAGCGGGCGAGTGTATCGGGCGGTGGTTCCGCCGCCAGTACGGCAATCGATCCGTGATTTTACCCGCAACCTAACCTACCCAGGGCGGTGCGTGAATCACCTGCTACAAGGCCGCTGGGCCGGTGCCGGCGATGAATCGCTCCGGTTCCTCTGCAATACCACAGTCGGCGTTGCTGGGTTTTTCGATGTGGCCAGCCGCTGGAGTCTGCCTCAATCCGAGGCAGATTTTGCACAGACGTTCGGTCGCTGGGGGTGGTCGCCGCAGGCGTATGTCATGTTGCCATTTATCGGTCCCAGCGACGACTGCCACGCTGTCGGTTGGGCGGCTGACGAAGCCGCAGAGCCATGGAATTATACCTATCCGTATCGTCTAACCGACTATGGGACATACTACAACGAGCTCAGCGATAAGGCGGAGGAATACGTGCGTATTCTGCATGCGGAAGCAGACCCGTATGCGACGGTGAAATACGCGTGGAGTTATACCTCGCGGCATGATCGACCGGATTGGCGCTCCCTGGGAGCCAAGGATATGCCGACCTTGCAAACTTTGGGTGCGGCGCGCATTGCTTGCCAGGATGCGGGCTTTGCGCAGCGCGGGCGGGAACTGCGTGTGCGCCTGCCCTCGACTGGACGCGACCTGACGTTTAACTGCTGGCTGCAACCGGGCTGTGCGCCGCTCGTCTATGTCGCCCCAGGACTTGGCTCACATCGATTGTCGCCCACCACCTTGTCGCTGGCGGAAGCTCTCTATCAAAATGGATTCTCGGTGGTGACCATCACCAATGGATTTCACCCGGAGTTCATGGCCCAGGCCGCTACCTCCGCATTGCCTGCTTATCCGCCGGTGGACTGCCACGACTTGTTAGTTGTGCTGACATCCATCGACCGGCTGCTGGAGGAAAAGCACCCGGGGCAGTTTGGCAAGCGGGCGTTGGTAGGGTTTTCGATTGGAGGATTTGAAACCCTCCATCTGGCGGCGCGCGAGCGGCACCAGTCGCCAGGGTTGCTGCATTTTGATCGTTACGTCGCCATTAATTCCCCTGTGGACCTGAATTATGGCGCAACCTGCATCGATGGCTTCCTCGCCCAGGCGGCCCATGCATGGCCCGCCGCGAGTAGCCAAGCTCGCGCCAACAACGCCCTGCATAAGGCAACCCGCATCGCCGAGTTGGCGGCCATCCCCACAGCCGAGTTGCCATTCGATGCCACCGAATCGCAATTCCTCATCGGCCTGAATTTTCGCATGATCCTGCGCGACGCGATATTCACCAGCCAAGTTGAGCACGACCAAGGGGTGTTGCGCACCCCGCTGACGCCATGGCGGCGCGAACCAGTCTATCAGGAAATTCTTGGCTATTCGTTCCGCGATTACTTCCTCCGCTTCGTCGTACCGTATTACCACCAGCGGGGAATTGAACTGCGCGACTTCCGCCGCGAGGCAAATCTAATGAATGAGGGGAAACGCCTGCATGCCCAGCCGAAGGTGCGGGTGGTGACCAATCGCAACGACTTCCTGCTTACGCCGGCCGCGATTTCATGGCTTGAATCCACTCTCGGTCCGAAGCGTCTTAAAATCTTCGCGGAGGGTGGGCATTTGGGCAACCTCGCCAGTCGTCCGGTCCAGCGGGCGGTTATGGATTCGTTGAGCGGGCTGCAATGAGCTGACAGTTAGAACAACGACCCTTGCGTAAGTTCATCCGTGCGCGCGTTGCTAGCTCCCGCCAGCAATGCGTCGATACGGGTGAGTAAATCCAGCGACGGCACCTCACCGCTTTCTAAGAGCGTGCGCAGGCGCGTCCGCCATTCCTCGACATCACCACCCTCCTCTGCGGCGAGCCGCATGGCGGTTTCGGTGAGGCGCCCGCTGATGGCAAACTGGCGACCGGTGCGCCGCAACCAAGCATCAAAGTACGGGCGATCAATTGTCGGCGTGAACACAGTGGTACCCTCAGGGGAGCTGCCTGCCGGGGTCAAGCACTCCCGCACTGAGCCCAGGATTTGGCAGGCAATCACCAAAAATGAGGCGGCGCGCAGTGGTCGCACTTGCACGAGCGGGTGGCGTTGATCCATGGTGGGCAGATGGAACGCGCGGACAAGCAGCTCGACCGACAATTGCGTCAGGAAATTTTGTTGGCGCGGGAGCGGGTCTATCGATTCGGTCAGGCCACGCCGCTCGAGCGGCTCAACCTGCCAGGGCCGGGGCCGGAGATCTGGGTAAAGCGCGAGGATTTATCCGCTGTGAAATCCTACAAGTGGCGTGGCGCGTGCAACCGCATGGCCGTGCTCACCCAGGAGGAGGCCATCCGCGGGGTGGTCACGGCCTCGGCCGGTAACCACGCTCAGGGGGTTGCTCTGGCGGCTCGCACGTTAGGCATCCGGGCGCGGATCTACATGCCGCGCTCGACGCCCAGGGTGAAGCAATCTGCGGTTCTCCACCATGGCGGCGAGTGGGTGGAAATTCATCTCTCCGGGGACAGTTATGACGAAGCGGTGGATGCGGCACGCAAGGATGAATCGGCGACCGGCGCGGTGTATATCCACGCCTACGACGACCTGCACGTGATGGCGGGACAAGGGACGCTGGCCGATGAAGTGGTGCTCTCCGGGCGGGGCCCGTTTGACGCGGCATTCCTACAAATCGGCGGTGGGGGAATGGCTGCTGGTGTGTCCACCTGGCTCAAAACCTACTGGCCGGAGATTGAGATCGTCGGCGTCGAGGGCGTCGGCCAGGCATCGATGAAATCCGCGCTCGCCGCTGGCCAACCGGTCACGCTCGAGCAACTGGATTTATTTTGTGACGGCACGGCGGTGCGCACGGCGGGTGCGCTGCCATTTCAAATCTGCCAACACACCCTGAGTCGGGTGGTCACCGTGACCAACGCCGAAGTCAGTCGGGCGATCCGAACGCTCTGGGAGGGCTTGCGCTGCATCTCCGAACCTGCCGGCGCAATCGGCTTGGCTGCGGTGCTCAATGCCCGTGAGCAATGGATCGGCAAACGCGTGCTGGTGGTGCTGTGCGGTGCTAACATCGACTTCCTGCAACTCGGGTTGATCGCTCAGACCGTGGGGCAGTCCAATCATACCAGTCGTACATTGCGGGTGCGCATCCCCGAACGACCGGGTGCTATGTTAGATTTATTGGATTCATGCTTTGCGGGCATTAACATCGCCGATTTTCAATATGGAAAAACCGGCGAGGAGGATGCCTGGCTGGTACTTACCCTGACGGCTGAGTCTCCGGCAACGCTGGAGGAAGTACCTGCTAAACTAGTGGCCGGCGGATTTTGTTGGGAGGATCTTCCCGGAGCAGAAGACGTCGTATTTCGGGCGATTCCGCTGCGCGGGGATTTGTTGCGCTACCCGGCATTCCTGAGGCTCGATTTCCACGAGCGCGCGGGCGCCCTGCACGATTTTCTCGGTCAGCGGGTCCGTGGCAATGCCAATATTTGTTATTTCAACTACCGTCAGTCCGGCGAGCGCATCGGTCGCGCGCTCATCGGCTTGGATTTCCCCACGCTCGCCGAGCGCGACGCATTGGTGCGCTCGATCCCGAGTCATGGCGACGGCTACCGCCGTTGCGAACCGGTCGATGAAGCGACTTGTCGGCGGCTCACTGGGAGGTCGTAGGAATGGCCCACCGGGGGGTGCGCGAGTGGGGGCGCGCCAGTCCTCTTCTGGGGAGGGGTTAATTGGCGCTGGACGAGGGCGCGGTGGGGGAATAACTGGCATTCCAGAACGCCGTTTCTTTGGGGTCGGATTGGCCATATTTGACTTGGTTGATATCAGCTTGGCTCATGACATTGATGTGCCCGTCATAATAGACCACAATGGCTTTGCTCTTGTGACGAAATGCGACTTTTCCATCGTTGGTTTTCCCTTCGACTCGGGCCGCTGTCCCGCTCCACCATAGGTCAGCGTTGATCGCTTTGCCGCAGGTGGCGGTCATGAAACAAGCCGTTTGTGAGGGGGTGCGCACTTGTGACATATTGAACGACCCTTCTGACGGGGTGTCACCGTCAGGCAGATTGATCGCGTTGTACCCATAACTGGCATCCAGCGTGTCATAGCCAGATTTTTTGGCGCGCACGGTGAGCGGGTCTAACATAGCGCGTGGGCAGATGCCCTTTTGGGTCACGTCTTCTAGCGGATCGCCGCGATAGGATTTGAGGAACTCCCAATTGTTGAACCAGCTAAATGGCATGTTTGGATTGATGATGTTATCGCTGGCGTTTTCGGAGAATGGAACATACTTGCCGTTGTGATCTCCTGCATATGAAACGTTGGCAATCTGCAATTGGGATAGATTGCTGGTGGACGTGATTTGATAGGCGTAATTGCGCATCTTGGAAAACCCGGCGAGCGAAAGGGCTGCCAGCACCAGAATGATGGTGATGGTGATGAGCAATTCGACGAGTGTGAACGCGCGCCGGAGTGCCGCATGGTGGCGGGTGGATGTGGGTGGATTCATAACGATGGGTTGGTGGTCGATGCGTCTGGCCGGGTGCGAGTCATGGTGCTTCATCGCAGCGCAGACGCTAGTCGCGGGTGGCGGTGACTGCCAGCGCAAAAATTCTGCTAGGATGGGTCGGGTTAGCGTTTTTTGTGCAGGCGTTTGCCGGTCAGGCGGGTGGCGATGAGGTTCGGGCAGCGGCCGTTGAGGCGGAGTTGCTCGCAGTTGGCTTCAATCTTGAGCGATTGGCGCAGTGGCTTGAACCCGAGTCCCCGCGTCACGCAATCGTTGAGGTGGTCGATGTGGGCATCCTCGAACTCCACCACCCGCCCGCAATCAATGCAGACCAAGTGGTTGTGCGATGGCTTGTCGAGGAAGTTGGGGTCGTAGGTCGTTTGGTTGTTGCCTAAGTCGATTTCGCGCAGCAATCCGGCTTCCACCATCAGCCCGAGCGTGCGATAAACCGTCGCCCGCGAAATGTTAGTACGACTGGCTGTGACGCGCTCACACAATTCTTCCGCAGTGAAATGCTCGTCCTTGGCAAACGCCGCCTGAAGGATGACGTCACGCTGGCCGGTGCGCCGCAAGCCCTTGCGCCGGATGAAATCATCGAGTCGTTCTTGAACGCCTACGCCCATACGAGAAGGATAGTGGGGCACGCCCGCCAGGCGTGCGGACTCAGGCGATCAGGTGGGCTCCTTGCGATGGGCGGGAGGCAAAGATTTGTGGGGTGATGCCGGTGGCTAATTGGTATTCGCTGGCGAGGGTGGCGGCGATTTCGGCTGCCAGGCGGGATTCGCACAGGGTGACGGTGGATCCGCCGAAGCCGCCGCCGGTCATGCGGGCACCGATGACGCCGCCATTGCGACCGATTTTTCGGGCGATATCCACCATGGTGTCGAGTTCAGAGCAGGAGACCTCAAAGTCGTCGCGCAGGGAATCGTGGCTGGCGGCCATGAGTGGACCGAGGGTTTCGAAATCGTTGCGGGCCAGCGCTGCAGCGGCCGCGATCGTGCGGGCGATTTCACCGACCACGTGGCGGGCGCGGCGGTTGACTGGATCGCCGAGGAAGTCCCAATGGCTCTGCACATCGGCGGACGTGACGTCGCGCCATGACGCTTTGCCGAGCAGGGCGAGGCCGTCTTCGGTGTGTTTACGCCGGGCCGCGTATCCGCCGTCGGAGAGTTCGTGGTGAACCATGGTGTTGGCCACCAGCACCGTGAGGTCTGGGTTATCAAACGGCACTAGTTCCGGCTCGCCCGATTTGCAGTCGATGAGGACCAGGCGGTTCGGCTTGCCAAAGGCAGAGGCAAATTGGTCCATGATGCCGCACGGAACGTGCGCAAATTCGTGTTCCGCTTTCTGGCAGAGGAGGGCTTTTTCGCGGGTGTCGAGGCGAGTGTCGAGCAGTCCTTCGAGGAAGGTGGCGGTGGCGCATTCCAGGGCAGCCGAGGATGACAAGCCCGCTCCGCCGGGGACTGACGAGAGGATAAACGCGTCGAATCCCGGGATGTGGTGACCGCGGTCTTGAAACCCTTGGATCACTCCACGTAGGTAGTTCGACCATTTTGGCGACCCTACTTGTTGGGGGTGGGACAGGTCGAGCACGGCAATCTCCTTGAAGGTGTGATCGCTGATACGGGCCTCGTTGGTGCCATTGGCGCAACCGGCGATGACGATGTAGCGGTCGATGGCAAAGGGCATTACAAACCCGTCGCAGTAGTCGATGTGTTCGCCGATCAGATTGACGCGGCCCGGGGCGGCGGCGGTGATGGTGGCCTTGGCGTTGAGGCGAGCGAGTAGTCCTGCGGCAGCGTCGGAGACAAGGTCGGTGAGATCCGGGTTAATTTGGAGCATGGGGTGATTCGTGTTAACTTGGTTCGGTGAGATGGGAGTGATCAAGGCGCCGCCGGTAGCTTTCCACCGCCTGGGTCCAAACCGCATGAATGCCGTCCGTCGAGCGCAGCCACACGGCACGGTGCATCATCAGCATCGCCGGGGCAAGATAGAGTAGATCAGAGAGCTCGCTTTTTGATAATTCGCCGGGGCCGGCGGTGAGGCAGCGTTCGGCCAGCGCTTCTTCAGCGGGCGAGAACTCAGCGAATTCTAGCAGCGAAACGTGCACCCCGTTGACGTAGGGGTCCACCACCGCCGCGATGAGCCCACGACGACCGTCAACCGCCGCATCCAGCGCCGGGTCCACCGCCGCTTTCGCGTGATCCGCAAGTTGGATGACGCTGGGCGGATCCAACTCCTCGGGGGTGGCTAGAATTTTGTGATTGGCGAGCGCCCGCCCGTAGCGCGACCGACTGGTCCAAACCGACACCGGTGCGGCCAGCAGCAGCCCCAATAAGATCGGTGACATCCAGGCAGTGAAGACTGGGCCAATCTTCCAGGCGATGGCCGACCACGCGATCCCCATGAGGGTCGGAAACGCGTGAAATTGGAGGGCGTCACGCCAGGTGGTGCCGTCAGTTTCGCGGTTTTGGTTGCCCCAGCCGACGGTGCGGCCGCAGATGATGCTCAGAACCATCAGGGTGTGGGCCGCCATGATGCAGGGCGCGAGTAGCATCGAGACGAACGTTTCGAGGAGCGCGCCGACGAGGATCGGCAATAAGCCGCCGAATGACCGGCGGATGCGCGGCACGCAGATCGCGCTGATGACGGCGAGGATTTTCGGCAGGAACAACAACGCGAAGATCACCCCGGTCAGGATGAGGCTTTGGCCGATGCCACTGATGTGAAACCAGCGCGCCACATAGCTTTCAAATGGCAGTTGGCTGAGTTGGCTGCTGGCGCGATCCCAAGCAATCCAGGTGCCAAAGAGCAAGAATAGAAACCAGAGCGGGCTGCCGAGGTACGCCATGATGCCCATAAATAGGTGCATGCGCACCGAGAACGGCAGTTGGCGGGCAAAGATGAGCCATAGGTGTTGCAGATTGCCTTGGCACCAGCGGCGGTCGCGAATCAAGTGGTCCATCAAGGTGGGCGGGGCTTCCTCGTAGGTCCCTTCGATGTCCCAGGCCAGCCAGACTTCCCAGCCTTCGGCAACCATCAACGCCGCTTCCACAAAATCGTGACTCAGGATGCGCCCACCAAATGGCTCGCGGCCAGGAAGGGCCGGTAACTCACAGAATTCGGAGAACGGCTTGAGTCGAATCAGTGCGTTGTGGCCCCAATAGCTGCCGCCACTCAGCTGCCAGTAATTGAGCCCACGGATGAAGAGCGGCCCATACATGCGCATCGCAAATTGTTGCAGCCGTGTAAACACCGATGAACCGCGAATCAACTTCGGCGGCGTCTGCAAAATCCCCAAGCGCGGGTAGCATTCCATCACCCGCGCCATCGTCACGATGTCACCCCCGTCCATCAGACTGTCGGCGTCAAGCACCAGCATCGCCTCGTAACCGCCGCCCCAGGTGCGCACGAAGTCACCGATGTTGCCGGCCTTGCGGTTTTCATTGGTTTTACGGCGGCGGTAGTAGATCCGTCCGAAGCCGCCGAGGCGGCGACAGAGGTTGGTCCACGACGTTTCCTCAAGCACCCATAGGTCGAGGTCGCGGGTATCGCTGAGGATGAAGAAATCGAAGGATTCTAGGTGGCCGGTGGCGGCGATCGATTGATAGATTGCTTCGATGCGGGCGCAGACGCGCACGCTGTCCTCGTTGTAAACGGGGATGACCACCGCGTGGCGCTTGGCGAGTGGGCCGGTGCGGCCTTCGGCGAGGCGGGTGATCCTTACCGAGCGCTTGCGACCGGTGAAGACATCGAAGGCACCAAAAATCGCGTGAAACGAGCCGAGCACGAGTAGGCCGTTGAGTAAAATAAAGATGGCGAGTAGCGGGTAGTGGGCCTTCTGGAAACCGACCCGCCAGAATAGATCCGCGAGCCACAGGATGGCCGCCAGGTTGACCAGTGCCACGCTGCCAAAAAACAACGACCGCCGAAACAAGGTGCGCCAGCGCGCAAAAAATGGCTGGCCGGAATCGCGGGGTGAGGGCTCGAGAGTTTCCATTAGACGAGGAACGACCACAAGGTGAAGGCGATGATGGCCAGCAGGATGCTGACAAACATGATGCGCATGATGGGTTTGCGATCCATGGTTTCCCACCATTGAGCAGCACCGTTGCCGATGGCGTTGAGTTCCAGCGGCTTGGGCACCATCGTGAGGGCTGCAAACTGCGGCCCCGCCGCCAAGTAGGATTTGCTCATCGCCTCGACAAAGGCCGGCGGCCAGGGGGCCGGGGTGAGGAAGACTCCCTGCCAGCGATCCGGCATCCCCGCAAGCAACAGAGCTAGCCGCCCGCGCGCCGCTAAGCGACGGTTTTCCAGCGGCACATCAAGCACGTCCTGGGTCCAATCTGCAATCTCGGAGAGCGCTTCCTCCATGGCCAAAAAGCGCGGTGGCTTGTCCGGTTCGGCGGCCCGACGGTCGGACGCTCGCCAGAGGATGCGGCGCACGAGTTCGGCGACGAGCAGACGATTGCGGAGGCGCAGGGCTTGCAAATACGCCTCGACCGCGGCGTAGGCCTCTTCCCACTCGTTGAGTTCGTCCTCGCTGAGAGGATTCAGGGAGTCTAAGGAATGACGCGTTGGACCCATGTTTCAGTGAGAAAATTGTCGCCCCGCTTGAGGCAGCACCGGAGTTCGACGGGGCCGAGGTCGGTGAGTTTGGAGGTGTCGGAGG
>JAYSPI010000213.1:0-13692 GCA_043722215.1 Prosthecobacter sp.
ATAAACGACCTTGCGCGCTTCGCCATAGGTGTTGAGCGGTTTACCCCGCAGCGAGAAGACCGCCTGGGTTTCCACATCACGACTCTTCGTGATAGAACCGGACGCGGAATCACCCTCGGTGATGAACAATGTAGATTCCTCGCGGCGCTTGTGTTTGCTGTCATATCTCACCCGGCAGTCGCGCAGCTTCTTATTGTGAACCTTCGCTTGCTTCGACCGCTCACGGGCGATTTTCTGAACTCCTTTGAGGTCCTTGCGTTCGCGTTCGGCTGATAGAATACGTTTTTGGATTGTTTCGGCGACCCGCGGGTTTTTATGCAGGTAGTTGTCGAGGTTGGTTTTGAGGAAATTCCCGATGAACGTGCGGAGTGACTCGCCATTAGGCACGACGGTGGTCGAGCCGAGCTTGGTCTTGGTTTGGCTCTCGAAAACCGGTTCGACGATTCGCACGCTCACGGCGGCCTCGATACCGGCGCGGATGTCAGCTGGGTCATATTGCTTCTTATAAAACCCACGGATTACCTGGACGATTGCCTCGCGGAAGGCGGTCAAGTGAGGGCCGCCCTGCGAAGTATTTTGGCCATTGACGAAGGTGTAATACTCTTCGCTGCTTTCGGCGGTGTGGGTGAAGGCGATTTCGATATCCTTTCCATTAAGGTGGATTGGCGGATAGAGGGCATCGTTTTCCATCTCTTCGCGCAGCAGGTCTAACAGGCCGTCCTTAGCTCGAAATTTCTTACCATTAAACACCACCGTTAGCGCCGGATTCAGATAGGAATAGTACTGGCACATCTTTTCCACGATGGCCTCCTTGAATTTCGCCTTGGCTGGGAAAATCGTCCGGTCGATCTCAAATGCGAGGCGGGTCCCATTGGCACCAGGGTCGCGCCGTGGGTGTTTCATATCCACGGTGAGCAGCCCCTTGGAAAACTCGAGTGCCTTAGTCTCGCCGTCGCGCCATGCCTGAATCTCAAAAAAGTCCGCTAGGGCGTTGACCGCCTTGATGCCGACGCCGTTGAGGCCGACCGAGCGTTTGAACGCCTCGCTGTCATATTTGGCGCCCGTGTTGATCTGTGCGGCACAATCGAAGAGTTTACCGAGGGGGATTCCCCGCCCGAAGTCTCTGACTTCGACCCGCCCTTGGGCATCAATGTCCACCCGGACTTCCTTGCCGGATCCCATGATGTGTTCGTCGATCGAATTATCGATGGCCTCCTTGAGCAGGATGTAGAGACCGTCGTCGGGAGCACTGCCATCACCTAGTTTGCCAATATACATCCCCGGGCGCATCCGGATGTGTTCGCGCCAGTCCAATGATTTGATGTCGTCTTCGGTGTAGTCAGCTGCCATGGAAATTCGGTTGAGTGGGGTACCTAGACGGTTTCCACGCCAGACGCAAGTGCGGGTGGAGGCATCACAGGCGTGGCTCCTCAGCCAGAGTACCGACTCGGCCGATGACCGCCTTGGCGACGAGGGCGCGTAAATCCGCGCGGATCGGCATGAGTGACAGATGGATACCGGAGGTTTTGGCGGCATCGTGATGGAGAGTGAGCCGCGAGGCGGAGGCGTTGATTTCCGCACCTGCCACTTCCTGCCAGATGATCAGGCGCATCCCTGTTGCCGGGCGGAAAAATGGCAGGATCTCGAGCCCCAGTGGCGTGACAATCAGGTAAGCGTGCCGCGTCAGATGAGCAGCCAGCCGTGCGGCCAACCCGGCCAGGGCCAGCGGGACGAGCGCCCATGCCGGGTGCGGCAGAGCGGGGTTTTCGTCGCGATAAATCGCGGTGGCCATGAGCGTCACCGTCGTGGCTGCACCAATCGCCGCCATGAGCCAAAACACGACCGCCTGCCCCGAGCGGGTGAAGCGGAGTTCCAGAGGGGGCGATGGGGAGCCAACCGCCATTATGCAGCGGGTTCGACCATGGCGTCCACGGCGCGTTCAGCAGCGGCGAGCTCCTGCTCGAAGGCCGCTACATTGAAGCCGTGGGTTTCGAGGTCCACTGGACGCTCGAAGATGGCGAGCATAGCGACGACCCGCTCGAAGCCGAACAACGAGGACCCCCCTTTGCAGCGGTGCAATTCCGCCCGCAATTCTTCAAATCGGCCCGCCTCGATCATCGTTGCCCATTGCGGCAGCAGCGCTCGCGTCTCATGAAAAAAATCGATGGCCAAGCCGCGCAGCCATGGCACATCACCGTAGGCCATTTTCGTAAAATGCTCCAGGTTCATCGGTACCAAATCCTCGTTCATGGGTAACATTGAACTGCGATTCACCGGAGCTGTGCAAGGCAAGAATTGCGAAGCCTCCAAATCCACCCATTCATCGTCGGCATGCCGCTGGCGCCACCCGTTGAGCGCGAGCACCACGGTCAGCCCGATAATGACGAACGACATTTCAAGCAAAAATGGTGTAGTCATCACGCCAACCATCATCCCCAGCCACTCACCCAGCAGGCCAGGCACGTGTCGCCAGCCAGCCAAGGTCCCGCAAACGCTAGCGGCGATCCCAGCCAGAATCACGGCTCCCCCAGCAATTGATTTCACTCGGCTATCCTGCTCGATGCGCGTCATATCCAGTCGGAGGATACCCGCAATCCGCCGATCCCCAAGGGCCGATATGTAAAAATCCGCAGCAAAGTCCCCGCCGCCAACGCCATGCCTTGCAAGACCGTCCCTGGCCGTAGCGCCCGTGACTCAGGATGCCGCCGATCACAATTGTTGGCTTGGCGCTCGCTTGGAAACCGGTCTATGGATGACTCATGCGATTGCAGTTACTGGCTCTGGGGATAGTAGGATTGGCAGGGGGCTCGGTCACGGGAGCTCTGGCCGAGCGGGCGGTACCGCCGCTCACCCCGCCGCGGCTGCCGATGAGCGTCGTCTTCCAAGGGCCCGCGAAGTTTCAGGCGATCGTCGCCAAGGCCGAGCGCGGCAACTGGCGCAATCTCCCGCTCGGCGAACGCACCCTCCTCGTCGCGCGCGAAATGCTCTCCACTCCCTACGTTCATTATACCCTGGAGGTCGATGACCGGATTGAGTCGCCGGTGGTCAACCTGTTAGGCATGGACTGCTGGACATATTATGAAAACGCTTTGGCGTTGGCCCGCATGCTGCACTACAAGTCGGCCCCCTATCAACCGGAGGACATGCTGCAGATGATTGAGATCGAGCGTTACTGGAATGGGATTTGCACCGGCAGTTACCTGAGTCGCATGCACCATTTGGAGGCGGTGTTTTATGACAACGAGCGCCGTGGCTACGCCACTAACATCACCGCCCGCATCCCGGGCGCAGTCAAGCTCCACCGCGAAATTCGCGAAATGACCGTCCAGTGGAAAAACTACCGTTACCTGCGCGCCAACCCGTCACTCATTGAGCCGATGGGAAAAATCGAGGCGCGTCTGTCGCTCCTACCGGTCTATCATATCCCGAAAGCCAATGTACGCGCCGCCGAGAATTACCTCAAGAATGGCGACATCTGCGCCATCACCACCTACGAACCAGGCGGCTACACGTCACATGTCGGACTCATCATGCGCATCGCTAATCGCGCCTATTTTTCCCATGCCACCTCCGACCACGACAAGGGTCACATGACCATCATCGACCGACCAATCACCGATTATCTCAACGGTGCATCCAAACACGCTGGCATCATCATCTGCCGCCCCAACGATGTGCCGCAGTCCCCACGGTAACGCCTAGGGCGGCCTGGTCTCACTCCTGACTGCGCCAATGCTCCAAGCGCTCCTTGATGCGTTTTTCCATCCCCTGGTCGCCAGGCTGATAGTAAATCCGCCCTTCTGGCAGATAAGCCTGCGGCACGTAGGCTCCCGCGAAGTCGTGCGCGTAGTGATAGTGCATCGTCGCGGCGGATTCACGGGCGGCAGCGGCGAGCCTCTTGCGTGTGGCGGTGCGCAAGTGTACCGGCACCGCGAGGGTGCGGCCGTTTGCCACGTCATCCTGCGCCCGCCCCAACGCCGCATACGCAGTATTGGATTTGGGTGCGGTTGCTAGATAGACGGTGGCATGGGCCAGCGGAATCCGCCCTTCTGGCAGTCCGACAAATTCCACCGCGTGATGTGCGTCCAATGCCACCCGAAGAGCATTAGAATCCGCTAGACCGATATCCTCAGAGGCAGCAATCACCAACCGGCGCGAGATGAACCGTGGGTCCTCACCTGCAAATAACATTTTGGAAAGCCAATAGAGGGCCGCATCAGGATCCGATCCACGGATCGACTTGATCAACGCGGACGCGGTGTCGTAGTGGGCGTCGCCGTCCGCATCATAGACCACCGCCTTGCGCTGGATCGATTCCTCGGCGACGGCCAGCGTAAACTGCACCACCCCGTCCGCCCCCGCCGGAGTGGTGAGCGCGGCCAACTCCATGGCCGTGAGCGCCTTGCGCACATCACCGTCGGATTTTTCGGCCAGGTGGCGCAGCGCCTCCGGTGTCGCTTGAATCGCCAACCCGCCCAAGCCTCGGTCCGCATCCACCAGCGCCCGCTCTAACACCTGGATTACATCATCCACCGGCACTGGTTCGAGCTGAAAAATCTGCGACCGCGACACCAACGGCGAGTTCACATGAAAATACGGGTTATGGGTGGTGGCCCCGATGAACCGAACCACCCCGCGCTCGATGTGAGGTAGCAGCACGTCCTGCTGCGCCTTGTTGAAGCGATGGATCTCGTCGATGAATAAAATCGTGGTTTCGCCGCGCAGATCGCGCCACGTCCGTGCCTGATCGATTTTGGCGCGGGTTTCCGCGACGTTTGATTCCACCCCGTTGAGTGATTCGAAGCGCGAGCCGGTCGTGCGGGCAATCACGGCGGCGAGCGACGTTTTGCCCGTCCCGGGCGGACCATGGAAAATCAGCGACGTAAAGCAGTCTGACTCGATGGCTCGCCGCAGCAATTTACCCGTGGCGAGCAGGTGCGGTTGGCCGGCCACCTCGTCGAGCGTGCGGGGTCGCATCCGCGCCGCCAAGGGCTCGGATAGGGTAGGCTTGTGCGACAACGCCGCAGGAGTGGTGAACAAATCGGACACGGCAGACACCGGGCACCATCGCCTCACATCGGCTGCCATGCCAACCCATAATTCGGCCCGCAAAACACCCAGAAAAAAAATCTCCGCAATTATAATCTTTTTGCTTGTCAGGTCGGTGACACGGGATCAGGTTCCGTCGGCTCGGCGAGCCAAGCCATATTTGATTCGGGTGATCTCCGGGGGGAAGTCATTCGAACAAGGCGAGCGCCGCTGGGTTAAAAAAAAGGCGCGCGTTGTGAAATCCGGGGGGAAATCCAACGCGCGCTTTTAATTTTTCCAGTCAGTGGGGAGCGGTCATGAGGGCACACCGATGCCGATCAGATCGCGATCCATGCGTGCGGCAGCCAGTAGCGAATCATCCAGGGTGATCGCCTGATGGAGGTGGCTACGAGCGCGCACAGAGTCGCCGAGAGTCCACAGGTAGCAGGCGAGGTTATAGTGGAAAACCGCCATCTCGAAGAGCGTTTTAGGACCGCGCAACAACCAATGACAGGCCGCAAGCGTATCCCCGGTCTCATGCAGGCAAAATGCCGCCCGCAGGAAAAAAACCGGCTCATCGGCGGCTTTCAGGCACAGCAAGCGCGCCGTATCTGCCGCCGCATTCCACAATTGGCCGACCATTTGTGCGGCCAGCTTCAATTCGAGTGCCGGGCGCTGCATCCTCACCTCCATCGGAAGGCTAGCGAGTTCGCTCAATGCCTCATCGGCAATTCCGAGTTCTAGCCATCCACTAGCTGCCTGCAACGTTTTGGTCACGCCCATCGCGGCGAGTCTAAAGCATCCGGGCCTAGATGCAATCCCACAACGGCATGATTCCCCGGCTCAGCGAGCCGAGCCGGAAGTTGCCAACTGCGGGTAGTCGAGGTAGCCCGCCGGGCCATCGCCGTAAAACGTGCCGGGATCGGGCGCATTCCAGGGTGCCCCGACGCGCAGGCGCTCGACGAGATCCGGGGTGGCAATAGCCGCTTGACCAAAGGCGACTGCGTCGGCCAGACCAGCGGTAATAGCGTCGCGGGCGCTGGGGCCAGTCAGCCCTTGGTTGGCGATGAACACGCCACCAAATTGTTCCTTCAGTTGAGGACCCAGCGCTTCATGGTCGAGGGGTTCTCGGGCGAAAAGAAACGCCAATCCACGGTGACCCAGCTCGCGAGCGACGTATCCGAAGGTGGCCGTCGGATTGGAATCGCCCATATCGTGGGCATCCCCGCGCGGCGAAATATGCATTCCCACCCGCTCGGCACCCCAAACAGAACTGACGGCATCGGTGACTTCCAGCATCAAGCGGGCGCGGTTTTCGATCGATCCGCCGTAATCATCCGTCCGATGGTTGCTGGAATCCTGCAGGAACTGGTCGAGCAGGTAACCGTTGGCCCCGTGGATCTCGACTCCATCGAAGCCCGCCACCTGGGCGTTGCCCGCCCCCTGACGGTAGGCTTCAAGGATTGCAGGAAGCTCATCTATCGCCAACGCTCGCGGCGTGGCATACTCCTTGGTCGGACGAACCAAGCGCACATGACCCGCCGGTCGAATCGCGCTCGGAGCCACCGGCAACTCACCCTTCAGGTAGCACGGATCTGAAATGCGCCCGACATGCCAGAGTTGTAGGACGATTTGACCGCCGGCATCATGCACGGCGCGCGTGACTCCACGCCATCCCTCGATCTGTTCTGCCGACCAAATTCCGGGAGTATTCGGATACCCGACACCCATCGGGCAGACGGCGGTGGCTTCCGCAATGATCAAGCCAAACGACGCGCGCTGGGCGTAATAGGCTGCCATCATTGAGTTGGGCACCCGCCCGGTGGACGCCCGGCAGCGCGTGAGCGGTGACATGACGATGCGATTGGGAAGGACCAGGGCTCCTGCTTGTAGCGGTTGAAAAAGTGGGTCGGACATGGAGTGGAATGATTCGCACGATAAACGCAATCGCTCACCTGGCAAATGCCAAGCACTCATGCGGAAACTCTTGATCCCATGCCCGCTCGTGATGGCGTGAAGCCATACGACTTGATCTCCAACGGGCTGTGATCCGGCGCAGGTACTGCGAGCGGCACCTCCTTGATCGGAGCCACCTCCTTGGCTGGCACGAGAGGAGGAGCCTCTTCGATCAGCGCAGGAACGGGAATCGCCGTCGGTGCCACTCCCCCATCCTGACGAATCGCCTGAAAAAGCAGATTGTAATTATGGCGCACTGCCGCAGGGAACGACACTCGGCCGGCTTCAACGATTTTTTCGCGCAGGAGTTTTGACGACAAGTCGGCCACCAGATCGGTGCCGATTTGCACGGCGCGGTCGGCACCGAGGAGTTGTTTGCCCGTTTCGTTGCCACCGAAGATCACATCACTGGAAATCGATCGGCCCTGGATGGCAATGTTGGAACGTGCGGAAACAATCAGGCCTTTGGCATTCAATGAGACTTCCAGCGTCGCATGATCATCTGACGACAACCAATTGCGGACGTGATCAATGCGCACCGAGATAAAAATCCCGCCGTCGGGGGTCGGACTGATCTCCGGCTTATACGTGCGGTAGGTCGCACCGGATAGAGGATACTCCGCCGCATGATGATCGCGTTTGACCCACCCACCCAGGCTTTTGCCCAACACCTCGTCATCGATTTTTACCGCTGCACCCGCGCCCCCCACCGTGGCAAACAGCGCCGTCAACGAGAACACCGTGGCACGCCAAAGGCACCGCCCAGAATCACCAAGGGCCTCACAATGCGGGAGAAATGGCATGAAATTCGCGGTCATCATCGGTGGCGGGGCCCTCAATTTGGGCCAAGCACCTGCCGCGCGCAAGCACAAGTCGCCACTCGCACACACCCAGGCAGCGCCGCCTACCCGGTGGCTACCATCGTCCGAGAGCGGCCGAGAGCACCCAAATCGATCGTTCATCGCGCTGGACGCGATTGAGCGCCACCGGAAGTTGCGGGAAATCGACCTCCAAGCAGGCCGCCAGTCCGGAGCGATCGACAAACCGCGGATGTTCTGGAATCCCAATCGCCCCCCGGCAGCGCTTCCCACCCCAGGGGTCCAGATAGCTCACGGCAAGCTCCCGAGCACCGCCGTCCAACTTGCGCGGCAGCGACGCAAGCGTGACAAAGTGTGACTCGATCACAATCCATTGCGGTCTCTCGCTGCCAGGCTGGCGGCGCAGCACGTATCGGCGAAGACTGAGGATGGGAGGAAACCCCTTGGCGAGCGACTCGTCGAACTGCCGGTGCACGTGGCGCAGGAGCTGATCCGGCGTGGCACTCGGCCCACGAAACAGCACCTCCGCTCGCACCGGCAGAAGATATTGCCCCTTCATCATTTCATTCCCCATGTCCTGCAGGTCCGCCACGCTCACTCCATTGCCGCCCCAACGCGCCCGGCCAGGCATATGATCAGACGGGCGCATCCCGACCTCACGGATCACCCTCAGCAGACTCTCCTTGTCGTTCGCTCCCGCCAGCGCCGTCGCCGCTCGCTGCTCCCCCGGACCGCCAAACCGCAACGCATTCAATAACGCCGCCGGCCCACAGGCATTCCCAGCGACCACCAACTGGTTCACCACCACCGCAGATTGGTTCGGAGCATCACGCGTCGCTGGCGATGCCATCACGGCCGCACTGGCAACCCCCGCCGCTGCGACCAGCCACCGCACCAAACTATTTGGATATCCGTGCCACATAGGTTTCCACACGATGGTCATTTGAGGGTTTGGCATCCGACATGCCACTGGACAGCATGACCCGCGAATCCACGCGAATCCCATTGGCATAGGCGTTCGCCGGTTGCGCCAAGGGCACACGGACCGTCCGCACGGCATTGGGTGCCATCGTCGTGAGATTGGCGGTCACCGTGGCAGTTCCCACGCCGATCTTGACCGTCGTGTTGATGAGCGTCTCGGTCCCGCGATTCTGAACTAAAACCTCTACTTGCCCGTAGGGATTGCCGGCGTCCGGCGCAATCAAGCGACTCGACGCCACCGCCGCATCATAAATCCCCCGACGGTTGATGTTCAGGACGCGGCCAATGTCAGGCATCCCCGCTCCTAACTCCACATCCTTGCCTGCCACGCCACCGTCATTGGCGTAGGCCAGCAGCAGTTGATACGCCTGCATCGCCGTTAGATTCCCCGCCCCCGCCTGGGTCATAATGGCCGCAATCGCCCCACCGATGATGGGCGCGCTGAACGACGTCCCGCTGACACGCGCCACCTGATCCCCTGGCCACCCCGCATTCAGGCCGTACCCTGGTGCCGCCAGCGCCAGGTTTTCGCCCGCATTTGAAAAATTCAAGTGATTCCCGAGAGCATCGACGGCACCCACGGCGATGACGCCGGGATTGGCAGCGGGATAGGAGATTTGCTGGGCACCATAATTGCCGGCGGCGGCGATGATCAGCACACCCCGCTCGGCGGCATAGGCAATGGCATTTCGCATCAACGCGCTATCACTAGAGCTGCCCATTGAGATATTGATTAACCTGACGCCCGCATCGACCGCTGCGACGATCCCCTGGGATAGCAGATAGCTATTCGATTGGCCGCGGTCATCCGCGATCCGATAGGAAAAAATCTCTGCCCCGGGTGCCACCCCGGGCGTGAGCGCATTCCGGCCCAAGATCATCGACGCCACCGCCGTGCCGTGACCGTCCTGCTGGCTTAGATCCGCAGGCAAATCGACCAGATTGAAGCAAGTGATTTTCCCGCCAAAGGCGTCACTGGCGGCCACCCCGGTGTCCAAGATAGCAATGCGTACGCCCATTCCCCAGTTCGAATTATCCCCGGTGATATCCAACCAGTCGAGCAATCCACCACCCAGCGCCACCGCTCCGGGCTGAACCGTGCCCTCTACCGGAGCAGGCGTACTCACCGGAAAAATCAACGAAACCTCGGCAGTGCTATCGAGCAAGCCCGCCAAGTCAGCCATCTCGGCAAACCCAATCCGCAGCGCATGCAGCGGATCCAAGCGCCCGAGCAAATGGATCTTGTCACCGGCCTGTTCGAGGAAGCGTTCCAATGCCGCCTGGTCCTTGAAAATCACCACCCGCTGACCCACCATGGCACCTGCATCGATCGCCACCACGTCCTTTACCGGCTCCGCATGACGATCACTACGGCGAAAGCGCGGCCCCTCGTCGTCGGTGCGCTCAGCCTGCCGTGAATGGTTTTGGGGTGGCAAATGCGTGTGGGGCGTCACGCTGGGTGCGGCCGTAGTGGCCAGCCAATAGCCGAGGGCCACCGCCAGCGCGAAACCCACGATGATGACCAGTCGGCGCTCCCTCACGACGCCAATCATCCGCGAAATCCCATCAAAGTCACGATCATCTTCCGTGATCCTCGCTGCGGGCGATGCGGATCACTCGACCACTCGGCTCTGAGTTTCGCCGTCGCTCCATTTGGTGCGCAGCAAATCGCCCGCCACCACCCCCGCACACGACCGCAGCGCTTTGCCGTCCGCTCCCAGCGTAATCGAAAACCCCCGCTGAAACGCCGATTCCGGCCCCAGCGCCCGCACCAATCCGCGCACCCGCGCCAAGCGCTCGTCACGCCCCTGAATCGCCACCCCACCTGCCCGCTCCATGCGCCGCCGCAAATGCACTAAATTCTCCAAGCGGCGCTCAACCACCCGCACCGGCGGATGCGCCCGGTGCCCGGCGCGCGCCGCGTCGACCCGCACCACCGCGGCATCCATGGCCGCCCGCAGCGCCTGCGCCAAGCGCCCGCGGGCGGTATCGACGCGCATCATCGGCTCCCGGAGCAGCTTATCACCCTCCCGTTGGAGCACGCCACGCCGCAACGCCGTAAGCGCCATATCAGCCCGCAGCAACCGCTCACGAGTCAATCGCTCCAAGCGCTGACGCCAGCGCGCTAGCCGTTCTAGCAATTCTGCACCGTCGGCGACCGCTAATTCCGCGGCAGCGCTCGGGGTGGGTGCCCGCAGATCCGCCACAAAATCCGCAATGGTAAAATCAATCTCATGCCCGACGGCCGAGATGATGGGAATCGGGCAGGCGGCAATCGCCCGCGCCACCACCTCCTCGTTGAAGCACCATAAATCCTCGATCGAGCCGCCCCCGCGCCCCACGATCAGAACATCGCAGCGCGGATGCCCAAATGCTTCCGGCCTCCCCAATTGGTCGATGGCGCGGGCGATTTCCAGCCCCCCGCCGCGGCCCTGGACGCGCACCGGGAGCAATACCGGCTGCACCCATGGGGCGCGGCGGGTCAGCACGTTGAGGATATCCTGCAAGGCGGCACCCGAGCCCGAGGTGATGATGCCAAGGGTGGTGGGAAACCCGGGCAGGCGCTGCTTGCGCTGGGCATCGAACAAACCCTCGGATTTTAACTTTTCCTTCAGCGCCTCGAAGCGCGCCTGCAAGTCGCCGGTGCCCGCACGTTCGACTTGCTGCACGATGATTTGGAGTTGGCCGCGCGCCTCATAGATGCTCGCCTCCGCCAGGATGCGCACCTTCACGCCGTCATCGAGCGCCGCGACTCCCAGTCGTTTGCGCGCTCCAAACATCGCACACTGGATCTGCGCACCCGCGTCTTTCAGCGAAAAATACCAGTGCCCACTGGCCTGCTTTTTCAGATTGGAAACCTCTCCCTCGACCCAAATTTCGCCCACCTGCGATTCCATCACATTCTTCATCCGCCGCAGCAACTGCGTCACCGAAAGCGCCTGATCGGCACCTGATTTTGACTTGGCAAACAAATCCATGCCCGAGCGTGGCAGACACTGCCGATTTTTCGAGCGCATTTACAACCCACTGACATCAAGCAGCCATGGCGAAGGATTCCTGAATTTCGGGTTTCCGATGTTAGGAATTTCCGCCACCGTCTGGGCGTGGATTTACTGACACATGCAGTGCTGGGTGCAGCGCTCGGAGAATGGATGCTCGGCCGACGACTCGGCAACCGCGCGCTGGCATGGGGCGCGGTGTGCGGGGTCCTCCCGGATCTGGACACCTTACTCCTGCCATGGCTCAACACCGCCAATCAATTGGCTTGGCACCGCGGACCCAGCCACTCGCTTCTGCTCGCCATTGTGGCGGCCTGCGCGCTCGCGCGCTGGCTCGCCACCCGCTGGCAGCGCGACAAGATCCGCCGCGTGCAGGCGGGCGCGTTTGTATTGGCGATCATAGCGGCTCACCTACTCATCGATTGTTGCACCGTTTTTGGCACCTCAGTCGGCTGGCCATTTCCGGTGCCACGGATCGCGTTCAACCACCTATTTCTCATCGACCCTGGATTCACCCTACCCATGGCCATCGCCATCGGCCGCTTGGTTTTCCTGCGCAGCAAAAAACAACTCCCACAACGCCGCCGCATCAATGCCTACGGCCTTGGCTTGGCCGCTGGCTACGCCCTGCTGAGCGTGGCGATGAAGTTCGCGGCCTCGGCGGGATTCGACGCGGACCTCGCCCGGCGCGGTCTGACCTACCAGCGCCGGATGGAGGCCCCCACCCCATTCAACATCCTCCTCTGGCGAGCGGTGGTTGACCGAGGCGACGAGTTCTGGGTTGGCTACCGATCGGTGTTCGAGTGGCGCAGCACTCCGGTGCGCTGGACGATTTACCCACAAGGGCAATCCGCCCTGGCCGGCCTAAGCGACCTCCCCGAAGTCAAGTCGCTGCAAGCGTTCACCGACGGCTGGTGGATTGCCCGCCCCCACGCCAAGGGGGCCTGGATCGGCGATCTCCGCTTTGACGAAACCCGCACATGGGGGAATAAAAAAGGCATGGTGGACAGCCGCCTAAGCTTTGCCTGGGACCTCACGCCCAACGCCCCGGGCGATCCATTACAGCGGTTAGTTCCGGCGCACTCAGGGGCGGCAACGACTGTCATGCGGATGGCCGAGCGCATCATCGGCAACCGCGCCGCATGGGAAGCCAACCCGCGCCTGGCCGGCGTGACCGGGAGCCTACCTGAGTTTCTCGCTACCAAAGAATGAGCGCACGTACGAAATGAGGGACTCCGCCATCAGTCAGCCCTTTTGACTTTGCCTTGTGGCGGGAATCGACTACCAAGTGCGCCCGCCACCATGAGATTGTTCCGCATCCTGATGTTCAAAGAGCTCAAAGGGTATTTCTTTACCCCATTTGGCTGGGTGGTGCTGTCATTTGTCACCGTCATGCAGGGGATTTCGCTCTCCACCGCGATGAAGGGGTTCCGTGACACCCCGGTGAAGGACAACCTGATTTACGTGACCGTCCACACGCCGCTGTTCTGGTTCTACTTTTTATTCATTTTCCCGCTCATCACGATGCGACTCTTCGCCGAGGAAGAACGCTCAGGAACCCTCGAAACCCTCCTCACCGCTCCTGTCCAAACCTGGCAGGTCGTGCTGTCAAAATACGCCGCAGCCATGGCGTTCTACACGATCTTGTGGGTCCCTGCCCTCCTCCAATTCAAGATTTTCGAGTGGGCAACCGACCTCCCGCCCGCTTGGTCCATCGGCGCCCTGATGGGCACCTTCACCGCCCTCCTGCTCATGGGGGCGGCTTTCACCGCCGTCGGGTGCCTCGCCTCCTCGATTACTTCCAGCCAAATCATCGCCGGCATCCTCACCATCGGCCTGCTCGTCATCCAGTATTTCCTGGGGTTCGTGACGGTCATCTGGGGCGAGTCGTTCGCCGGCGCACCGCTCTT
>JAYSPI010000214.1:0-6208 GCA_043722215.1 Prosthecobacter sp.
GGAACCCACGCTGCCCGCGCTAGGCAACCCAGTTGACGGCAGCCTGCTCCCTCCCAAACTGCCATAATCGCCCACCCGCTCGAATCATCGCATTCCCGGCTTGATCCGCGCCTGCAGATGGAAATCATCCCGCCCATGTCCAGCCTGCTCTGCGCCCGCGCCGCCGCCCTCGTTTTCACCGCCGCGCTGGTCACGTCTTGCGGAGGCAATCCTCCGCCGCAGCTGCCCCAGTGGGACGAACCCGGTAAACCGGCGGCCACTTCCTCCCAGCCGGTGGCGATCACCAGCCAGTCAACCGCGAGCCAAGCGGCGATCATCCCGACGACGGCACCGCCGAAAATTGCCGGACAAAGTGCCATCGTCATTGACGTGGTCAGCGGGCGCGTTCTGTACGCTAAAAACGCCGACTCCCCACGCTCGGTCGCCAGCACCCAGAAAATCATCACCGCCCTGTGCATCCTCGATGCCGGCGACATCGATAAGCCCGTCACCATCAATGCCAACGATGGTGCCTGCGAACCCACCAAACTCGACCTCAAACCCGGCGAAGTTTATACCCGCCGCGAATTACTCAAAGTGCTCATGGTGAAAAGCGCCAACGACGTCGCCCGCGCCTTGGCCCGCGATGTGGGTGGCGATCAGGCGGCCTTCGCCGTCCTGATGAACCGCAAGTGCGCATCCATCGGCATGCGCAACTCAAATTTCCTCAACCCGAACGGACTACCCCTCCACGGCCAGTACTCCACCGCACGCGACATGGCGATTGCCGCCCGCGCCGCCTACCGCAGTCCACTGATCCGCTCCTACACCGCCACCAAGGCTTTCACCTTCCATTTCAACGACGGCCACACCCGCGAAATCGAAAATACCAACCACCTACTCAAAACCGTCCCCTACTGCGATGGTTTAAAAACCGGCACCACCAATGATGCTGGCCGCTGCCTCGTTTCCAGCGGCTCCCTCAACGGCCGCTCCGTCATCGTCGTAGTCCTCAAATCCAATACCCCAAACATCTGGGCGGACTCCACCAAGCTACTCCGCTGGGCACTCGAGCGCCCCACGGTCGGCACCTGATCGACCACCCCAATGACCCACCCCTCCGATGCCCTCCGACAACTCCAGGCCGATGGCCTGCTGCGCGGATTAAACCCACTCGAATCGGCAGCCGGCCCACAGGTAACGCGCGACGGTCGACAGCTGTGGAACTTCGCCTCCAACGACTATCTTGGCCTAGCCCGGCACCCGGAAGTCGAAGCGGCACTCATCGAGGGCGTGCAGCGGTTTGGCGCTGGTGCCGGATCATCCCGCTTAGTCTGCGGCACCTTGCCACCGCACCGACAACTCGAGGAAGCACTCGCCCAAGCCAAGCAATCCGAGGCGGCACTCGTGTTCTCGTCGGGCTTCGCCACTGCCCTGGGCACCATCCCCGCCATCGTCGGCAAGGCCGACTTCATCGTAATCGACAAACTGTCCCACGCCTGCCTTGTCGATGCCACCCGCCTATCCGGTGCCACCCTGCGAGTTTTCCCACATAACGACCTGCACAAGCTGCAACGACTACTGGCCAGCACCCGTGCCAAAGCCTCCCACGCCCGCATCCTAGTCGCCACTGAATCCGTCTTTAGCATGGACGGCGACCTCTGCCCACTGCGCGAAATCGTCCGCCTCTGCGAGGACTACGATGCACTTTTGTTGTTAGATGAAGCACATGGCTTCGGAACGCTCGGCGCATCCGGCATGGGCTTGGCCGAACAAGAACACCTCCAGCAACGCGTCACCTTCCAAATGGGCACGTTGAGCAAGGCCGCCGGCCTCTCCGGCGGCTACCTTGCGGCATCCCGCGACTGGATCGATCTGCTGGTCAACCGGGCTCGATCGTTCATTTACTCGACCGCCCCACCCCCGGCGCTGGCGCACGCGGCACTCACGTCGCTGCGCCTGATTCGATCGGCAGACGGCCAATCACGGAGGGTACGCTTATTGGAAAACATCACGCAGATCGGCCATTCCCCCACTCCGATCCTGCCGCTTGTTCTCGGCTCCAATGAGGCCGCTCTCGCCGCATCGGCAGTGCTGGCCGACGCCAACCTGCTGGTGCCTGCCATCCGATTTCCCACCGTCCCCCGCAACACCGCACGTCTGCGCGTCAGCCTATCGGCCGCGCACCCACCCGCGGCGGTCACGGCCCTCGCCTCTGCGCTGCGCCAATTCACCGCCAGCCACCGGGAGCTTACTCCCGCAGCTACAGGAAATCGATGAGCCACCCGCAGCAAAAACGCCTGAAGGTTTCCGGCCCGCATCAGTCGCGACGGCCAAGCGCCATACTCAGGAAATACAGGAGCTGGGCTACCGAACCCACGGCGGCAGCGACATAGGTCATAGCGGCCCAAAACAAGGCATTCTTGGCCTTTTCATGCTCCACGCTGGCGGCGACGCCACTGCTTTCAAGCCACACCAACGCGCGGCGACTGGCATCAAACTCGACCGGTAAGGTCACCACGGAAAATAAGGTAGTCACCGCGAACAGTCCCACCCACACCCATAACATCGTGGTGCTCTGCATGATGCCAATACCGATCATACCCGCAATCATGATGAAATTAAGAATCTTGCTGGAAAACTGCACCGCAGGCACCAGCTGTGTGCGCCAGCCGAGCCAAACATACGCCTGCTGGTGCTGCAGTGCGTGACCGCACTCGTGAGCCGCCACTGCCGCCGCCGCCACGGAGTTCACCTGATAGACCGCTTCGCTCAGGTTGACGGTTTTCTGGACCGGATCGTAATGATCGGTGAGCTGGCCGGCCACACTGATGACCTGCACGTCAGTGATGCCGTTTTGGCGCAGCATCATCTCTGCGATCTGAGCACCGGTCAGGCGCAGTGGAATCTGCGAATACTCAGTAAATCGGCGCTTGAGAGTCCCGCTAATCACCATGCTGACCAGAAACGTCACGCCGATGATCACCAAATACAGCGGCGATATCCCACGACTCGCGTATCCGAGTTGGGCGAGGTAAACGGTGGATAACATCATGCCGGAAAAGTATCTCGATTCTGAAAATCTGCAAGAACCAGTGCGACGCAATATCCATCGCCCGCCCCGCCCGCCCGCCATGCCCGCTCACTCACCCACAGAAATTCAAAGGTTTTGGACGCGCGGCTCGACAAAAGTAGCCAGCGCGGCTCAAATTCCGGCGGGTGATACAACGATTTATCAAATCCGAGATTGGTGCGGCAGTCCTCTGGGTGCTGGGTTCGCTCACGCTTGCAGCGGTCATCTCGCCATGGATTTTCCGCGCAGGCAAGGATTTGGCGGCGATGGCCGCGACCCACCACCTGCCAGCGCTCTTGGTCTGGCTCGCGGCCTCGTGCCAACGCGCGCAGTTCAGTCGCTTTTTCGACCGTTCGTTGATGCTGGCCACACTGGTGCTGCTGCCGCTGGTGTTTCGTCGAATCCAATCGCTGCGAACCGAACCCGGCAGCGAACCGATGAAGGTCTGGCCCAAAGTTGCTTGGCAGTCCGCCGCCACCCAGGTGGCCGTTGGCTGCATCATCGCCGGCGGCACCCTGTGGGCCCTGGGTACCCTCCTCGAGGCCGATGGTGCCTTTGCCCCAAACGCCGCATCACCTGCGCCCAGCAAGCTGCTAGTAAAGATCCTCCTTCCAGCAGCCGCGGTCTCGCTGTTGGAAGAATGGCTGTTCCGTGGGCTATTGCTTGGCTTATGGCTGCGCTTCGCCCGCCCGGCCTCGGCCTGCCTCGGCTCCGCTCTCTTGTTCGCCTTGCTGCATTTCATCAAACTTCCCGAGGGCACAAGCATCGCAACCCCCTCCCACGCCCTCGCCGGATTCCAATTGCTAGGAAAAATCCTCCTGCATGTCACCAATCCGCGCTTCTTTGTCACCGACTTCGCAATGCTGCTCGCGGGGGGCCTGATTCTGGCCTGGGCGCGAGTACGCACCGGCGCGCTCTGGTTTCCCATCGGCTTGCACGCCGGGTGGATTATGGCGTTCAAATGCCACAATCTGCTCTACCAAGGGGTTGACGGCTACCCGTTGCGCCCGTGGGGAGTGGGCGACAACTTGCGCTCTGGGGCCTTTCCACTGCTCACCCTGGCCATCACGGCGGGAATCTGTCATATCGTGAGTCGACGCTTTGCGCCTAGGCGCGCGCCTGCCTAGCCCCGCATCACCGTCACCACCGACACTTGGCGGAAGCCCGCGCGGCGAAGAATTTTGGCGCATTCATCTACGGTGGAGCCGGTGGTCAGAACGTCATCAACCAGTACGACTCCACGCGGCGATGACTCGATCCAGCGGCGGCCAAAGCGGGTGATTTCAAAGGCTCCTCTGAGGTTGGCCATGCGCTGCTCGCGACTGAGGCGCGTCTGGCTGTCCGTCGCTCGAATCCGGCGCAGCGCCTTGAGCACTGGCAGACCGAGCCCCGCGGCGAGCACCCGAGCAATTTCCTCGGCTTGGTTGAAATGTCGGTGACGCAGGCGACGGCGGTGGAGTGGCACGGGAACCAATGGCCACCCCTCGGCCAGCGCAGGGGCCAACCGCAAGTCAGCAAACGATTCACTGGCGAGACCGCCCAACTCAGCCGCGAGATGGATTTCGCGCCTATATTTCAGCCGATGCACGAGATCGAGGGTTCTGGAGTCACGCACAGTAGCCGGCCTAGCAAACTCAAAAGCAAAGGATCGTTGGTGACAATTCGGGCAAGCGAATGGACCCGCAATTTTCCCCTGGAACATCTCACCACACACTTGGCAGAACGGTTCGGCTAACCGCGGCAAATCCGCCCGGCAGTCATCACACAGCGCCCGCCCATCGCTAAGCGGGACCCCGCAAAGCTCACAATCCGCCGGATATAACAGGTCAAGGACGCCCGCTGCCGCTGACTTCACGCAACTCAATTCCAGTGCCAATCGCCGTATCATCGTCGTTGGAGGTCGCAGTAAACCAATCCAAATCCACTCTCGCCGCGCATCGCTGGGCGTCCGCAAAAATCACAGCCATCCACATACCCGGAATGATATGCCTTGAACCCATCCTCACCACCCTCGTGGGTTCCCCAGAAAGCCAGTTTCCTGACTAGTGACGAACTATCATATGCTTTTTGTTACCCGCAACCCGCATCCCTAGAGCTGCGGGCATTCCAGAAAAAATCACATTTTTCGCTTGTGGAAACCCACCGGTGGTATGAACATCAATACACCACACACCACATCTAGTGCGCGCCGTCTTTTCCAGGCGGCACAACCCAATCACTCGCCCCATCCCCGCAACCTGTACCTGCTTTTTTCATGAATTCGCCCATTTTGACTACCGATACGCCCGCCAACAGCATGAGCACGCACGCACCAACCCACGCCGGCCTAGTCTTTAAAGCCGATTTTGCCACGCCTGGCGTTTCGCCATTTGACGAAATCGAATGGCACCACCGCACGGCCGAAATCACCGACGACAGCGGCAAAGCCCTGTTCCGCCAGGAAAATGTCGAAGTCCCCAAATCCTGGAGCGAACTCGCCACCAAAATCGCCGTCTCCAAATACTTCTACGGCGACGCGGCGCGCGGCAGCGACCCCCACGCTGGTGGCCGCGAACAATCGGTGCGCCAACTCATCCACCGCGTCACCCGTACCATCACCGACTGGGGCCTTGAAGACGGCTACTTCGATAACACCACCAGCGCCGAAACCTTCTACCAAGACCTCACCTGGCTCTGCGTCCACCAATATGGCGCATTCAATTCGCCGGTCTGGTTCAACGTCGGCCTCTATCACCAATATAGCGTCGGCAAAGGCGGCAGCGAAGGCGGCTGGTATTGGGAACCCGAGGTGAGCAAAGCCCGCCGCGCACCCGGCCAATACCACTACCCACAGGCCAGCGCCTGCTTCATTCAAAGCGTGAAGGACAATATGGAGGACATCATGCGCCTCGCCTCCTCGGAAGCAATGCTCTTCAAATACGGCTCGGGCACCGGCTCGGACCTCTCCACCCTGCGCTCCTCACGCGAGAAGCTCTCCGGCGGCGGCAAGCCGTCCGGCCCGATGTCTTTCCTGCGGATTTACGACCAAGTCGCCAACGCCGTGAAATCAGGCGGCAAAACCCGCCGCGCCGCCAAGATGAACACCCTCAAGGATTGGCATCCGGACATCGAGGACTTTATCGAAGCCAAAACCATCGAAGAAAAAAAGGCCTGGGC
>JAYSPI010000215.1:0-3406 GCA_043722215.1 Prosthecobacter sp.
TGGTATTTGTTACTCATAGTCAGTTTGTTGTAAAACCAGACTAAATGAATCCCCGCCTCTGCCAATCTAACTTATATTCGCTAACAAACTGAAACCGCCTTTTGCTGAAGGTGGTTGGTTTTGTTTTTTTGGTTTGGTTTCTGTTAGCTGAGAGTGATGTAGGCTTTGCCGGTTTCCCAGGTTTCGGAGATATCGATGAGGACGCCGGTGACGAGCCTCAGGAGTGATTCCCTGCTCGGGAAGAGGCCGACGACGTTCTCGCAGGCTTTGAGAGCGGCTTTCTGGCCGCTGCGGGCGTCGGAGGTGATTAGATCTGGGATGCCGATGCCGCGCTCCTTGAGGCCGTGGGCGCTGAGTGTGGCGCAGTCGCGGCCAACCCCGTCGATGCGGACCTTGTAGTAGGTGGCGTCGACGGTCATGTAGGAAATCTCGGGAAGGGGGCGGGTGCTCACCCCCTCGACATACATGGTGGCGATGGGGGATTTGAGGGCACGGTCACTGCGCGAACACTTCTCTAGCAACGATGTATGGAAAACCGTTTCGCCCTCGCGGACCTGCGGAACGGCAAGCTCCAAGGCACCGATTGCGGTCGGTCGCTCCGAGCTGATCAGGGGCGGTTCCGATGTGCTTTTCGCGTTCGAGCATCATGGCGGCGTTCATGAGGATTTCTGCGATTCTGGGGAGGGCGTTCTGAAGGCCGTCGTCAAAAAGGAGATGGATGAGCGGGTCCTGGCGGGTAGCTTGGTTTTGTTTGTTCATGGCTGGTGCTGTTTTGGTTTGAACACCTCCAGTCTCTGGTCATGGCCGGACGCCGACCACCCCGGCGGGTCGGAGGGAGGTCGGCGCGCCGCCGCACTGGCTGCGTAGCGGGCTTTTACAGACGAATCTTTACACTACCACCGTCGTCCTATTTAATTAGAAACTATGGTCACCTGCCTTGTGCGCACTCGTCTGGGGCTCCTCAGTGTGTTAGGTATGACCTTATTGCAAGGGCAGGAACCCGCGCGGCTTAGCGGCGCGTTTTCAACTGCCATCAACACCGCGTATATCGGTAAAATCGGCACGGTTTTTGATGATCATCCCACTCTAGTCAATGATCTCGATGTCAATATCGGTAGTGATTGGACCGCGGAGGTTTGGTCATCAACGAATGTGAGCGGGCAACCTTACAATTCCACCTATGGCGACGAGTTGGACCTCTTTCTCACTTGGCACCACTGCTTTGATGATATCCGGTTTTCTCTAACTGGCGCTTGCTTCATGATTGTCGATCTAACACGCTTCGAGAACGACCTCTGGATCGGTGAGGCGGAAGTCTCGTACAGCAAGTGGCAGTTCGCCCAACCCTACCTTTGCGCCCGCCACTTCGGCCAGGTGAGTGATCAGAGTCCGGAGCGCGGGTGGTTCGGGTGGGGCGGGGTCCGTGGCACCTATCCCACGGGGGTCCGCCAGATGGGCCTCACTCTCGACTTCTCGGTGGCGGATTCTGACGGCGCATTGGGAAAAACTCCAGGTCTGGTCTACGCACGAGCGGTGGTGGGGCTGCCCATAGCGCTCGGCAAATGCGCCACACTCGTCCCATCGATCTTGCTCCAGACGCCGCTGGCGGGCCAAGCGGAGCACCCATCTCCATACACCGAGCGCAACCAAGTGGTCGGCTCGCTGGCCATCCATATCACATTCTAAAATCAGGGGCCAGGCCGTGTGCGGCTAGTGGCCTAGCAGCGCTTGTAGCTCATGGGTTTGCTGCGCGGCGGGTACAAACGGGCTGTTATAGCCTAGCAGTCGATATCCAGTCGCCTGGGTGTGGTCGCGGGCGAGGGCGGCATCAAGCGCCGCGCGCGCGTCAGTGATGGCAGCCGAGTCGCGGGCCCCCTGCCAAGCATAACTGAGGGCAGTTCGGGCGGGTACGTCGCGGACCTCGACCTGGTTGCCAGCTGCGCCGGCATGGCCGACGTGGCGTTCTTGATAGAGAAATGCCATCTCCTCCATCGGCATGCCGTGTGCTGCTGCCGCATCGAGTTTCATTTCGACGGGTGCGGACATGGGAATCTCTTGTTGTTTGATATGGCTGAAAAGCCGCCAGAAGCCACGATTCGGGCTGGCTGCGGTGGTGAAGGCAGCGCGATAGGCTGGGTAGTGTTTGCGCGCGACTTGGTTGAACGGCCCAGGTTGCGGCCACCCGTGGGGTAGCGGGGATTCGGCGGTGTAGTGCGGTGCCGTGGCTGGGGGCAACGCGCTGGTGTTGCCAAACTTCGGGCCGGGAGCAGCCAGGGTCACGAGCAGGGTGGTCAACAGCCCAATGGCGACACGATAGGGGGTTTTCATGTAGGTAGTCTCACCCATCTGTGCTCCGGCGCAAGCGACGGATGCCAAATCTACGCCGCCCGGCCAGCGGGTCACCCGAGGAATTTGCCCGGATTGAGCGTGTGGTTCGGATCCATGGCGTGTTTGAGTATCTGGTGAACGTCAAACGAGACCTCGCCGAGCGCTTCGTGGATCCAGCGTTTTTTGGCCAGGCCGACTCCGTGTTCGCCGGTGATCGCGCCGCCATGGTCGAGCACCCACTGGAACAAAAGGTCGAGCGCTCGGTCGGCTCGCTCGCGGGTCAACGGGTCGTTGTAGTCGCCCACCATCAGGTTGGTGTGGATGTTGCCGTCGCCGGCGTGACCAAAACAGGCAACCGCGATGCCTGTCTCGGATTCTAACTGTCTAGCAAATTCGACGAGATCGACGAGTTTCGATCGTGGCACAACGATGTCCTCGTTGAGCTTGGTCAGCCCGGTGTCGCGCAGGGCGTAGGAAAATTCGCGGCGCAGTTGCCAGATGCGCTCGCATGACGGTTCGTCGGGTGCATGTTCGATGAACGACGCGCCCAGCGATTTCAGTAGTTGATCGAGTTCATCTAACTCGGCGGCGACGGCCGTCGGGCGACCATCGATTTCCACGATGAGGTGGGCGTTGCCGGGCGGGAAGACCGCGGTTCCTAGCCGCTTGCGGGCGGCTTCCAGGGTGAACGTGTCGGTAATTTCCAAAGCCGACGGCAGGTGGCCGGCATTGAGAATCGCCTGCACGGCCGCGGCTGCCAGCGTGAATTCAGGGAAAATTGCGGCCAGCATTGCGCGGCAGGCAGGTCGGGGGATGAGTCTCAGGGTGGCTTCGGTGATCACACCTAGCATCCCTTCCGAGCCGGTGAACATCCCGACCAGATCAAAACCGGTTTTATTTTTGTGGAGGCGGCCGCCGGTGCGTAGGACCCGGCCATTGGCCAGGACCACCACCAGTCCTAACACATAACTACGAGTGACGCCGTATTTCAAGCACCTCGGGCCGCCGGCATTGGTGGCGATATTGCCACCAATCGAGCATTCCTTGAGCGACGCCGGGTCTGGCGGATAGTCCCAGC
>JAYSPI010000216.1:0-2722 GCA_043722215.1 Prosthecobacter sp.
CCAAATGCCAAATCCGCCAAGCTGCTAAGCCCCTCGCAGTTGATCCGCCGCAAGCTTCCACCGATGATCTTTTTTCACGGCAAATCTGACCGGATCACCCCGTTCGACGAGGTCGATCGGTTCCACCGCCGGATGCGCTGGCGCCGCAATTCCTGCGAACTCGTCGATTTCGTCCGCGAGGACCACAGCTTCTTCAACTTCAACGTCAGCCATAAAAATTTCGAACTCACCATAGCCGCTGCCGACCGATTCCTCGTTGATCACGGACTGCTAGCCCCGGAGGAACCGATCTAACTGCCGCCGCCCTACCCCGCTGCCAGCGAACCAATCCACCCGGTTGCCAGCCATGCCACAGGTCGAACGATGGCGCGTGATTGCAGAAAATGGCCTGAAAAAAGCAATTTTCGCTGATGTGATGTGGCAAATGAGATCGCCAAGGCGGCCACTCGTCGCTACGCTCCGCTGTCGCCCGCATGATATAACAGATCCGACATTCCCCATCTAACATGAAAGCCGTCACATTTAATAACACCGTCCTCCGCGACGGACACCAATCGCTGGCCGCCACCCGCATGACCACCGCCCAGATGCTGCCCGCCGCGCCCATCCTCGATGATCTCGGGTTCAGCGGCCTGGAAACCTGGGGCGGTGCCACCATCGATTCGTGCCTGCGCTATCTGAACGAAAACCCATTTGACCGCCTGCGCGCACTCAAGCAAGCGGCTCCAAAAACCCCGCAAATCATGCTGCTGCGTGGCCAAAATATCGTCCAGTACACCAGTTTCCCAGACGACGTGGTGGCCGCGTTCGTGCGCGCCAACGCCGCTGCGGGTCAGGATGTTTTCCGAATCTTTGACGCCCTCAATGACACCCGCAACCTGCGCACCGCCATCGACACGGTGATTGCCTGCAAAAAGCACGCGCGCGGTGAAATCTGCTATACCACCAGCCCGGTTCACACCATCGACGCCTTCGTCAAGATGGGCGTCGAACTCGAAAAAATGGGCTGTCACTCCATTGGAATCAAAGACATGTCGGGTATCATGACCCCGCGCATCGCCTATGACCTCGTCAAGGAACTCAAAAACAAGATCGGCCTGCCGATCACTCTGCACACCCACGACACCGCAGGTCTGGGAGCTGCCGCCTACCTGGCCGCCATCGATGCGGGCGTTGACACCGTGGAAACCTCGATCGCCCCATTCGCCAACGGTACCGGCCAACCCGACACCGTGCGCATGCTCGCCCTGCTCGAAGGTCACTCACGCCGCCCGGATTACGATCCCACCAAACTGCTCGAACTGCGTCGCCACTTCGAGGAAGTCTATCAGCAGTTGTCGAAATTCACCAGCCCTGCCAACGAGCGCGTCGACTCCGATATCCTGGTCTTCCAGGTGCCCGGCGGCATGCTCTCAAATTTCCGCAACCAACTCGCGGAACAAGGGATGGCCGATAAGTTCGACGCCGTGGTCAACGAAATCCCCGTCGTCCGCGAAGCCCTCGGCTGGATCCCGCTGGTCACCCCGACTTCCCAAATCGTGGGCACTCAGGCGATGATGAACGTCAAATTCGGCCGTTGGAAAATGATCTGCCAACCGGCCCAAGACATCGCCCTGGGCAAATACGGCAAGGCCCCCGGCCCAATCAATCCGGAGATCCTCGCCCTCGTCGAAAAACAGGCTGGCTGCCAAGCCATCACCGAGCGCCCAGCCGATTTGTTGGCACCTGGCCTCGAAGGCTATCGCTCGCAATGTGCCGCCAAGGGCCTGCCCACCGACGACGAAACTGCCGTGCTGTTCGCCATGTTCCCCCAACAGATCGAGGCTCTCGTCAAAGGCATTCCAGCCGCCGACCCGAAACCGGCCAATCCAACCGTCGCAGCAACCCCAGTGCCCGCCCCGTCCACCGCCAATGTCATCAGCCGTAAAAACCTGGTGCTCACCATCGACGGTAAACGCCACGACGTCTGCGTCGAAAAACTCGGAGCCTAACGACTCACGCCAGCCGCTGCCCGGTTCCATGCCGACCGGGTGGCGACTCGTAGGCGATGCGAGAAATGTTTTACCCGACGGTACGGCACATGGCTCGTGCAATAGTTGCCCTACGGACGCTCGTCGGGACGCCCCATCGTTTTGCCGGTCTCGATCACCCGGCAAACCTTGCCGCAGCAATCTGGACCTCATCCGCATAAGATGAGGTTACCGGGATAAACACAATATTCCCGTCCCCTCCCCCGCGTGTCTCATCACTCCTGCGCGACCTCACCCACCAGGGGGACGTTCAGTTTCCTGTTAAGATGCTAGACGCCCGAAGGGCTGGCGGACGGGATGAGATCTGGCAGTTGCGGTGCTGTTAGGGAAGGGGATTATTGCCTGCGGGCGCGATTTCATACTCTTCCCGCGATCTTCGCGGAGGCTCCGGCGGCGAGGAGCGCAGCGATGAGGTGCCGGAACCGGGAGTGGGGATATGGTTCGCCAGTCCACTCCGGTTCAATGCGGCGGCTACTTTCCGGTTGGGTGCGGTGGCGGGTTGCGTTCGCCTATGGACGCCCCAGAGCGGCGCGCAGCAGAGCCATACCCATCCAGCGTGACACCTGGTTGGTTTCATCGTGCCAGCGGCAAATACGCCCGATGGTGCCCCTAGCGTTTCCCATCACGTTCTCAATGTGATTGGTGCTTAAAAACGTCACGTTGAGCGTCGAGGGCACATTGAGCCGGTGAAA
>JAYSPI010000217.1:0-2452 GCA_043722215.1 Prosthecobacter sp.
CATCACACGCAACGTCATGATGCCGGACGGGGTGCCGCGGATGGCGTCGAAGGGCAGCGCAGCGAGCTGGATGAGGCGAAAGGTGAAGTCCGGAATGAACGGGCGGAGGTCGTCGTGCAAGCCGCTTGGGATGTCTAGCAGGCTAGCAAAGTTGGCTGCTAGACTCCAAACATCGGCGTTCTGAGCGAGCACGATGGGGAGGATGACGGGCAGTCGGCTGGTTGAGGGGTGCTTTTTGAGGTGGGATTCCCAAATCCGCACCATGTAGCGCAGTAGGCGCAGTGCGAGCGATGGGTCTGCGGTGGTTTGGTGCTCGAAAAGCAGATAGATAAGGCACTCTGAATCGGCTAGATTCGCAGAAAACAACAAATCGCTCTCGCTGTGCCGGAAGTGTGAATCAACAAATGATCCGGGGCGAAGATGGAGGTTGTTCCAATCGATTTTTTCGGAGAGCGCGGCGGGCACCTCCCAGCGCAGAAATGCGGCGGTATTGGCGGGGTCGGAAAACCCTGCCTTGAAGAGCTTGTCGTGGGGTTGGTGGGTTTTCTCGTCGGACATGGGGGGAGAGAGAAAGAAAGATGCCGAGCTGGGGCTCGGCGCTCCCGGTGAGAGAAGAAGAGGAAGAAAGAGGCCGAGCTGGGCGGCGGTGGCGGGGAGAGAGAAAGAAGCTGAGCTGGGGCTCATCGTTTCATTCTCCGTCGCGCATCACGGCGACGATTTTAGCGGCGACTTGGTCAGCGGCGTAGGCATGGCGGAGGGCAAGTCCGCAGGTGTGGATCGCCGGTGGGGACATCGCCAGCACTTCGTCGAGAGCCGTGAACAACGATGCCGGGGAGTCCAAGGAAAACCCACCCTGGTCAGTGGCGACGCTGAGGATTTCCTCGACCGATGTGCCGCGCACATAACAGACCGGGGTGCCGAGGAAGTAGGCTTCTAGGGCGGGTAGCCCGAATCCCTCAACCTCCGATGGCAGAATCAGCGCGCGGGCACCTCGATACGCAGATTGTAGCGCCGCATCATCCAGGAAGGGTCGCTTCACGATCGTGCGCGACCGCTCTAACACCGGAAGCACCTCCGGCGGCACCGTCCCAATCAACTGCAACACCGGCAACTCCCGCCCCTGCGCGGTCGCCTGATCCCACCACCGGATCAAATCCGCCGTGCGCTTGTGCGGCTCACCCGATGCCAGGTGAATCACATAGTTCTCCTTCGACGGCTCGACCGGTTGCGGAATCGTCTCATACAAACATGGCTCGTAGGTGACGGTGATGGGTTTGCGGGCAATCCGGTGGCGGGTCATGAAGGCAAGGATTTGTTGCTTGGATGATTCAGAAACCGTTAGAATGTGATCTGCCTTGCGTAGGGTATGCTTGAGCATCATTGCCCAATAGATATATTCCCAGGATGTCCGCCACCGCGGGTAATGGTCGTCGTAGTGTTGGATGATCGTGTCATGGATCGTCACCACCGACGGGCGACACCACTGATCTAACATCGGTAGGTAGCCTTTCGGAAAATAGAAAATATCCGGTCGCGGGCGGCCGCTCCCTAGCATCGGGTGCAGGTGGTCGGTGAGCAGGCGAACCCACTTGACCCGCGTCCCCCACGGCAGGACCCGTGCCTCCAGCACATTGGCAGGTGCTTGCTGCGACGTCCGCGAGGCAAGCGTCGTCACCGCCACCTCGCCGCCTGCCTGCAGAGATTCCAGCACCACCTGTGACATGCGTGAAATCCCAAAACTCCGGTCGCTGCCAGGGTTCTGGTCCGCCAAATACGCACAAATCGCAATCTTGGATGCGGGCGGCGCGGCCCCGGCGGTCGTGGCGGCACTGGAGGACACGCCGCGCCAGCGCTCGGACACGCGGGCGGTCATGGGGCGTCGGTGCGGGGCGCTTGCCTGATAGATGGAGATGGTGACGTTGCGGGCTCGATACGCGCCATGGATGAATTTGCGTGACCGATGGAGAGTGCTCCAGAAGTGTGCGCGTAATTTCCCGTGGGAGTGGGTTGTGGTGCGCCAGCGGTTGCCTTCCTCCCACGAGATCGGTGTTTGTCCGAGGTTGCTTCCGGTCTGGGTAAAGACCGCTAACGCCTCGTTGAGCACCTGGCATTGATAGCCCGCGCGCAACAATTGATCGATCCACACCGCATCAGCGATCGCACGAAACTTGCTGTCTAGCAGGTATCCCGCATCGATGATTTTGCGCCGCACGAAGGTGGCCGACGAAAAGGTTGATAGAAAACACGAGCGAATGTGGCCCGGCATCGGCACCACCGCTTGGCGGTATCCGATTGGGCGGCCATTGGGCAAAATAAGCACGATGTCGCCAAATAAGATATCGACCTCCGGGTGCTGGGCAAAGTAGGTGGCGACCTTGGCGAGGGTGCCTGGCAGGTATTGTTCATCGCAGTTGAGCCATGCGACGATCTCGCCGGTTGCGCGTAAAAACCC
>JAYSPI010000218.1:0-2951 GCA_043722215.1 Prosthecobacter sp.
CGCGCTCGACCATGAAGAATTGCAAGTCGAAGATGGCACCCGGCGAGCGGGATGGAATCGCGGTGAGCGTGATACCGCCAAAAGTGACCGGCTTTACGAAGTCCCGCTGATGGATGAAGTTGATCTGGAAAAGCGGATTCTTGCCGAGCGCACGATCCGGATTCAACTCTTTGACCAGCATCTCAAACGGAAGGTCCTGGTTTGCCATCGCCTCGATCACGGTATCGCGGACCGCGCGCAGGGCCTGACTGAATGCCGGGTTGCCGGAAAGATCCGTCCGCAGGATGACGGTGTTGATGAAGACGCCGATGAGTTTCTCGATTTCGACGCGTGTCCTACCGACCACCGGGGAGCCAATCGCAATGTCCTTCTGCCCCGTGTAACGCAGCAGCAGCACCTTGAAAGCCGCGAGGAAAGCCATGAAAAGAGTTGCACCGTTGTGCTGGCTAATGCGCAGAAGCTGAGCCGTCAAATCATCTGGCAGCAGGATGGAAACGATATCGCCGTTCCAACGCTTGACGAGCGGGCGTGGACGATCGGTAGGCAAGTTGGGCTCGACACGGTCGGCCAAACGCCTCTTCCAGTATTTCAATTGCTCGGCAATCTCCGGTCCGGCGAGGAACTGGCGCTGCCAAAGGGTGAAATCAGGGAACTGAATGGGCAGCGCCGGCAAGGGGCAAGGCAACCCTTTGATCAGCGCATCGTAGATTGAAGTGATCTCATCGGTTATTAATCCGATGGACCAACCATCAGAAATAGCGTGATGGATCGTGACCTGAAGCATGTGTTCCTCCGAGCCGAGCCGGAGGAGATTCGCCCGCAGAAGGGGAGCCTGATTCAATCGAAAAGCCCTGTGCGCCTCAAGGCTGCCTTGACGTTCCGTTTCGGTCTGGCGCTTGTCCTCCGGCAAATGGCTGAGATCAATAACATCAAGGTTGAGCAGCACGGCGGGGAGCACAATTTGCATCAACTCTCCGCCCTCCAACTCAAGGCGGGTGCGAAGGATCTCGTGCCTCTGGATCATTTCAGCAAACGCCTTTTCCAGGAGACGGACATCCAGCGGGCCAGCCAGGTGAAACCGTACGGCCACATTGAATGCCGAACTGCCTGGTTCCAAATGGTCAAGATACCAGAACGCCTCCTGCGCCAGCGCCGCCGGAAAGGACAAAACCCCCGTCCCCTCCTCGACCGACGCGGCGGAGCCCTCCGACGCTGGCTTTCGAATCGTTTGTGACATGCTTCCCAAGTCCTGAACTATATTTGAGCGGTCGCCATCACTTTTTCCGGAATGCAGTCCGATCAACGCGGTTGATCGGGGTGACCACGACCTGCGGTTTTCCGATCTCGATGGGGTCAAGCAACCTAGCCAACTCGGCGATCGTCCGATGGCGAAACACCTGGGGCGGAGTCAAAGCCAGCCCGGCATCATTGGCGCGTGACGTGATCTGGAAGATCAGGATGGAATCGCCGCCCAGGTCAAAAATATCGTCATCCACACTAATCGGTTCACGCCGGAGAACAGTTTTCCAGATGTCGGTTAATGTTTGTTCATGGGCTGTGCGCGGGTAGAGCACCGACTTCGTGGCAGGGGCGACCGCGTCCCCTGGGGCGGGCAAGGCCCGCCGGTCTAATTTGCCACTGGGGGTCAATGGCAGTTTCTCCAGTGTCACGAATGCGGACGGCACCATGTAATCGGGCAGATTTGCATCAAGATGGCCGCGCAGTTCCCTTGTGGTCGGCCCAACCGGAAGAGTTGGGACAAAATAAGCCACAAGGCGTTTCTGGCCCGGCGCATCTTCACGGGCGATCACCACGTTCTCCTTCACTCCGGGATGCTTGGCGAGCGCGGCCTCGATTTCCCCCAACTCGATTCGGAAACCGCGAATCTTAACCTGGTTGTCAATGCGGCCCAGGCACTCAATGGTGCCATCTGCTCGCCATTTCGCGAGGTCGCCCGTTCGATACACTCGGGCACCGGGAATCTCGCTGAACGGGTTGGTCAGAAATCGTTCCGCCGTCAAATCGGGCCGCTGGTGGTAGCCGCAGGCTACGCCGTCGCCACCGATCCACAATTCGCCGGGCACGCCCACCGGCTGCAACTGCAGGGACGGACTCACGATATAGATCTGCGTATTGTCAATCGGACGACCGATGCTCACAGGTCCTTCTCCGGCGGTGAGACGCATGGTGGTAGACCAGATGGTTGTTTCCGTCGGGCCATAAACATTCCAGAGCGAGCTGCAGCGGGAGAGAAGCTGGTTCACCAATTCTCGGGGCACAGCTTCGCCGCCCACCAAAATTTTCAACTTTGAACTGCCCATCCACCCCGCCTCCAACAACAGGCGCCATGTCGCCGGCGTGGCTTGCATGACGGTGGCCGCCACGCGCTCGATTTCCCGCTTGAGCAGATTACCATCGGAAAGTGTCGCGCGTGGAGCGATGACCACAGTCGCCCCGGTCGTCAACGGGAGAAACAACTCCAACCCGGCGATGTCGAAGGAGAGTGTGGTCACCGCAAGCAGGACGTCCTCGGGCTCCAACCCTGGTTCCCGGCGCATTGAATTGAGAAAGTTGACCACGGCGCGGTGCGGGATCTGAACCCCCTTGGGTCGGCCAGTGGAACCCGATGTGAACATCACGTAGGCCAAATCTGCTGCGCTGCCACTTGAGCCGACCGAGCCGGCGGGAGGTTGTGGGAGTGCCGCATCCATCCTCAACAGGGCAGCGGTGTGCGGAGGGAGGGTGGCGACCAGCGAGGATTGGGTGACAATCACCGGCATCTGCGCGTCTTCCACCATCATTCTCAGCCGTTCCGCTGGAAAAGAAGGATCCATCGGCACATAGGCCGCGCCGGTTTTCAGGATGCCCAGCACACCCGCAACCATCTCGAGGGATCGCTCAACATAGAGGCCGACGAGCGCCCCAGGTTTTGCTCCCAAGGATCGAAGGTG
>JAYSPI010000219.1:0-6858 GCA_043722215.1 Prosthecobacter sp.
CAGAACCTGAGCCAAGAACACCGAGAACCATCCCCTTGGTGTAGGCGACCCACCCGCCATGCCAAGCGCGAATTTTCCGAATCGCTCCCGGACTTGGTCCTTGGAACCGGCGCGCAAACCCGCTATGCACCCGGCCATGCATGACGCCCGCATCGACGCCCTCGCCCGCCAACTGGTCCGATATTCCACTGCGCTCAAGAAGGGCGAAAAAGTCTTGTTAGATCTGCATGACGTGCCGGACTCGATTGGGTTGGCGCTGATTCGTGAGGTTCGGGCCAAGGGAGCTCTGCCCTTCCTACGCCTCCACCAAGGGCGACTTACCCGCGAAATGCTCAAAGGCGCCGGCGACGCTCAATACTCGGTGCTCGCTCGCCATTTGTTAGCCGAAATGAAGGACATGGACGCCTACATCGCCGTCCGCGGCGGCCATAATATCTCCGAAACCTCCGACGTCGCGGCTGAAAAAATGAAGCTCGCCATGAAACACATGCGCCCGGTGCTCGATTACCGCGTCAAAAAAACCCGCTGGTGCGTGCTGCGCTGGCCAACCCCGGCAATGGCCCAGCAAGCCGGCATGAGCACCGAAGCCTTCGAGGATTTCTTCTTCAAAGTCTGCCTACTCGATTACCAGGCGCTGGTGCCCGCGATGACCGCACTCAAAAAACTCATGGATCGCACGTCACTCGTGGAAATCACCGGCCCGGGCACCGATCTGCGCTTCTCGATCAAGGACATTCCAGCCGTGTACTGCGGCGGCCAGTATAACATCCCCGATGGCGAGGTCTTCACCGCGCCGGTCCGCGACTCGGTCGAAGGCGTCATCACCTACAACGCGCCCACCATCTATCAGGGGATTCCTTTCGATTCGATCCGCCTGGAGTTTTCCAAAGGGAAAATCATCAAGGCCGACGCCGGCGGAAAAACCCGCCAGCTTAACAAAATCCTCGATAGTGACGAGGGCGCGCGCTACATCGGTGAATTCGCCCTGGGATTCCACCCAGAGATCCGCGAGCCAATGCGCGATATCTTGTTTGACGAGAAAATCGCCGGATCGTTCCACTTCACTCCCGGCCAAGCCTACGAGGACGCCGACAATGGCAACCGCTCGCAAGTCCACTGGGACATGGTCAATATCCAGCGCAAGGATTACGGCGGCGGAGAAATCATCTTCGACGGCACCGTCATCCGCAAAAATGGCATCTTCCTGCCTAAAGCACTCGCCAAACTCAACGGCTGAGCGCCCCCCCCACTGCGACGGCCCGCCGCTGCCTCCGCCATGGACTACCAAGCGAAAATCGCCCGCAACGTCGCCTCAATCCCGCGCTCGGGCATCCGCGACTTCTTCGAACTCGTCCAAGGGCGCGACGATGTGATCTCGCTGGGCGTGGGAGAACCGGACTTCGTCACCCCATGGCACATCCGCGAAGCTGCCATCTATTCGTTAGAAAAAGGCCAAACCACCTACACCTCCAACCTCGGCCTACTCACACTGCGCAAGTCCATTGCCCGCTACGTCGAGGGCTTGTTCGGCGTGTCCTATGATCCCGGCGGCGAAGTGCTGGTGACCGTCGGGGTATCAGAAGCCATCGACATCGCGCTGCGGGCGCTGCTCAACCCGGGCGACGAGGTGATCTATCACGAACCCTGTTACGTCTCCTATGCCCCTAGCATCGTCCTCGCCCATGGAGTCGCCGTACCCGTCGTCACCACCCAGCAGGACGGATTCTCGCTCAAACCCGCCAACCTCGCCGCCGCAATCACCCCGAACACCCGGGTGATTATGCTCAATTTTCCGACCAACCCGACCGGAGCCTGCGCGACCCGCGCCGATCTGGATGGCATTGCCCGCCTGGCCATCGACCACGACCTCATCGTCATGAGCGATGAAATTTACTGCGAACTGCGCTACGACGGCGAGGATCACCTCTCGATCGCCGCGCTGCCAGGGATGCAGGAACGCACCATCCTGCTGCACGGGTTTTCCAAGGCGTTTGCCATGACCGGGTTCCGACTGGGATACGCCTGCGCGCCCCAACCGATCATCGAGGCCATGATGAAAATCCACCAATACGCGATGCTGTGCGCACCGATCATGAGTCAAAACGCGGCCCTCGAGGCACTGGAAAATGGCCGCCCAGCGATGCTCGAAATGCGCAATAGCTACCACCAGCGCCGCGACTTCCTGGTCCGCCGACTCAACGAAATCGGCCTCCCCTGCCACCTCCCGGGCGGGGCCTTCTACGCTTTTCCCGACATTCGCGCCAGCGGCCTCACCAGCAAAGAGTTCGCCATGAAACTGCTAGAAGAAGAAAATGTGGCATGCGTACCCGGCGGAGCATTTGGTGATTCAGGCGAGGGATTTCTGCGCTGCTGCTACGCCACCGCCTTCGAGGACATCCGCACCGCCACCGATAAAATCGAACGTTTCGTTGGCCGACTCTAACGCGTCATGAGTCCCCACCCGTCGGCCAAGGATTCCGCCCGTCTGACCCGAGCGCATGTGCATCCCTTTGCCGTGTTCATGGGGTTCTTGGTCGTGCTCCAACTGCTCACCCCCCTCGTCGAGTGGAAACACCCAGACGCCCCATGGTGGCGGCAAGACCCCGCACAATTCATCTATCCGCTCCAGACGCTCGCCGCCCTCGCCGTCCTGATCCATTACTGGCACGACTACACGTTCCGCTGGTCTTGGAAATGGAGCCTGATCGCCATCGGATTTGGAGCGCTGGGTATCAGCGCATGGCTGCTGCCCACCGTGCTCTACGACTACTGGCAGCTAAGCGAGAAAACCACCGGCATCCTCCACGCGCTGGGCGTGGCACCTCGCTTGGTGGGCTTCGATCCCGGGATTTTTCACCACCCTGTCGCTTGGTGGACGGCTGTCGGGTTGAGGTTTTTGCGCGCGGTGGTGGTGGTCGCTCTGATCGAGGAGATTTTTTGGCGGGGGTTTCTCATGCGCCTCGTCTGCGATTGGGAGGGCGACTCCTGGCGTCAGCCGTTTGGTCGTGCCAGTTGGCCATCCTACTGGATGGTCACCGGCCTGTTCATCGCCGTGCATGCTCCGGTCGATTACGCTGCCGCCTGGGTGTATGGCAGCCTCACCTACGGCCTGTGCGTCTGGAGTAAAAGCCTCGGGGCCTGCGTCATCATGCACGCCACCGCGAACCTCATCATGGGCCTCTACATCATGGCCTACGGCAAATTCGGACTGTGGTGAACCCACCACCCCATTCCCGCAGATTTTTCCACCCTGAGAAATGTTTTCCCTTGTCAAACCCTGCTCCTCCGATCATACATCCGCACCCGCGCACTGCGGGCTGGTGAATGGGTAGATGCCCGAGTGGCTAAAGGGGGCAGACTGTAAATCTGCTAGCGAAAGCTTACGTTGGTTCGAATCCATCTCTGCCCACCAGCTTGATAATCAAGGAGCCGCAAGGCTCCTTTTTTGTGTCAACCCGGGGAACCTTGCCGCAGTTTGAGCCCAGCCCGCTTGGCTTCATGCGTGCCCAGCTCGGGATCCAACTCATCTGCTGGGACCTCGTCATGCGAGCCCACCTGCGACTCCCCCCAATCGCCATGGACGTTTCCCACGGCCTCACAGAATTGGCTCGATGCAATGGAATGTTTCACCTGCCATCCGACTCAAAAAACGAGCATTCACCATAAAATGATTCATTTCCTGAATCACCATGGTGGCAATTCGATCAATTTCGCCGAGATCCATCATTTTCGCTTGTGATTATCGTGGCGCGTCGGCAATTTCTCGCCGCAAATCGCATTTTATGATCACGGAGCACATCGACGGCGCGCAGGCGCTCATCAAGACGCTAGATGAGTTGGGCATTGAATACATCTTCGGGTACTCCGGAGGGGCGGCCATTCCGATTTTTGATGCCTTGGAGACGGTCAAGACGCGAATGAAATTCATTTTAGCGCGCCACGAGCAGGGGGCCGTTCACATGGCGGACGGCTATGCGCGAGCGACCGGCAGGCCGGCAGCGGTGCTGGTGACGTCAGGCCCCGGCGCGGGCAATACGGTCACCGGCTTGATGACCGCGATGATGGACTCGGTGCCGATGGTGGTCATTTGCGGTCAAACCGTGACTTGGATGCTGGGCAAGGACGCCTTCCAAGAAGCTGATATTTTTGGCATCACGATGCCGGTGGTGAAGCATAACTACCTGTGCAAGGACACCAACTCGCTGCCACGCATCGTGCGCGAGGCCTATCATATTGCGACCACCGGTCGTCCCGGCCCGGTTCTGATTGATGTGCCGAAAGATATTTCGCAAGGACCGTTCACGGGCAACATGGCCCCAACCCTGAATCTTCCGGGGTATGATCCCACCAGCGCGTTTCAAATCTGCCCCAAGGCGGTGAAGCAAGCGACGGACCTGATCGCCAAGGCCAAGCGCCCGGTGATCCTAGCCGGCCAAGGGTGCATGATTGCGCGCGCCGACCCTCAACTTTTGCACCTCGCCCAGACCCTCCAGTGCCCGGTCACCACCACCCTGCTCGGTAAGGGCGTCTTCCCGGAAACTCACCCGCTGGCCCTCGGAATGCTCGGCATGCATGGCACCGCCTACGCCAATAAAGCCATGGTCGAGTGCGACCTCCTCATCAACGTCGGCTCGCGCTTCGATGACCGCATCATCGGTCAACCCTCGAAATTCTGCAAGGATGCGCAAATCATCCACATCGACATCGATCCAGCAGAGATGGGCAAGATGATCGTGCCTCAAGTCCAGATCGTCGGCGACGCCAAGGCGGTGCTCACCGCCATCAACGCCCAGATCACTCCGCTCGAAACCACCGATTGGCTGGCCAAACTCGACGGCTACAAGAAAAAATTCCCGCTCACCTATAAGAAGCAGGGCGGGCTGCGGATGCAGCAGGTGATTGACGAGCTGTACCATCTAACGGGCGGGAAGGCGATTGTGGCCACCGACGTCGGCCAGCACCAGATGTGGGCCGCCCAGTTTTACAAGAATGACCAGTCGAACCACTGGCTTTCGTCTGGGGGAGCAGGCACCATGGGGTTTGGGTTTCCTGCGGCCATCGGCGCACAGTTTGCCTGCCCCGATGAGTTGGTGATTTCGATTTCCGGTGACGGTGGATTTCAGATGACGTTGTTTGAGTTAGCCACTGCAGCGTTGCACAAGTTACCGATCAAGATCGTGGTCTTGAACAACCACTATCTCGGGATGGTCCGCCAGTGGCAGGAGTTGTTCTATGACGACCGAACATCAGGAGTGGATCTAATCGGTAACCCGGATTTCTGCAAACTTGCCGCGGCGTATGGCATCCCATCAGTCCACATCAAGCGCCCCGCAGACGTGACCCGCATGCTGCAAACCGCCCTGGCCTACAATGATGGGCCATTTCTGATTCATGCCGAGTGCGTCAAAACCGACAACGTGTTTCCAATGATTCCCGCCGGGGCTCCCCTCGAGGAGATGATCACCGAGGCCCCCAGAAGAAAAATGGCCAAGCCCACTGGGTCCACCTGATCGCTTGGTATCGCCTGCGTCTGACCCGTTAGAACACCCGCCGCGTTTAGCAATCAATCATTAGACTTTAGAATTTTTGTCCCATGTCCCACACCATCGTGACTTCTGAAACTCCCCTCGCCGCGCCGGCTATCGCACGCGGGCCGGCCCACACCCTGTCGATTCTGGTGAACAACGAACCCGGCGTGCTGATGCGCATCTGCCAGGTTTTCTCGCGCCGCGGGTTTAACATCGACTCACTGGTGGTGTCCGAAGGGCGCAATGCCAATTTCTCGCGCATGACCATCGGCATCTCCGGTGACCCACAAGGGCTCAACCAGATCATCATGCAGGTGAGCAAACTCATCGATGTGATCCATTGCTTTGAGCACACCTCCGACAACTCGGTGACCAAGGAAATGATTCTCATCAAAATCCAGTGTTCACCGGACGAACGCTCGATGGCGCTACAGATCGCCGAGCATTTTTCCGCTAAAACCGTGGATCTGACGCTCACATCGATGATCGTGATGCTCAATGGCGACAGCCCGAAGGTGGACGCTGCGATCACCATGTTCTCACAGTTTAACATCATTGAAACCGTCCGCACCGGCAAGATGGTCATGGCCCGTGGCGAACAACCGACGTGATCGCGTCACGCCTCGTCCTGGCGGTGAAGCAATGCGATGAAAGCATCCTCCATGGTTGGCTCCGGGGTGCTGGCAGTGGCCGTTAGAGCCTTCAACTCGTCCGGAGTGCCATTGGCAATGAGTTGCCCGCGGAACACCAATCCAATGCGATCGCAATATTCCGCCTCATCCATGAAATGCGTGGTCACCATCACCGTCACGCCCCGCCCAACCAGACCATTGATGTGGGTCCAAAACTCACGCCGCGTCACCGGGTCCACTCCCGACGTCGGCTCATCGAGAAACAAAATATCCGGTTCGTGCATGACCGCGCAGGCCAACGCGAGCCGTTGCTTGAACCCGAGTGATAGGGCGTCGGTCTTGGTGTCCAAAAATGGCTCCAAATGAAAAATATCCGCCATGGTGGCGGTTTGGCACCGCCGCTCACTGCCGGTCAGTCCGTAGATCCCGGAAAAAAACTCGAGGTTTCGTCGCACCGTTAGATTTCCATACAACGAGAACTTCTGCGCCATATAACCGAGCTTCTGGCGCGCCCGCCCGCCGCCGTGGCGCAAGTCAAGACCGACCACCGTGGCGCGCCCAGACGTAGGTTTGAGCAAACCACACATCATCTTGAAGGTCGTGGACTTGCCTGCGCCGTTAGGACCTAACAACCCGTAAATCTCGCCGCGCCGAACATCAAACGTCACCGCGTCGGTGGCAGTGAAATCCCCGAATTT
>JAYSPI010000220.1:0-9003 GCA_043722215.1 Prosthecobacter sp.
AAAACCATCCATCCGATTGCCCAGGATGAGGGCGTGCTGCCGGTCCAGGTGAGCACTTGAAAGAAGGAATTGCAGGAAGGCCTGCCCTCGGTTTTCCAATCCGCTGCGAAGCATTGGCAGGACGAGGAGAAGGCCGAGCGCCTGGAGCGCAAGGTCGGACAAGTGCTGCTAGAAAGCGAATTTCTCGAAAAAAGAGCGAACCGCTCGGGATCGATCTGAGCGAAAGGCCATGATCGAGACCGAGCACAAGAAGCTCAGCGTTCGCCGCCAGGCGGCGCTGCTGGGGATCAACCGCAACCGTTTGCCCAATGATTCAGGGCGGGCGGAACCGCCACCGTGCGAGGATCTGGCGATCCTCAAGAACCTGGATGCGTTGGCCGTTTTACGGGCAACGCAAGCTGCGCCTGGAGTTGCGTGACTGCGGCTGGGATGGATTGGCACACCCGGGCCGTGCTGTCTTGGCGGATTTCGAACACCCTCGACACGGGCTTTTGAGGAGGCGGTTCAGGCGGCCGGTGGCACGGATGTCGAAGGCATTTTCCCGGATCTGTTTGACCGTGGTAATGCCGGCGAGTGGCAGGAAGAATCCGAAGTGATCGAGGAAGGCCGGGTAGTCGCAGGCGACGGTTTCGCAATCGCCACCAAGACTCTCGGCCTCCAGCGTCTTGCCATCGGTGGCGAGGATGAACTTGGCCTTTTGCTTGGCGGTGGCCGGGCTATTCCGCAAGGCGGCAAGCGTGGCCGTGACCTCGCCTGCCGCGCAAACTTTGAGGTGGATGTTATTCCGCTGGAGGACGCCGCCGGGGAGATCCGACTGATTCGAGCTGGCTTTGCCCTCGGCACGGAGGCGCTTGAGGGTGGTCTCCTTATTGCCGAAGGCTTCGAGGAAGGCGTAGGGAAATGTCTCTGGCGCGAAAGGGATTTCCGCGAGCCTTGAGACGGCTTCTTCGATTTCAACGGCGTTCATGAATAAGTGACGGATTCAATCCGAGGGACGTCCATATGACTGGCTCGATGCGCCGCACCGAGTCGCAGTGAAGGCTCCGGTTCCGACAAAAAAGAGCGAATCCAATACTTGGATCCACCACCGTCCTCCAGATTTGACTAAAAATGCCGTCCCTGATGTGAGGGACGGCACGGTGGGAAAAATGAACGGGCGCCTCAGACAGGCGGGTTGGTGCCAGCCGTGCGGATCTGATTGAAGGTCCCCTCGATGAGCTGCTGTCCCTGATCACCCAGGTTGTGATAGATGGTTGCCATCGTCTGAATGACACTAGCCGCTGGCCCGGCAAAGGTGAATTCGCAGTTTTTGACTTCGCACTTGTTGAGGGCGAAGGCACCATATCCGAGGACGACGAACCGGCAGTTGGTGAATTCGCACGCTTCGTATTCATGGAAATCAAGAACGACTTCTTCGTTAGTAAACGGGGTATTGCTAATCTTCATGGGGATGGATTAAGGAATGGATTTAGGGCCGCCAGAGAATCATTTGGATCGTCTGGCAGACGGCTTAGACAAATCGCATCGTCGGTCAGATTGCAACCTTCATTCCGATTAGCGACGATAAAATCAACCGAAATGCACGCGGCTATCCAATTGGAAAATCTGGCCCGAGGTGTGCGGCAGGTGGTGGTGGAGGTAGCGGATGAAACCCGCGGTAGCAGCACAGGTGTTAAAACGGCCGAGCGTGTGTGCATCAGCAATTGCGGTGCGGCGGGGTTGACTAACGGCTTCGGTCATTCGTGTTTCCAGGAACCCCGGTAGCAGCGCATTGACACGGATATTGGAGCGACCATAGCGGTCCGCTAAATCCTCTAGCAACCCTAATAACGCAGCTTTAGCGGCGGCGTATGCCGCTTGGCCTGCCGGTGGATGCAGCGCTGAAAAGCTAGATATTAGAATAATGTGGCCATGCCCTTGTTCCAGCATGCATGGCAACACCGCATTTGCGCACCTCGCCGCACCACGATAGTTCACCGCCCACGATTCATCCCAAGACGCTTCGGTGAGCCGCAATAACAACGCGTCTTGAATCTGGCCAGCTGCGCAAACCAACAAATCAACCGGCCGCTGCGCGAAGTATTGAGCGACCGCTCGTGGGTCACGCACATCCAACTCGTTACGGGAGGGCGTTGCGGTGCTCCACGCGGGGGGTGGCAGTGCGGCGGCGATGGCCTGAGCTAACGAGCCATGGCCACCGGTGATCACGGCGTGCTGGGATACTGAGGCCATGGCTGGCAGATGGTGGCCTGGTGCGGTGTAATCCCGCAAGCCCGGTTTCCTGGATTGTTGGATTTACGAGCGGATGCGAGGAACCCGAGAAAGGAATGGGAATAACCCGGGAACAACCGTGAGGAGTCATCGCGTGAGCCGGTAAAATGCGCTTTCATTCCCTGGCACTGCAAGGTCATTCCCAAGTTGTTATTGCTGTGGAACGCTTGATGCCATTATGGGGAACGGACCTTTTTGGGGGTTGTTCACACTATGAAGAAGAAGATCTTATAGGTTCAAAAATAACTAATTCATCAAGAATCTTACCTAACGGTTACACGCAAAAGGCCTAAAAACTTCAAGTTGCGAGAGAAAGCATGCTGCTTCTTCGGCTTGAACCTTTTAGGCCTTGAGACGGAAAACGTGGCTGAGCCCTGTTGGCTCTACATGAGCATCAGGACCGGCTTTTCGATGAGTTTGCGGATCTCGCTAAGGAAGCGGGCTGCAACAGCGCCATCGATGACACGGTGGTCGCAGGAGAGGCCGAGGTTCATGCGCAGGCCTGGAACGATTTGGCCATTTTTGACCACGGGTTTTTCCAAGGCGGCTCCGACCGAGAGGATGGCTGCTTGAGGTGGGTTGACGATGGCATCGAACGATTCGATGCCCCAAGCGCCGAGGCTGGAAACCGTGATGGTGCCGCCGTCGTATTCATCCGGCTTGAGCTTTTTGTCTTGGGCTCGCACCGCAAAATCTTTGACCGCTCGTGAAATCTCCAACAGGGATTTGGTTTCAGCCGCTTTGATCACCGGGGTAACTAGACCGTCGGCCACGGCAATCGCCACGGACAGGCCAATATGTTTGAATTGAACGATGTGGTCGCCAGCGAAGGAGGCATTGACGCTGGGAACAGCCTGGGCGGCATTGATTACCGCTTTGAGAATGAAATCATTGACCGAATATTTGTTGCCGTGGGTTTTCTCCGCTTGTTCATTGACCTGCTGGCGCAACGCCAGCAACGGTGCCGCATCCACTTCAAGGTGCAGATAAAAATGCGGAATGGTGGATTTGGAGATTTGAAGACGCGAGGCAATCACCTTGCGCATCGTGCTGAGCTCGATGATTTCATCACCTGCCTTGGCGACTGGCAGGATCGCTGGCGCGGCCGGCGTAGTAAGCGACACCGTGGCAGGAGCACTCGGCGCAACGGCGGCAGCGATGGCTTTGCTCTTGATCGATGCGCTTAGGGCGGCGGCGGCACTCGCATCGATTGAGGGCGCGGGTTTTGCGGGTTGACGAATGGCCGCCTGAACGTCGCTTTGGGTGATGCGACCGGCGGGGCCGCTGCCGGTGATGGTTGTGAGATCCAGGCCGAGTTCGGCGGCAACCTTGCGGGCCAGTGGTGAGGCCAGGATTCGTTGCCCTGGTACGGCTATTGCTGCGGCGGGCATGACGGGTTGATCCGCGCGCGTCACTGCGGCCACTGCGGCTGGGAGCACGGGAGGGGTTGGCGTATCGGTGGCACCGCCATCAAGGACCGCGAGGACAGACCCAATCGGGGCTTCCTCACCGGCTTGGATGAAGATTTCAGTAATGACACCGTCATCGAAAGCTTCCATTTCCATGGTGGCTTTATCCGTTTCGATTTCGGCGAGGATGTCGCCGATTTCAACCGTGTCGCCGACACATTTGTGCCATTTGAGGAGGGTACCTTTGGTCATGGTATCCGAGAGTTTGGGCATTTCAATATTCACTGGCATGGTAGGAATGGGAAGTGGTGCGAAGATGGGAAAACGCGGGGTTAATTCCAGTCTTTTTACGGTTGGGAAGAAAACGAAAAAGCGCGGGGAGGGGTGATCTCCGCCGCGCTAGTTCAATCAGGTGCTAAATCACTCAAGGAGTGACGCTTTTGGTTGCCAGTGGCAACTCGCGCATCGTTGGCATTAGGCCGATATTTGGGCTGCCAGCCGAGCCTTGGGCGCTGGCGATCCGCAGGGTGGATTCCGAGGTGGATCCGCAGCAATTCTTTTTCGGGCAGTAGTGTTGAACGCATGGGCCGCAGGAAACCGGCACTCTTTTGGTCACCGTCTTGTAACGTGGCACCTTTTTCTCGATGGTTTGAACCATCCCGCCCTTGCCGCTTTTCGAATCGCCCGGCGTGACCACTTGTTCGGTTACGATGTCATAGCTACAGGTTTTCACCTGGCGGGTTTCCGTACGATAGCCCGCGTATTGGTTCGACGGCGCGCCAAACATGGAACAGCAGGAGGAAAAGCCGAGTGAAATGGCGACCAGCGAGAGGCAGAGGGCGAGGTTTTTCATGTGGAATTGGTTTTGTTAGTTGAGAAAAATTAGAACATGCAGCAGCACGATGTCAGAGCGACGGTCACAATGGCGGTCACTGCGGTTAGGATCAAACGCGTTGTCATGGTCAGAATGCTAGAAAACCTGACCATGTTGGCAATGAAAAAGACACGACCTTGACAAATCCACGTGCAACTGGCGCGGTAGCGTTCTCCGGTACGATTCGAGTGCAATAAATCGGCGCTGAGGATTAAATATCGGCGGCAGGATCACTTCCTCCTAATCACTTCAACGCAAGTTGATTTTGAACGTCGATCTAATTGATTTTTAGGTGGAAAAAAGCGCTTGGTGAGGATGCCAGCGGATAGCGAGCGCGCCAGGTCGCGGTGCCGCCAGCGATGGAAACGAGTTCATGGGTGACGCCACTCGTCGTCCACCTGCCAAGGGTGGTGGAAACCTCGACGGTATAGGTCAGATCTGTGGTCGTGGTTGGACGCGTGTAGGTATAAATCCATTCGGTTGCGCTGGTGGTGGTGCTCGGCAGGCCGGTGGTAATGTTGGTTTTTGGCTCAAACCCGAAGGCGTATTTGAGCAGGTTGCAGAGGCCATCGCTGCCATAGATTGCGTTGGGGCCACTCTTGGTGGGGTCTGCCAACTCTCCTACCGTGAATTTGGATTGTTGCCATGACGCGAAGGTGGTGGCGGCGGGTGTCCCAAAAGCCGGGATATGGACTAGATACGCTTCGCCTTTGTGGGCACTGGTGGTTCCACTGCCTACCAGGTACGTTCCGTCGGAGGAGATGGCGCGCACTTCGTTGAGTCCCTGCCAATGGCTCATATTGACGCCTGCCGTTGTGAGGTAGATCGCAAGATCGATGATTTGGCCGCCGCGCCAAACTGCGGCGGCTGTCTTCGTTGGATAAGATGCGAAGCCGGCGACCGTTTGTCCGTCGGTGCTGACGGTGTAGGCTTTGCTCGTCGTGCTGCCGCCAGGAAAGCTACCTAGGCTCACGTAGCCGCTGGTAGTCCAAGCGCATGCTTGGTTGTTGTTTGCGCTGCCTACAAATTTTGTGCCGTCGCCCGTCATGCCCAAGGCCTCAGACGCGAGACCTGGGCCGGTCGGTTGTCCAGTTAAGAGCTTGACCCCCCCGCTGCTTGTATAAGTCGCGGCTTCGTAGTTGCCGCCCCGTCCCGCAGTCATGGTGCCATCGGCGGAGATTGCAAATGCGAGGATAGAGCTAATATTTTGCACCCCTCCCGCGTTGGTCCAAGGACCGCCGTAGCCACAGACGACGCTGCCATCGCCATTGGTGGCAAACGCTTGGTACATCCGCCGACCCCCATATTGATCAATCTGGGTGTACAATGACTGCATGGCGCCGCCCGAGTAGCGAAATGCCATCAATGAGCCTGTGGCGTCATAGCCCTCACCGACAATCACGGAACCATCGCGGCTCATGGCGCGTGCAATGCTGGAGTATGTGCCGCCGCTGACAAACCCCAACCCGACCATGCCGGTGGCAGCGGTCCATTTGAATGCTTCATTGTAATTGCTACCCGAGTTTGTGGACGACGATTGCCCTGCAACGACCGTGCCGTCGTCGCTGACAGCATAGGCTTCGCTGTTGATGGCTCCGCCGGTCAAATCGCCTAGAGCGGTGATCGTGGGTCCTTGGCCGTAGGCACTGGATCCATAAAGGGCGATGGATGAGGCCAGGGTGGAAAGTGCTCGTCGGCTTGCTGCTAGAAGGGGGTTGATTCGGCGTAGAGATCGCATTAGAAGTGGTAATAACGGTTAGACTATTACCACTCTATATGTTTGCCCTCTGATGGGCATCGGGTGTGATCCCTGATTTTTAGATAGGGGAATCCCCCATTCTTGGCACGCTCGTCGCGGAACGTTGCGCAGGCAGGGGACTGTTGCGTGTAGAGGATCAGAGCCGCTCAGCAGTTAGCGCATCGAGAGCACTTTTGCGACGATGCGTTTTGGGTTGGGAAGTTGTTCCTGCTCAATGTGGGGAGAATAAATCGCAGGAGCGTCGAGTGAGCAGACCCGCTGGATCGGGGCATCGAGGTCGTCGAATGCGTGTTCCTGGATCAGCATGGCCACCATGGCGGAAACGCCCCCAAAGGGCTTGGATTCATCGATTAAGACGACCCGGTTGGTTTTTCTGACCGTGGTGAGGATGGCGTCTAGGTCGAGTGGGCGGATTGAGCGGAGGTCGAGGACCTCGGCGTTGATTCCGTGCTCAGATTGGAGGATTTCTGCGGCGGCGAGGGATTGGATGACCGAGCGGCCGTGGGCGATGAGCGAGACATCCGAGCCGACGCGTTTGAGGTCGGCTTGGCCAAGCGGAATAATAAAATCGCCGTCGGCGGGATCGGGCACTTCTCCGCGATTGCCGTAGAGCAAGGTGTTTTCCATGACGTAAACCGGGTCGTTGTCGCGAATGGCCGCTTTGATGAGGCCTTTGGCGTCCGCAGGGGTGGCGGGGGCGCACACTTTAAGTCCCGGAAAGGCGGCGAACAACGCTTCTGGAATGTGCGAGTGGGTGGCACCGACGCCGGTGCCGCCATTGGCTGGGCCACGCACGACAATTGGGCAGTTGCAGAGGCCGCCGGACATGTAGCGCAGGCAGGCGGCATTGCTGACCAACTGGTCGAAGGCGACCGAATGGAAGGACCAAAACATCAACTCCATGACCGGTCGGACGCCGAGCATGGAGGCCCCGATGCCCATGCCGATGAAGCCAGCCTCGGAAATTGGGGTGTCGACAACGCGTTTGTCGCCCCATTTTTTCCAAAGGCCTTCGGTGACTTTGTAGGCACCGTTGTATTGGGCGACTTCTTCGCCCATGATGACGACGTTTGGGTCGCGGGCAAGTTCCTCATCGAGGCCTTCGCGGAGGGCTTCACGGTAGGTGATTATGCGTGACATGGAGAGTGGAAATTGGGGTTGATCAATCGTCGAAGAAATGGCGACCGATTTTGGAGGCCGGAGTATGGTGGTCGCTTTCCCAGTAAACATCGGTGCTGATGTCGGCGATGGTGGGCGCAGGGGATTCGTCGGCGAATTTTACTGCGGCGGCGGCTTCTTCAGCGGCAGCCTTGTTGATGGCGGCGGCGTGATCCTCAGTTAGGACGCCTTCGCCAATGAGCGTGCGCCGGAACACGTTGATCGGGTCGTGGTTTTGCTTGTAGTCCTCGATCTCTTCAGGGGTCCGGTATTTTTTGTGGTTGGCGTCCGCAATGCTATGACCGTAATACCGGTAGGTGTCGATTTCTAGCAGGGTGGGCTTGTGTTGGGTGCGGGCTCGCTCCATCGCGATGTGGGTTTTGGCGCGGACCTCATAGAGGTTCGAGCCGTCGATCACGTCCCATTCGATGTTGTAGGCGTCGGCGCGCTGGGCGAGGCAGGCGGTGTACGAGGAGGATCGTGCTTGCGAGGTGCCCATCGAGTAGCCGTTGTTTTCGATGACGAAAACCACCGGGATTTCAAATAAGGCGGCGAGATTCAGCGATTCGTGGAAGGCTCCTTGGTTGACGGCACCATCGCCGAGGAAGCACAGGCAGCATCCCTCGCGACCGAGGTATTTGAGGCCGTAGCCGAGGCCAAGGCCCAGCGGCGTTTGGCCGGCTACAATCCCGTGACCCCCCCAAAAGTTTTTATCGGGCGCAAAAAAGTGCATCGACCCGCCCTTGCCTTTTGAGCAGCCGGTTTGTTTGCCGAACATTTCGGCCATGCATTCATTCATGTTCATGCCGACGGCCAGGGCGTGGCCGTGGTCGCGGTAAGCGGTGATGAAATGGTCGTGAGGACCGCCCAGCGAAACGGTGCCCACGGCGACCGCTTCTTGGCCGATGTAAAGATGCAGGAATCCCCCAATTTTCCCTCCCTGGTAGTACTTCAGACCCGCTTGCTCAAAGCGACGAATCCGAACCATTTGCGAGAACAGCTCGATTTTTCGCTCGGCGGTCAGGGCTTGGTTGACGGGCGAATGGGCGAAGTCGAGTGGCGAGTCGGTGGCGCGTGACATGGGCGGCGGTGGCGGTGGTCTAACAGGGCGTGGGACGCGGGAAAACCCTCGGGAGTTGACCTGCGCCGAAGCATGGAAGGTGGCCCGTAAAATCGCGGAGATCGCCCTAAGCGCAAGAAAATTTGCGGTTGAATGGTGGATTTTTCGGTTTTTGTGGCACAGGGACGGGTGGCGGTTGGGATTGGGCGATCGCGTCCTGTCCCCAGGATGGTTGCCGGGCTGAAAGCGTGGTGGATTGTTCCACGTGGAACACGGGTGGTTTCCGAGCTTGAGCCGTGGCGATGTCGGGCTATGTTGCGCGTCCTGCAATGTTTCAATTTCCTAAGAGCTACGATGTGATTGTGATTGGTGCCGGCCACGCCGGGGTTGAGGCGGCGCTGGCGGCGGCACGCCTCGGGTGTCAGGTCGCGGTGATGACCCAGAATCTCGACACCATTGGCCAGATGTCCTG
>JAYSPI010000221.1:0-13805 GCA_043722215.1 Prosthecobacter sp.
ACGCCACTAACAACACAAACAACCACGCTCCCCGGCCTCCCACGACCCATAGCTAAAATCTGTTTGCCCCTGGCTCCGCCAGGGGGACCTCTTCAGACACAGGTCAGTGCCCATCGTGTTAGAAAGCGCCCAACCTAACACCTTACGAGAATGCCAATCCATTACCGCGCACAGGTAGGCGTGGCCTCGAGGCATCGGCACATAGGTGATGTCCGCACACCAAACCTGGTCGGGCCGATCGATGGTTAGATTCCTCAGCAAGTAGGGATACTTCCGGCGCCCATCGTCTGGAATGCTCTTTGTCAACCAACTCGATACGATCCCTCACAGACCGAGTTGTTTGGATTTTTTTGTGAGCCAGTCCAGTTCTACGGCTTGTTGGCCGATTTTGGCATGGAGTTGGGCACGTTCGCGCTCGAAACACTCCGCCTCGGTCTTGCCCGAGCCGGGGCCGAAGACGCCGGGCGCACCCTCGGCCATGGTTTTCTTCCACTCGGAGACTTGCACCGGGTGGACATCGTAGTCCTTGGCGATTTGCTGAATGGTCTTGACGCCCTTGAGCGCTTCGAGCGCCACCCGGGCCTTGAATTCAGGGTCGTGTCTTCTGCGTTTTGCTTTCATTGGGTGTGTGTTGGTGTCGGTTTTACAGTCCGCACCCGCACACCACAATCATAGCTTAGCCACTGGCCCGATTGTCCGGATCCGCCTCAATCCAGGCTGTTGTGGCCCGTCTGCCTAGCCTCTTTTTCATCCTTTTCTGATACGGTGTCGATACGGACTTTAGCTTCCCCTGCGTGCATTTCTGTTCCCCTTGAATCCCTTTATCTAAAAGGATTCAAGGAGTGCCCCCGTCGTGAATCGAACACGAATTTACAGTTTAGGAAACCATCGTTCTATCCATTGAACTACGGGGGCGTGGCGGTGCAAGTGCGTGAATAACCTGCGGCTCCCAGCGAGGCAAGTCAGTTGTCGCGTTGAAGCGCGCGGAATTTTGGAACCGCGAGTCGTTGGGCCGCGTAGATGCCCGAGTGACCGCTGAAGCGGTAGGCGATGACGCAGGCGGTCGCCAGATAAACGCCGTTGCCAGCACCGAAGAGTTCGATGCCCAGCAGAGTGGACGCCAGCGGCGTGTTGGTGGCTCCGGCGAAGATCGCAACGAACCCGATCGCGGCGAATAAGTCGATCGGCGCGCCAAGCGCCATAGCTAGGGCGTTACCGAGGGCGGCCCCGATGAAAAACAAAGGGGTAACCTCGCCGCCCTTGAAGCCAGCACTCAAGGTGATTACCGTGAACCCCAACTTCCACAACCACGCACCCGCCGGAATCTGCGTCGAGGTGAACATCGCGGGCAACGTAAATGCATCTGGACGATCCCCAATGACTCCCAACCCTAAGTAGTCACCTGTACCTGCTAGAAAGAACAACCCAATGACGAGCACACCACCGACCACCGGTCGCAGTTCTGGGCGCGGAATGTAGCGCGTGAACCAGTCAGTGAGGCGGTGCGAGCACCACGCAAACAATGCTCCTGCTAGACCAAAGGCGATGGCTGCGACCACCACCTTACCCAACAACCCGATGTCCGGGTGGTGGCCCGCCGAAGCAATATTGACGTGATAATGAGTGTGACTAATCCCCCAAGCGGCGCAGGTCCAATCCGCCACCAAGGAGGCAATAAAACACGGAATCAATGCGTCGTATTGGATGCGCCCGATAACCAGTACTTCTAACGCAAAAACCGCGCCGGCTATCGGCGTACCAAAAACCGCCCCAAACCCGGCCGCCACCCCGGCCATCAGCAGCACCCGCACGCTCGCATCATCAAGCTTGAGCACCCGGCCAAAAGTGGCCGCGATGCTGCCGCCCATTTGCACGGCGGTGCCCTCGCGGCCGGCTGAGCCACCAAAAAGGTGAGTGACCAGCGTGCCTAACAAAACCATGGGTGCCATCCGGCGCGGCACGCCTGCGCCCGGCTCGTGGATTTCATCAATCAGCAGGTTGTTGCCAGCGCCTGCAGATTTGCCATACCGGTGGTAGAGCCAACCGACCGCCAAGCCGCCGACTGGCAACCCGCCGAGCAGCCACGGGCTGGCAAAACGGATGCGGGTCAGCGCATCAAGGGCCCACAGAAAAAATGCCGAGGCCGTGCCAATGACCGCCGCCATGGGCAATAAAACCGCTAGCCATGCGGCGGCGGCGAAGGACTGGAACGATCGCGCAATCATCGGCAACCGGACGCTGGCAGGTCCGCCACGAAATGGCAGCCTCAATTCGCACGCCGAGCACCGGGCGTCATCTCAGCGGCTAGAAAACCTCTCCACGGCTAACCGCATACCGGCGGCCTTGTGGAGGGTTTCCTCATATTCCTGATGTGGCTCAGAATCGGCCACGATCCCGGCGCCTACCTGATAGACAAGCCGTGAGTCATCGCGCACCAGAGTGCGGATTGCGATGGCAAATGAGCATTCACCGTTGCGACCCAACCACCCGATGGCACCGCAGTAAAGCCCGCGCGGGGCACCCTCGATATCCCGGATGATTTGCATCGCGCGTTTTTTAGGGGCACCGGTGATACTGCCGCCGGGAAAACAGGCCGCCAGCGCATCGATTGCATCGATGTCCGGGCGCATGCTGCCGGTCACGGTGGAGACCAGATGGTGAACTTGGGCCAGCGATTCAAGGTGCAGCATTTCCGTCACGGTCACGCTGCCGAATTCGCAGACTTGGCCGAGGTCATTGCGCAGCAAGTCGGTGATCATGACCAACTCGGCGCGCTCCTTCAGCGAGGCCTGAAGGTCATCCGCCGAGCGCCGGTCCGCCACCGCATCGGCGAATCGCGGCCGCGTCCCCTTGATCGGCCGCGTTTCAATCGTCCGCCCCGTGATTTGCAAAAACATCTCCGGCGATGAACTCAGCACTTCCTTGCCATCCAGCGACAACCACGCCGCCATCGGCGCGGGCGAGGCCACCCGCAATGCCTCGTACAACCCGAACAACGAACCACCTGCCACCTCCGCCACAAACGCCTGCGACAAATTCACTTGATAGACGTCGCCCGCCGCAATCCATTCCCGGATGCGCTCAACTCCATTCAAAAACCCATCGCGGGACAAGGACGCGTGAAACCCCCCAATCTTCGGCGGTTCATCGATCGTCGCGCGCAGACAGGCGGATAGCCCACCGATTTCCCACCACGACTGGTCCGCATGGTCGAAAACGAGCATCTCCGGAAACTCGCCAAAAACAAAATCCCCCTCGTAGTCCACCCACCCGCACATGCCACCCAGCGGAAAACCCTGAGCTCCGCCCACCACTGGATCCACCGCCAGAACGTCCCGCAGCACCGCCCGGTCCGCCACCGCATGGATCGATCCGCGCACCACCCGAATCGGTCGCGCCGCAACCAGCGAAATCGCCGCCCGTCCAGAACCTGGCAGGTTCCCCGCTGAATCCAAAAAAACCAAACCCGGCAAATGACGCAATCCCGCGGCCACCGCCACTGGCGTCATGCCCGCCAAGCGCGCAGAGCGCGTCGGGGTGCGTGTGGGTGCCTCTGCCATGGTGACCGAAGCAATGCCCACCTAGCGCCCGAAGCAAGCAGGAAACGCCCCCTGGGATTTACAACCGGCTATCGAACAACCGCCGACTCGCTGACCGACCAAGATTCAATCAAGGCCGCGAAATCACCCGATAGAACTCACTGGCCCGCCGCCGCCGCTTGGGCCTGCGTGCCGTGGGAGTGCCCCGTCGCGGCGACTTTCAGATCAAAGGTGCCGCCGGCGGGGAGTTCGAATGGCCCAGGATATGGGTTAGCCGCGTTCCTCGCGACCCCGAAGTAGTCGCCGTTGAGCTGGTAGGCGGTGGCGTCCGCCTGCTCATATGGCAGATTCGCCACCGCCGCTTTACCTAACAACGCGGTAGTCACTAACGAGCGCGTCCAACTCGTCGCCCAACTGCGATCGACGGCGAGGTGCAGGAAGTAGCCAGTGGCTGTGCCCGACAGCTGGAGCGCTGGATTGAACCCGGAATTGCTCTGAGGGTCGCTTTCCTGGGTCGATGGCGACGCGCCATTGACGAAGACATTGCCGTTCATCTGCATCGGCCGACTCGTCGTGTTGTAGCCGGCCAGCCCGGCCCCCAAGTTAACAAATAGATTGTTATAGAACCGATCATCCCCGCCATTGACGCTGGACGAGCCGCCAAGTGCGGTTGAATGAGCTTGGTGGAATGGCGTGACCCGGTCTTGCGGCAGCTTGATCGAGATTTTACCGGCGAACAAGTTATGAGCATAGGCCCCGCCCTCAGACCAATCCTGGAGTGAGGTGGCGGACAAAAATAGATTGTGATCGACGAGGAGCGGCCCGTGGTTGACCTCGAACCAGAGATCCTGGGCAAACGAGTCATGAAAGAGATTGCCGGTGATGCGGGTGCCTTGAGTCATCCCATCATGCCACATCCCGCGATGGCACCAGAAGATGTGCCTGCCGATGTGGGTCTTGTTCCAGGCGATGCCCAACGCGCGGTGGACGGTTTCCACATAGCCAGTGGCGGATGGTGGGTTGGATGATTGAACAGGCACATAAAAAGCGGAGGTGAAATCAATGATGATAAAAAAGTGAGGGGTGAGGAAACATTCCCCACCCCCGTGATGAATTCGTTCTGATAAATTAAACGTGAATGGCAGTGGGTTTGATCACGCATCCACCTCCATTCAAGTGGAAAAATCGCACCCTGCGGCGTCACGGGACGCGCGGAAACTGGGAGAAATCCGGTGGACGCTTTTCGAGGAACGCCTGCTTTCCTTCGCGACCTTCCTCGCTCATGTAATACAGCAAGGTCGCATTTCCCGCTAGATCAAGCAGCCCCATCTGCCCGTCACAATCCGCATTGAGCGCAGACTTGAGACATCGCAGCGCCAGCGGCGAGTGCGCTAACATCTCTCGGCACCACTGGAGAGTCTCCGTTTCAAGCTGGGCAAGCGGGACCACTGTGTTGACCAACCCCATCGCCAACGCCTGCTGCGCGTCGTATTGGCGACACAAATACCAAATCTCACGTGCCTTTTTCTGGCCAACAATGCGCGCCAGATAACTGGACCCCAGACCGCCATCGAACGATCCAACCTTCGGGCCGGTTTGCCCGAAGCGGGCGTTGTCGGCGGCGATTGTTAGATCGCAGACGATGTGCAGGACGTGACCTCCGCCGATGGCATAGCCGGCGACCATCGCCACGACTGGCTTGGGCAACGAGCGGATTTTCTTTTGGAGGTCGAGCACATTGAGGCGTGGGATGCCGTCCTCGCCGATGTAGCCGGCATGGCCGCGCACTTTTTGGTCGCCGCCCGCGCAGAACGCGAGTTCGCCCGCGCCGGTGAGGATGATCACCCCGACCGTCGGGTCCTCGTGGGCATGGTCGAATGCCAGTAACAATTCCTTGACGGTTTTTGGGCGGAAGGCATTGCGCACTTCAGGCCGGTTGATGGTGATTTTAGCAATCTTGCCGGCATCCGTCGTTTCATAACAGATATCCTCATACTCGCGCACGGTGGTCCACATGCCCGCCACCTTGGACGATGCCACCACTCCCTGCAATCCTAACCCTTTGCTCCTGCACCCCCCCCTCACCGAAACTCACCGCGCAAAAATCCCGCCACTTGCTCGGCCAGCCATGGGGCCGCCTCCCACGGCACCCGGTGACCCGCATCCGGCGCAATCACCAACGTCGCCCGCGGGAGTAGCGCCACCGCACGCTCGGCTAGCCCACGAAACTTGTCATCGTTGGCTCCTACAACCCACAGCACCGGTTGGGTGATTTCCGACAAGCGATCCCACAACGGCACCTGCGCACCTAACGACCAATCCACAAAACTCCGGGCAATCTCCCGCCGCCGCATCACCAACTGCCCCGCTACCTGTGGCTCGCGCACCACCGCCCCACCTAACACCAGCTGCGCATCCCAGGCTGATAGAAAATCCTGCCACTGGCCGGTCAGCGCCAAGGTCGCCCAAGCCGCATCCGCCGCCCGCCGCGTCGCCCGCTCCGCCGCCGCCTCCAACCCAGGATCGGCACCAATGATGATCGCCGCTTGCCACGGGTGACCTCCTTCTAACAATGCGTGCAGCGCCAGCCGCCCACCCAGCGAGTAACCTAACAACGCCCGCTCAGTGGCGCGCGCCACCTCACCACTCGCCTCGGCATTGAGCGCCGCGCCAAAGCCTGCCAACGGCAGCGCCTGGCATTCGAGGAACCGCCACAAATCAACCGCCCTGGATCCGATTTGCTGTGACGCGAGGCGCGCGGCGAACGCGCGCCAATCGGCGGCGATGCCGACCGAGCCGTGAAGGCACCAGCATTCGGTGCCCCCCCCCACGCGGCGTTCGTCGGAATGTTTGGACCATTGAATCATGGCTTTGTGCTAAATTCGCTGAGAACCCGGATGGCCTCGTGAAGTCGCTCTTGCAAGCCAGCGCTGCCAAGCATCCCCAACACTACCGCCGCCGCCACCACCGCCACCACCAGTACACCGACCACCACCAACCAATAGAGGATCGCAAGAACCACCCCCGCTGAATCCAGCTTTTTGTGATAGGCGTAACCGGCTGGGCAAGCGACGCACCGGTAGCCGAGCCACAGGTTGAGCCCCGGGACTAGCTGCGCGAGATACCACCAGCGGCTCATCCCCAGATTGGCCAAGCGCTGGAGACTATAATAAATCCCAACCACCAGCGGCAGGCTGGCCACACCGATAATCAATGGCCCCATCAGTCGGTCACCAAATTGCCCACTCAACCAACCCGCACTGCCCGCCAACGCGAGATTCCACAGCCATGGAAAAATCATCGTCGCAATCAGAAAACTCCGCCGCCGGGCACCCGGCCAATCCACAATCTGGTTCATGGTTTCCTCCACCGACTCGTGCTTCGGGTACCCCCGCGACGCCTCAACCCGCAGCGGCGGCGGCTCACGCCGCTCAAACAACCCGTCAATTTCACCGGCAGGCGTCCAGTCGGTCAGTCGTTGATTCCAGACCAGGTCGAGTCGTGGATTCAACCCACCTTCCAGCACCTTGACTCGTAGATCGGCCAGGGTGATCGGCCCGAAGCGTTCCCCCTCGCTCGTGTAAAACCAATCATCATGCAGCTCCTCATTCATGAGCTCTGGCTAGCGGAATCACCCGCGCCTGTCAAACGCGACTGCGGCCGACAAGCGCGCCTCCACCAACTTGGCAACGTGCTTGGCCAGCATATCGGCCTCCAGGTTGACCGCCTGGCCGATGCGCGCCACATGCAAGTGGGTGTTCTCCCAAGTGTGCGGGGTGATCCAGAAAATCGCCTCGCTGGCGGTAAGCTCCGCGATCGTCAGCGAAATTCCGTCGATGGCCAACGACCCCTTGTCCACACACAATAGGTGAATCGCAGGCGGCACGGACACCCCAACGATGTGGTCCTGACCGCTCGATTCTAACCGGGTGATGCGGCCGGCGGCATCCACATGCCCCTGCACGAAGTGGCCACCAAAGCGGTCGCCCACCCTCATGGCGCGCTCCAGGTTGACGCGGGACCCCGCGACCAACTCGCCGAGCGATGTCACCCGCAGCGTTTGCGCGAGCAAATCAAAGGCAGCCCCCCCCGCCACCTGCGCCGCCAACGTCAGGCAACAGCCATTGATGGCCACCGAGTCACCCAACGCCAACTCGGCGGCAAACGGCAACTCCAGCGTCAAGCGCGCTTGTTCCCCCATCGCTTCCAACGACACGACTGTGCCAACTGCTTCTACTAGACCGGTAAACATAAGTGATTAGTGGGAAGGCTGCCATTTCTCATTGACTGGAACAACGACCGCCGGGATCACCCGCGGCTCACCAACCAGGCTGTTAGGCAGGAGGATAAAGCAAAAATAAACGATGAGGGTCGGAACCAACGCACCTAACAGCAAGCCGAGCGGCGAGATGCCATTATGGAAAAACCGGGCGAGAATATTCTGCCCCGCAGGATTGGGCGCATTGGCGATCACAGTCAGCCCGCCGCCAGTGACCGCGCCGGCGACCACTGCGTATTTGGCGCTAAGTGTGATATCGTGAACCTGCGCCGCCAGATAGGTGATGGCGGCATTGTCGTTGAACGCGGTGAGAACCGTCGCCCCGAACATCAGCGCATGCTCCTGCAGTGCGCCAATCACCGGAGCGATCCACCACCCCTGGCACCCACCATGCACCACCAAGCCCGCCAGGAAAAAACCCACCAGCATCGGCCCGCGCAGTGACACCGGATTCTGGTGGTGGCGAGTGGCCGTGAGGAACGCAATATAGAAAAGATACGCCCCAATGAACAATGCCGGCAGGTGCGCCGTGTAAACCGTCCACGCCAAAAAGGCCAAATGCACACATGTCACCCATGGCGGAATCCGGGTTACGCGATCCTGCCAACTCACCGACTCAAACTTGCCATCCGCGCGGCCGTCCGCCCGGTCCGACAGTTGCTTGAGGTCGTGGCGAAACCAGAGGAAATACAACCCACTGGAAAGCAGGATTCCAACCACGGCCTTCCACCCGAAGTGCCCGAACATGAACGGTGTGTCCCAACGCCATTTACCCGCCACCATCAAGACGGGCGGCGCAGCAAAATGAGTGAGCGTACCACCCACCGAGATATTGACAAATAAAAGACCCAGCGTCCCATAAGCCAGCCGAACCGGCGGCTGAAACCGATAGAATTTTCTAGCAAGTAGCAACGCACCGATCGTCATGGCGGCCGGCTCGGTGATGAAGGAGCCGAGAATCGGTGCCAGCACCAACACGCTGAGCCACCAGGCGGCGGGGCTACCGTTGCCCAAGGCAGCGGCTTTGGACATCAACGTTTCCGCTATTTGCAAGACCGGCCGACTCGCGGCAATCGCCATGATCACCACCACAAAAATCGGCTCGGTGAAAACCCGGTCCTTACCCAGATACAGCAGGAAGTCGTGCCACGAATAAAAATATACAGCGACCCCCGCGAGGGCTAACACCCACAGCCCGAACACCGCCTCAACCTCCCCAAGAAAATGATATACCGTCCCCTTGAACGAGACCTCTGCCACCCCGCCAGGATGCAAATCGTCGCCCACCCCGCGCTGCCCAAGGGCCACCGCGTGCTCATGCTCGTAACGGTGCGCGCGCCGCGTGAAGCGCCCAGCGGCGAAAGTATGCAGAATCGCTAGCAAGAACACGAGCGATGCCGCAAGATTGAAGGGTTCCGCGACGGCCCGCGCCTTGAGGGTTGCCAGCATCCCGCCGCTGACTCGCGGATAACTCTCCAGCGGCCGCGGAAACACGGCGTACTGCGCGCTGCTTCCACCACGCGACGGATAGGCCGGCTGAACGTCATGCAAATCCACCGCGAGCACCGGCGGCGAAAGCAACAACCACACGGCTAGCAGAAGATGAAGGAGGCGCGTCATGATACTCGGTCAGCGGTGTCTTAGGGCGCAGGAGGTTCTACGGCAAGAGGGATCTCACCCCCCTGATAGACCTGCAGCCACTGCTCACGCCGAAACCACGACTCCTGGCGCTTGGCGTATTGGCGGGTGGCTGCATTGATCCGCTCCTCGCAGGTCGGGCGATCAATCGCCCCGCTTAGAAAGGCTCGAATCTCGCGCAAGCCGATCGCCTTCTCACAATTGGACGATACCGTCGTCAGCGCCGCCACCTCAGCCAGAGCCCCGCCGTCAAGCATCGCGCGAGTGCGCGCAGCAATCCGCGCATGCAGGTCCGCGCGCTCACGCTGGATGACATACCCACGCAGACGGGCGGCGACCCCGCTGGTTTGCGCCGCCCATTGGTCACGCAGGTCGGAGGCCTTGCCACCCGTGAGCAGGCAAATCTCTAACGCACGTGCCACAAAACGACGGTTCTGCAGCGCCGTGCGCGCCGCTTCTAGCGGGTCCAAGCGCCTGAGTTCAGCCACTAAATCCTCCAGCGGACGAGCGTCGAGGGCGGCGCGCAATCCGTCATCGACCGCTGGCAACGGCGCGGGACCGTGGGTGAGAAACTTCAGATAAAGTCCGGACCCGCCAGCGATGACCGGGGTTTTGCCGCGGCTTTGAATCTCCTCAATGACCGGCTGGGCGAGCCGCATGAACCGCCCGGCATCGGCCGCTTGCGACGCATCCAACACCCCGTAAAGATGGTGCGGCACTCGCTCCCGCTCCACCGCCGTCGGAGCGGCACTCACAATCTCCAACCCGCGATACAGCTGAAAGGCGTCTGCATTGACGATCTCGCCGTCCAACTGCGCCGCCACCGCCAACGCCAGCGCGGATTTGCCCGACGCGGTAGGGCCGCAAATGTAGATCGATAACATGTTAGAACGGTAGCTTGCCGCCGAGGCCTTTCATCATGTCCTTCATTCCGGCGGCACCTCCCATTTGGCGCATCATATCCTTCATCTTGCCGGGCGATTTCATCATCTTGCGCATTTCACTGAACTGCTTGATCAGCTGGTTCACGGCGAGGATCGTGGAACCGGAGCCAGCGGCGATGCGCTGGCGGCGTGAGCCTTTGATGATCTCTGGGCGGCGGCGCTCTTCCAGAGTCATCGACAACACGATCGCCTCGGTGCGCTTGAGCTTGGCGCTATCAAACACGCCTGCGGGCAGTTGTTTCTTAATCTTGCTGAAACCAGGCAACATCCCTAACAACCCTTCTAACGGCCCAAGACTCTGAATCATCTTCATCTGGTCAAGAAAATCCGTGAAATCAAATTTCCCTTCCTGCAGCCGCTTCATCGAGCGCATCGCGTCCTGCTCGTTGACCTTGCCCGCAACCTGCTCGACCATGCCCACGACGTCGCCCATGCCGAGAATCCGGTCGGCCATGCGATCCGGGTGAAACTCGAACAACTGGTCGAGCTTCTCCCCTTCGCCGACCCACTTGATCGGCTTGCCGGTCACCGCGCGCATCGACAAGGCGGCCCCGCCGCGGGCATCACCGTCGAGTTTGGTCAAAATGATACCGGTGATGCCGACCGCTTGGTCGAAGTGGGTGGCGACGGATACGGCCTGCTGGCCGGTGGCTGAATCAACCACTAACAGCGTTTCCTTCGGCTCGACGAACGCATGCAAGCGCTTGAGCTCCCCGATGAGCCGCTCGTCAATCTCCTGGCGCCCCGCCGTGTCGAAAATCAATACCGTCGCTCGCTGCCCGTCGGCCCACACCAGCGCGTCGCGCGCCACCTTGACCACGTCTGACTCGCCCGCCTCAGGCATGTAACACGGCACCTCGATCTGCTTGGCCAGCGCCGCCAATTGGTCGATCGCCGCAGGCCGATAGAGGTCACACGCAATGAGCACCGGGCGGCGACCCTCATGAAGCAGGCGCCTGGCCAGCTTGGCGCAGGTGGTGGTCTTGCCCGCCCCGTTGAGGCCGCAGATCAGGATGCGCGCCGGCGGATTAAGATCCAGCGGCACTTGGTCACCACCTAACAAAACCGCCAATTCGTCGTGGAAGATTTTGACGATTTGTTCGCCGGGTTTGATCGACTTGAGGACGTCCTCGCCCATCGACTTCTCCTTGACCTTGGCGATAAAATCCTTGGCGACCCCGAATTCAACATCCGCTTCTAGCAGAGCAATGCGAATTTCACGCAGGGCATCGGTGATGTTTTTTTCTGAAATGCGACCCACGCCGCGCAGGTTACGAAACGTCTTGTCTAAACTATCGGTCAGTGAGGAAAACATGGGCGGTAAAGGTCGGTGAGGTGGTGATTCGTTGCGACTCATGCCAACTGGCTGGGTGCCGAAATGTCAATTCATGAGTCATGGTGCCTCGCCATCGGCTAAATAGGCCGCCTCGCGGTCGAGCTGAAAGGCCCACCGCAGTGGCGTCTCGGTGGCCGTGCCGGACGCGGACTTCCAGTAGATGGCGACTTGGCATGTCGGTTGGCGCAGGCGGCGGTTGACCTGCCACGAGAACCGACGGGTATCGGGCGCGAAGGTGGCGGGCACTTCCCCGAACCCCGAGACTTTCATCACCAGCGACGCGGGGTCGAGATCGGCCAGGTCGCTTAGATCCGCGGCAATCTCAGGCAGGCGGCTGTTAATGAGAGCGCCGGGCTCCGGCACCACCGGATACGGGGTGGTTGGCACCGCACCCAGGGTGGATCCTTCCCCGGCGGTCGCGGATTCGCGGAAACTGGTAGCCACCTCGAAAATTTTATCGTTGTTACCGAAAATCATATAACGGAACAGCGTTTCATTCGGGGTGCTCCGCCGCACTTTCCCGGGCACCACCGTGACACAGTGGGTGTAGCCGAGCTCCCGCCCTAGCGGATGCATCTCCTCGGTGATGTACCCGCCCGGATAGGCATAACTCGTCACTGGCACCGCAAACGTCGCTTCCAAAAAACGCTTGGATTCGCCCATCTCCAGGCGCAAAAACGCCTCGTAAGCCTCCGCCCCTTGCTTACGCGCTTTTTTCACCGCCTGCGGATACGGGTGGCTCACCGAGTGGCTGCCAATCGTCGCCCCGCCTGCAATCATCTCCCGAATCATCGGCGACGTCAGAGCCTTGCCACCCCCATCTACATAATTCTCATAAAGATAGAGCGTGAATGGATAGTGCATCTCCCGCAAGATCGGCAAGGCATCCGTATAAACCGATTTCCAGCCGTCATCAAACGTCAGCAGTAACGACTTTTCAGGGATTTTACCGCTGCCATTTTTCCAAGCGACAAAGTCCGCCCAGGAAATCACCGTAATGCCCAGCTGGCGGATGGTTTCCATCTGCTGGCGGAACTTCGAGGTGTGCATGCGCATCGAGGTTTCCGGCTGCTTCTCCGATAAATCATGATACCCCAGCACCGCGACCCGCGACCCGTCATCCGCCAACCCTCCAAGCTCCGCCACGCCCACCAACCCGTCCTCCGCCCGCAACCCCATGCTGGCAAAAAAGAATAGGAGCAGGGTGAACTGAGTGAACTGAGGCATCGGCACACGCAAACTACCCACAGGTGGTGAATTTTGAAAGCCCCAAGACCGAAGGATTTTGATTGTCGGGTCCGCCAGCCATGCCGCAGTATGACCCTTGACCTAGCCCCCCCCCCCATGAATCACCCCAATCCGGAAATGCACCCCGTCGATCGCAACCAGATCGCCGCCCTCCTCAGCCTGCTCCCAGGCCTCGGCCACCTCTATAAACACCACTACCTAGCCGGCGTCAGCCTGCTCATCGCCGGCAACATCATGACCGGCTTTATCGCCGTGCTCATGGCCTTGGGCACCTTCGGCCTCTCCATCCTCCTCATCCCCACCGCCTATGTCGCCGCAGTGGCCGCCGCCGCCTACTCATTGCCCGACTGGCACGGCCACCACCACTTCCTCCATCCGTGGAAAACCAACCCACCGGAAACCCCTCCCGACTGAGCGATGTGCCATCCCCCGCCGGTTTTGCTTGGCGCACCGGATCAAATATGTCGTCTTGCGACTGCCGCGCGCAGCACGCCCCCCGGCTATGCACCGCGCCGGTTTCAACCATCGATTGGATCATGAGACACGCATTAATCATTGCCGGCGGGTCCGGCACACGCCTGTGGCCGATGAGCCGCACTAACTTACCCAAGCAGCTCATTCCATTCATCGGCGGCAAAAGCCTGCTGCAGATCGCTTTCGATCGGTTAGACGGGCTGGTGCCTGCGGAGAACCGCTATATCTGCGCTAGCAGCCAGCACGCCGAGATCATCACCCGCACGCTGGTCGGGTTTTCACGCGACCAATTGATCGAGGAACCGGTCGGGCGCGACACCCTGAATGCGATTGGTTACAGCGCGGCG